>CAZQUW010000042.1:0-31595 GCA_964596215.1 uncultured Planctomicrobium sp. | reverse complement strand
CCGGCGATGGAACCACCGACCGATCGTGACGCACCGATTGCCGACCGCGGCGGGGGCTTTAAGGCGCCGCGCCGGTGAAGTGTGAAGTGTGAAGGGCGCCTGATCAGCGGAAGATCTCGCGAATTCTGGGCCAGCACAGCCAGGTGAAGATGGCCAGCGTCAGCCACAGGTGCAGGCCGATGGCGCGGAGTTCGGGGACGGCCATTAAGGGCACGCCGATCAGCCAGGCCGCGAAGATGGCCAGGCCGCCCGGCCGGCCTCGGCGAGTTTCTACCAGGAGCAGCAGGATCGGCCAGAACAACCAAATGTAATAGTGCGACCAGACAATCGGCGAAACAAACAGCTGCAGCAGGCTGACGATGGAATACGTTTCGATCGATGCATCGCCATGGCGACCTGCCTCGCTGGCGATGGCAGTCGCGCCTGGCAGGTTGCGACTCTGCGTACTGCGATAGAGGGTGAAGAGTCCCAGCAGCAAACACAGGGCGGTCGCGGCCGAGCGAATCGGGCGCCAGGTGGCTGCCGGCACATTCAACACATTCACGCGGGGCGCACCCGGTCGATTGTGGATGGGGACATCTGTCAGCAGCCGCGCTGACACTGCCTCGATCGACTGATTGTGGTAACGCAACGAGCCCCGTACGGTGTTGGGATCGCGCGGATCTGGGGCGCGGTTTTCGGGGCCCTGGACTGCAAATTTCAGCCATTTGCGATGAAAGTCCAGGTTGGTCCCGGGGCCGAAATACAGGCTGCCAACGCCTGCCAACAGGAACAGGCCAGTCCCCGCAAACGCGAGGATCACCCGGTAGTTGCGAGTCAGCAGAAAGGGGAGCAGAAAGACCACGGGGAAGACTTTCAGCGTGGCTGCCAGGGCCAGCAGGCTCCCGGCCCACCAGGGTTTCTGGCGTTGCGCGAGTTGGAAGGCACCCCAGGTTAATGCCATCAGCGGCAGCATGTTCTGCCCCAGTAACAGGCTGCCGATCCAGGCAGGAAGGATGGCGAGCACTGCCAGGTTCAAGAGGCGTTGCGGCCCGCAGCGGGTCAGCCAGCCGGAATTCGTGGCGGGTCCGCCGGTTTGTTCGGGCAGGTTTTCGAACTCCGAACTCAGCCACAAGCGGGCTGCATTCCAGAGGTAGACCGAACATCCCAGATTGACGAGATACCACAGTGCGGCAGCGGCCACCAGCGGTAAAGCTCCCAGGGGGGCGTACAAGGCATAGGTAATGGGCGGGTATGCGTCCGGATCTTCAGATTGGATGCCCTCGCGACGTTCCGGCAGCGTCGGTTTCTGCAAGTTGGCGCGCCAGTGGCGGTAGTTGCCACCGAAGTCTGAATTGCCGTTGACGACTCGCTTGATCGACAACCCGCCCAACAGGATTGCGACCGCCAGCAGCAGTACTGCGGTCCAGCGATGATGCCGAGTAAATGGTAACAGGCCAGCCATGGGCGGTCGTTTTCGTCAACAGGCTCTGGAATGGAGGCGATGCCTCGGGGGCAGTGTCGGTGCGCGCTCGTCACCCCTGACACGGGTAGATCCATGCGGGATATGGCCCGACGGACGAATGATATTGCATGCGATCCCAAATGGGCAGAATGCCGGAAAACGAAATCACCCGGCGTCAGCTAGGCTGACGCCGGGTGAGAATGGTTTTCGTTCGTTGGCTCCTCGTTAACAGACGCCTACTTGGCTTCCGTTTGCTGAGCCGTCTGCTGCGATTCGGTGCTGGTCACTGTCAGGTGGCCGTAGAGCGTTTTGGCGTCGCGGATCACGAAGAACTTCAGCGGGCCGAAGGTCGACAGTTCGGTGTGATTCAGGACATACATCACATTGTCGAGGTTCTCGGTTTGCCAGATGTGCAGCCCGCAGAGGATGTCGCCCTTGTAGATTCGCTCTTTGGCAGCCGGGCTGTCGGGCCGGACTTCGGTGACCGTCATCCCGCCGTTGAAGCGATTGTTGATCTTCTGAATCTTGCTGGCCGGGGCGGGTCCCAGTCGCATGCCCAGGGTTTGCCAGATCCGCTCCTCATCAGGAGTCATCGGCGGGATCACAGCGTCCGGGTTGTTGGCTCGAGCCACAGTGGTGGTCCGGGCGACTGGTTTTGCTCGCTGGGCCAGCGGGGGAGCATTCGGAATCGAAGCGAGCGAGAGAGCCAGAGGTGTTTCTTTACCATCACGCAGGACGTAGACATCAATCTTTTCACCGGCGTTATATCCGAGCAGCGAGCGTTCCCAGTCGGCCTGATCGGCCACAGACTGGTCACCCACCCGAGTGATCACGTCGCCCATCTGCAATCCGGCGAGCAGTGCGGGGCTGTCGGGTTTGGCTGACTGGACGACCAGCTGCATCTTGTCGGAAGCGGTCTTCAGGTCGCGGCCTACCAGGCCATGCCAGGTGTAATTGAGACGTTCGATATCGAGCAACTTGGCAATCCGGACGCGGGCGTCGTCGATCGGGATCGCAAACCCGATTCGCTGGGCACCGGCACGAATCGCCACGTTGATTCCAACCACTTCACCATCCATGTTCACCAGCGGACCACCGCTGTTCCCCGGATTGATGCTGGCGTCGGTCTGGATCAGGTTCTTATAGCCCTGCTTTTCATTGACTTCGACATCGCGGCCCTGGGCACTGACGATCCCCTCGGTAATGGTGTGCTCGTAACCGAACGCATTGCCGATGGCGATGACCGTTTCACCGAGCATGATGTCGGTCGACGTCCCCATCGGGGCGACCGGCAGTGGCGTGGACGAGTTGATCTTGATGATGGCCAGGTCATGCTTGGGATCGAACGAGATCAATTCAGCCCGGAAGGTACTGCGATTCTTGAGCGTCACCCGCAGCGAGTCGGTATCCATCACCACATGCTGGTTGGTGACGATATAGCCCCGCTCATCAATGATGATGCCGGTGCCCATCCCATTGATCTTGCGGGCAGCCACCTGGCCATACCCGGGGGATTGATCTCGCGAGGATTTCTCGCTGTGGATATTGACGACCGAATCACTAACGCGCTCCACGGCTTTCACCAGTAGAGTCCGCCGACTTTCGGTCGCCGCAGCGGTCGTTACCATGAGCCCCGACCACAACAAGGTCAGGCAACACAGGGTTCGACAGCCTCGGCTCACTGGGCGAAGATGCATAATCAAGTCTTTGCGGCAGGCGAGTCAAGGGTTGATGGCAATAATCGCGAATCACTCCGCCGACACCCAGCGGATGCAGGATCGGGATCCGAGATTCCAGTCAAGACTACCGACAAGCAAATCGACCAGCCCTCCAAAACTGCTTGAAGCCCCGGGGTACGATGCGCACAGTTTACCTAGTCGGAACCTTGCGGCTCATTCTGAGGGTTTTAAGCGTCGTGCGGACCTTGCTGTGTATGCAGGTTCTGCGCTGTAAACTATTAGCTGGCAGCACATTGTGTCGCTTACGAGAGTGCTTTAGACGTCGCGTTTGTTAAATATTCAGCAGTCTTCCCAGTTGGCGCAGCCGACCTATTGTGTGCTGCATATCTGTAGAAACGTCGTCGAACGCGGACGGTATTTTTCGCTGGGAAGCGGATTACAGGATCTACCTCCTCGCAGAGACTCCGCAGATTACGCAGACTTCCGCCCCTGAAGGCCTTTGGGGCGTGCAAATAAGTCCTTAGCAGCTCAAGTACTTATGTGACACTGCCGCGCAATCTGAGATGCGGTGTCTGGAACCTCCCTGAGGAGCTTCCGACTCGCCATGTCTGGCTATGGAATAGGAATGGCCCATGATAAAACTGGTCGTTCCGCTAGAATGAAAGTTGCCGATTCACCTTCAGCGCAGCAGGCCAGTTTCATGACCGACCAAGCTCTTGCAGGATCCGGGGACGATCCTCCTCCAGCTGGATTTATTCAGCGGGATATTGTCATTGAATCTGCGCCGACGACTCCGCCGGGGCGCGATCACCGGCTGTACGTTCCCCAGCAGGCGGGCTGGGAAGCGGCGATCAAGCAGACCTGGGAGCAGGAGTACTGCTATTCCAAGAATCCGGGGGAAGACTGGTTCCATCTGCTGGCGAACGGTGAGCTCTATATTCAACGGGGCACGGAAAAGTTCTGTCTCTCGTGCGCCCTGCGACTGAAGATCCTGACCCGCAATCGGCTCTTCTGGCAGAAAGGTTCGCGCGGTCCGGCAGCTGATGAATAGTGGAGGATGCGGGACGTGCTGCTGGATAGGAGGGCCTGCGAGGTCCCGCCAGGAAGAGCATCATAAATGCACTCGCATGAGCTTCGAGCGAGTCGAATAGTTCAGCCCGGCCCGGAAGAGTTTGCGCAATCCGCTTCTTTCGCTGAAACTCTCAATTCTTGCTGGAACCGGCGGCGTTTCTCGCAGTCTCCCTGACCAGCCAGTCGAATTTTCGACGGAATCGCGATACTCTGTATTGATACGCAATTATCTCGATAAGCATTTCCAGTGATCGTGCAGCCCCACGTGCCGATCCGTGCGAGTCTAGCTCCGTACTTGCGGAGAGTGAGGCAGCCATTGTGAGCACTCGGGAACCGAAGATTTTCGACCGCGTATTCTCGAACCGGGAATTGTTCCGCGGTCGTGCGTTGCGGGCCAACCTCTGGTCATTGGCCGCCGCCGTTTCCCTGGTGATCATTCTCGTGATCTCCTTTCTGACGCTCGAACTGTGTCTCGTCGTCGGAGAAGGTCAGCCGATTCGGATCTCGGCCGATGTCTATACGCAGTTCTTCGGGACCGAACCCACGACCCACGGGGCCGATACGAAGGCGGCTGAAATCTCTCCAGGCTTCGCGCAGGTGGCCTGGCGGAATCGGCGGCAGGTATTTGGCAAGGGTTTGGCATTCCTGTCGCGCCGGGTATTCGGGCTGGAGTATGGCCTGAGCCCGCAAGTGACTTGCCTGGTCTTAATCCTGACCGGCAGCGGTTTCGGACTGGTCCTCTGGCTCTGCCTGAAACTGGCCCGACGGCAGCGAACGCAACTTGAGCTCGAGACCGTGGGCCAATTGCGATCGCATCTGCATCGTCAGGCCCTGCGGTTGGGGCCGGCAGATCTGCAGCGCGCTGATACGGCCCAGGTTTTAGGGCTGTTCAAAGACGAGATCGGTCAGTTACGGACCACACTGTGCTATTGGCTGGCGGCCTGGACCGGTGAGCCCGCTCGGATCTTTCTGTTGGTGCTGCTGGCACTGATGATTGATGCCAAAGTCTGCTTCTACTGCGGGGTGCCGCTGCTGTTTGGCTGGCTGATCCACGAACATCGCCGCCGCGAATTGATTCAAGCTCACAAACTGGCCGTGGCGCACGCGCAGGATGAGTTGCGATTGCTGTCAGAAAGTTTGACGCGCAGCCGGCTGGTCCGTGGCTACGGGATGGAACAAGCCGCGCAGGAGCATTTCAAAAAGTACCTGGATCGCTATCAGGCCGATGTGAATAACCTCGAGCGACGGCGTGGTGCCCTGAGCCGGCTGGAGGGCATTATCGTCTGGCTGTGCGGGGTGATCGTTCTGGCGCTGGTGGGAGTCGAATTGACAACTCCCGTTGAGCATTTTTCGCTCGCCGCGGCTCTGATCCTGGCGGTGTGTTTTGCCGGGGTTGGTTATTCGATCCGGAACTGGCAGAACGCGTACGAGGCTCGGGAAGATGCAGTGCCGGCGGCGATGCGTGTCTTCCGGTACCTGGACCGTATTCCGGAAGTGGGCCAGGCAGTGGGGGCCAAGTTCCTGCAGCCGCTGACACGCAGTATCGAGTTCATGGACGTGACCTATGTCACATCGGACAAGGTGACGCTGCTCGATCAATTGAGTCTCAATATTTCGGCGCAGCAGCAAGTCGCCATCATCTCGACCGATTCGCGCGGTGCCCTGGCCCTGGTTTCGATGCTGCCCCGTTTTATTGATCCTCAGGCCGGGCAGGTCCTGATTGATGGTGAGGATATCGCCTGGGTGACTCTGGAAAGCTTGCGGGCCGAGATCCTGGTGGCGGGAGGTCCCGACGTCGTCTTTACCGGGACCGTGCAAGAGAACATTGCCGCCGGCCAGTCAGGGGCGAGTCTCTCAGAGATCATGGAAGCAGCGAAGATTGCTCATGCGCAACATTTCATTTCGCGGTTGCCGCAGGGGTATGAAACGGTGATCGGCGAACACGGCGAGGCGCTGGATGCCGGCCAGGCTTTCCGTCTGGCGTTGGCCCGCGCCGTGTTGCGCAACCCGGCTCTGCTGATCATCGAGGAACCTGTCGAGGCGCTGGATGAGGATACGAAGTCACTGATCGACGATGCCTATCAGCGAATTGCCGCGAAGCGGACAGTTCTCTATCTGCCCAACCGACTGGCGACACTGCGCCGCTGCGACGAAATCATTCTGCTGCACCAGGGCCAGATCGCCGCCCGCGGGACACATGCCCAACTGGTGAAAACGTCGCAATTATACCGCCACTGGGAATACGTGCGGTTCAATGAATTCCGGCACATTGTCGAAGGCGCCTGAGCAGAGGTCTGGGCCTGCGAGTTTTGGAAAAGGACCGTCAGATTGACCGGGGCGAACGCCCGATCTGGCCGCCATGGACCAGTTTCGAAAACCTGGCCCCGACTTCGTCGTCTTTAAAGTAGCCTGCATCGCTCCGCGTGAAGTCCGCCAAGAACGGGTACGGGCTGGAATGTTCCCGGTTTTCGATCGCGCGCTCGGCGATCTTCACGCGGAGCGATGAAGGCTACTTTGGGAAACTCGGCCTTCATTCGGAATTTTGTCTCGATCGAACCCGGCTGTTGCACTCCGGGGTGCCCCCGGTAGATCGCAGCCGGGGCAGTGTGAGCCCTGCTCTGTTGGTTAGTGATGTCCCGCTCTGGGCAGAGCCAACGAGTACAGAATTGTGATGCCTCCGACTGACAACAGGCTGAAGCCCGCCCAGTCAGGGGGATCGAAGACGTGCTGCTTGTTCTCATTGATGGAGGTGAAGAATCCGCGGAAGTTGGGGTCTCGCTGGGGGTCATCCTTCACGTGCAGGACCAGCTTGTCCACAAACATTGTGGAGAGCCCCAGCATGATGACAAACATTCCGCCCGCAAAAAACGATGCACGCAACATGGATTCTATCCGCTCGACTCGTGAACGCGGGGCGAACCGGCCGACCATTGGTGGCGACCGATTCAACTGACGTTCAAACTGCGATATTGTGGGTTAGGTCCATCCGTGACGTGACTCTCCAGCGCAAAAGAATTTTCCACAGAGAAAGAAAAATTCCTCCAGCCATCCTTCGTATCGACCGCGGCCCTCGTCTTTTTTGAGCCTTCCAGGCGGGAAATGGACGACCGGTTGCGTACTTTTTCGGTTGTGACGCACGAATCGAATGGGAGGGCCAGACCTGATTCACACTTCGGAGGAAACAAACGGAAAACCAGGAGTGCTGCTTGCCGTAAGGCGAATGGTGCGTTCGTTCCAAGCGGACTGTCGCCAGCCACCAGTGCTGTACGTGGATTTCGCTGGAAGAGCGGCTCCCGCTGGAAGATCCGCGCGACTGCCGTTAGAGTGAAATGGGTGAAATCTCAGTGGTTTGCGGCGCACATTCAAAACAGCGTCGCCGCACGAGCCCTCATTGTGTTTGGGAATCAGGTTGCCTGCCTGTCAGCAGTGCTCAGAAAGGTCGGAACGGTCGTGGAAGCGAAAATCGTCTTATTGCCCGGTGATGGTATTGGTCCCGAAGTCATGACTGAGGGGCAGCGAATTCTGGCACGAGTGGGCGAGAAGTTCGGTCATCACTTCCAGTTCCAATCCTGCCCCATGGGTGGCAATGCCATCGACAGCCACGGCACCCCCCTGCCCGACGAAACTCTGGATGCGTGCCGGGCTTCGGACGCCATCCTACTGGCGGCTGTGGGTGGCCCCAAATGGGACGATCCCAATGCCAAGACCCGTCCCGAAGTCGGTCTGCTGAAGCTCCGCAAGGAACTCGGTTTGTTCGCCAATCTCCGGCCGATCAAGCCGCATCAGGTTCTGCTGGATGCCTCGCCCCTGAAACGCCACATTGTTGAAGGGGTCGACATTCTGTTCTTTCGGGAACTGACGGGCGACGTCTATTTTGGTGAATCGGGCAAGCGCCCGCACGCCTCGGGCGAAGAGGCCTGGAACGTGATGATTTACAACACGGCGGAAATCGAACGCGTGGTGCGTCTGGCAGCACAAGCGGCCCGCGGCCGACGGAACAAGGTCACCTCGGTCGACAAAGCCAACGTGTTGGAAGTGTCGCGGCTGTGGCGGCGGACTGCGGCTCGCATTATGGCCGAAGAATTCCCCGATGTGCAGTACGACGTGGTGCTGGTTGACGCGATGGCCATGCATTTGATTGCTCGCCCGCGCGACTTCGACGTCATCGTCACCGCGAACCTGTTCGGCGATATTCTCACTGACGAAGGGTCGATGTTGCCCGGTTCGCTGGGATTGTTGCCGTCAGCATCGTTGGGCAGCAGTGGGCCGGGACTCTATGAGCCGATCCATGGCTCGGCTCCGGACATTGCTGGCAAAGGTCTGGCCAATCCGCTGGCCACTATTCTGGCGGCCGCCATGTTGTTGCGGTATTCGCTGAAACTGGAAACGGAAGCCAAGGCGGTCGAAGCTGCGGTGGAAAGCGTTCTGGAACAAGGTTTCCGGACGAAAGACATCGCCGCGGGCGGCCCCAGCATCAGCACCAGTGAAATGGGTGCCAAGGTTCTGGCCGCATTGGCTTAGCGCTACGCGTCCCTGATTACGTGAAATCCCAGGCGAGCCCGGTGGCGTAAGCCCCGGGATTCCCCGCAACGAAGAATCCGGGGGCTTACGCCCCCGGCTCGCCTGAGGTCTGGGCACGAACATCGAACTTATGTTGTTCGGGCAGGCTGGCGAAGCCGCGTAAACCCCGTGATTCAGCGGCGCAACTTGCTTTTGACAAGATCTCGATCTGCCGGTATGCTCCCGCCCGTCCCAGGTTCGTTCAGTTCAGTCGCATGGAATTGAACGCCAGACCGGCATCAGATTTGCGAAGGATCGCTCATCTGGATGTGCTGAAAGAATTGTTCGTCCTGCCTCCCAGGCTGGGGCGACAGTTCACACACCTGGGATCTCGCCAAACAGGGAAGGATGGCAGCGTGGTCAACGGACAACGAGTCCTCGTCGTAGACGGAATGCATGAGATCCAGGAGGTCCTGCACGCGGTGCTGGCGCCGCGCGGGATGCAGGTTGATTGGGTGCGCAGTCACGTCGAGCAACTGCCAGGCGAAGCGGCTGGACGCCCCGATATTCTGGTCATTGATGCTGCCGCCCTGCCCCTTCACAAGTCGGGAAAAAACCGCAACTGGCGCGATGTGCCGCAGGTCATTCTCGGCGCGGACGAAGCGGATTCGACCGGCGATGGCGATGACCAACACACCTACCTCAATACGCCGTTCCAGTTTCCCGACCTGATTCGAGCCATCGAACGGTTGTTGCCAGCCAAGGTGGCCTGATACAACTGACCGGGATGCAGCGGACTGAATACCACGGAACTGGGCTGAAAATTTCGTGGCCGATGCCAAGCGAAGCATTGGCGCTGGCAACGTCCGCCACGAGGCCAGATGATGCGCATCGGAATCGGACTCTTTCAATTCTTCCCCGGCCGGATTGGCGGGGTGGCCGAGTATATCGAGCGGTTGATCCCTGGACTGTTGCAGGTACTGGCGCCGGACGATGAACTCGTTCTCTGCGGCAATCGCGAGAATCTGGCGCCGTTTGCGGAACTGACTGATCCGCGTCTCCAGCGCGTGCTGTGTTCCTGGTCGCGACGCCTGATTCAAGGCCTGCGGTTGGCGGACCTGGTACTGCCCGGTTCGCCGAGTGCCCTGGTTTCCCGCACGCTGAATGCACAGCATTTCGACGTCTTCTTCTGTCCGCAGCAATCAATCTTTCCCCGCGGCGTACAGGCCCCGACGGTCGTGGCCGTGATGGATTTTCTGCACTACCGCTGCCCCGATCAACTGAGCGCCTGGCAACGCTGGATGCGGCGCCGAAAAGAGGCGCACTTCGTTCGACACTGCGTGCATGCGATCTCGATCTCGCGTGCGACGCAGTCCGACTTGCAGTTGTTCTACAAGCTGCCTGCGGAAAAATGCACGGTCGTGCATCTGGCTGGCCGGGCCCGTCAGACGGTGGTAGCGTCCAACCCAGTGCCCTTGGGGGCGCCTTACATTTACTACCCGGCGGCGGCATTTCCGCATAAGAATCATCGCCGGTTACTGGAGGCGTTTCGCCAGTTCCGCGAGACCCATCCCGACACCCCTGCCCGGCTGGTCTTGTCCGGGCAATTGTCGCCGCGGCTGCAGCAACTGTTGCGACCGCATCTCGCCGCGGGGGATGTGCTGCACCTGGGATTCGTGACCTCGGCGGAGGTGGCGGCCGTTTACGCGGGATCACACGGGGTGATTATTCCGACACTTTTTGAAGGGTTCGGGATGCCCGTCATTGAGGGCCTGGGCTATGGCCGCCCTGTCTGTTGTTCGAAGCTGCCGGTCTTCCAGGAACTGGTCGGTGACGCGGTCGGCTACTTCGATCCGCTGTCGGTAGAAAGCATTCAAGGTGCCATCGAGGATCTCGTGGCGGGCCGGGTGGAGATTCCCAGTCGCAGTCGCACTGCGGAGATTCTGGAACGCCTCAATTGGGATCGCTGTGCCGCGGAGACGTATGCCGTGCTGCAGCGGGCCGCAACCTCCGTGGGAAGAGACTCCTGACGCGTCCGAGTCCGTTGAATTTGCTGTCGTCACGCTGCAGGAGATTGCACCACGGAGAGACGGAGAACACAGGGTGAAAGGGAAGATTTCGTGAGCCACGGAGTCACACGGATTGAACACGGATGAGCTCAATCTCGGGGAGCCGAGTCCGTAAGCGCCATGCTTAATCCATGTTCCCATGCATGACCGTCGCGCAATGACAATATCCGCGGACAGTTGATATTCGATCGCCATCGACGGAGCCTGGTGGCTTCACAGTGCGCTCTCGCGCCGTCGTCAATCGGTCATTTCCAGGAAGGGGTCCAACCCCATCTTATTGGAATATTCCGTCCGATATTGTTCGCGTTTCAGCACGTCGCGGCGTTGCTTGGCGTGCATGCGTTCGAGGAATCGCTGGGTCCTGGTGAAATACTGCAGCCAGGAGGGAGACAGTTCGCCCTTGGCGTTGGCGATCGCACGCCGAATTGCGGCCTGGCGTCGACGGGGTGACAGGCAGCGGAGCAACTCGTCCTCCAGCGACAGGAAGAACTGATAAGTCCCCAGGTCACCCTGGCGTGCGGCACGGCCGATCAACTGGCGATCAATACGTTTCGAACTGTGCATTTCGGTGGCGATTACATGCAGGCCCCCGTTCTTGGCGACGATCTCATCGAGAATGATGTCGGTACCGCGACCGGCCATGTTGGTGGCAATTGTCACGCGTCCGGCCTGACCGGCTAACGAGACGATTTCGGCTTCCTGCGCGTGGTACTTCGCATTCAGAATGTGATGCGGAATATTCTTGTCACGCAGCATCTCGCCCAGGGCTTCCGATTTTTCGACGGATGGCGTTCCCACGAGAATCGCGCGACCTTGATTACGCAACTCCAGGATGGCCTCGGCCACCGCCCGATTCTTGGCGTCCATCGTTTTGAAGATGCGCGCTTTGATCGCTTTGCGCAGGCAATGCCGGTGCGTCGGAATGACGGTCACCTTGAGCCCGTACACGCGATTCAGCTCGCGTTTGACCTGGTATCCCGTACCGGTCATGCCGGACAGATACTTGTATTCGCGGAAGAAGCTCTGCACGGTAATGCGCGCGGCCTGGCCGGTGGAGGCCGTGATCGGCACCATCTCCTTGGCCTCGATCGCCTGATGCAATCCGTCCTGCCAGCGACGGCCTTCCATCATACGGCCGGTGGACTCGTCGACGATCGTGATCTCCTTGTTCTCGGCAATCACATAGTCGCGGTCCTTGTGGAACCCGTACCGGGCGACCAGGGCCTGTTCAATCTGCTTGTAGATGCGTTCGGTATCGATACTATCGAGTAACGCAGGCTTGCCCATCAACAGGATCTTGCGGCAGCCGGCATCGGTCAAAAAGGCTTGTCGCTTGTCCGGTTCGTAGAGGAAATCGGCCCCCAGTGTCAGGGCCTGAATTGCGCGATCACTCCAGCGATACAGGTTCACGGTGGCCGAGTCGTTCGGCTGATTCAACGCGATGATCAGCGGGGTTCGGGCTTCATCGATCAGGATCGAGTCAGCCTCGTCGATCAGCGCGAAGTGCGTGCCGCGCTGGACGATCCCTTCGACCTCCTGGTTGGAATCGGTTTCGATCCGCATGCCGGCCAGGCGCGCCGCACCACCCCGTTTCAGGCGATCACGCAGGAAATCGAATCCCAGTTCCTTGGAAGTGGCATACGTGATGTCCTGAGCATATTCCTTCTTGCGCTGGGGCGGAGTGAGCGGCGTTTCGATACAGCCGACCGTCAGGCCGAGCAGCCGATAAATGGGCCCCATTTTCTCTTTGTCGCGCGCGGCCAGGTAGTCGTTGACGGTGACAACATGGCAGCCCAGACCGTGCAGGGCGTACAAATAGGTGGGCAAAGTGGCGGTCAGCGTTTTGCCTTCGCCGGTCTGCATTTCCGCGATGCCTCCCTCAAACAGCCCAATCCCACCCATGATCTGCACGGGGTAATGGACCATTCCGGTCGTGCGGCGGGAAGCTTCGATGACTAGGGCATAAGCCTCGGGCATGATCTTGCTCAGCGGAATTCCGGCCTTCGCCCGCCAGCGCAGGTCGCGGCTGCGGGTGACCAGTTCATTTTCACCGAGTTCTCGGAACTCGGTTGCCATGCGAATGATATCGCTAGTCAGGCCTCGCCAGCGCGACAACCGGGAGGCATTCGGGCGCATGCCAGTTTTGAGCAGATGATAGAAACGGTTGGCAGCATCACCAATCATGGGACGATCACCGGTAACAAAAAAGAGGGGCGCGTATTCAGGCTGTCAAAACGTCTGGACTGTATTCGATAAGACGCTTTTACTGCAATAAGTGTTCCCATCAGCGATGACTTCTGCGTCCTGGCCGCATACCGGCCCGCAACGCCTACGAGTGAATCTCCTGGCAAGTTGTGGCTTCGTCGGCGATCTGGTCGCTTCCCTGGGGCTGGCAGATACCGCCGGGGAATCGACTCGCTGGCGCTGTGGTGATAGTTGCGAAGACAAAATGCAACGAGCCTCTGCCTGAAATCAGGCCGAGGCTCGTTACGAGTCAAAATGTCCTGGAAACGCCTAGCGAGCGCCGACGGGTTCCATGTCGAGCTGGTGGCACATCGTGTCGATCAGGCGATCGACTTCGAATGGCTTCTGGATGAAGGTGTTAGCACCCGACGCCATCAAGTCGTCAACCTTATCCTGTTCGACCATACCGCTGATGCAGACGATCTTGACGTCGTCCAGGGCCGAGTCGCTGCGGACTCGCTGGCAGACTTCTTTGCCGTTGATATCGGGCAGCATCACGTCCAGAACGATCACGTCGGGGTGGTATTCCTTGACCATCATGCCCGCGTCGAAACCGTTGTTCACGGCCCGGACTTCGAACCGTCCGTCGGCTTCCAGTGCGTCGCGAATCAGCTCTACCAGTTCTTCGTCGTCATCGACGATCAACGCCTTGCGTTTGCCGCTTTCGAGGGCGTCGGTCGGAATACCGTTCTCTTTCATGAACTTATAGAGCAGGTCACGCGGAATTCTCCGAAACCGCGACCCCGGTACGCGAAAGCCCTTCAGTTGGCCCGAGTCAAAGCAGCGAATGATCGTCTGTTGGCTCACCTTACAGATTTTGGCTGCTTCGCCGGTCGTAAATACTGTTTTCATACGTTGCTCCATCCTTCGGACACACAGGGGGCTGCGTGCCTCTCAAGAAACTCTCGAGACTCCCTCCGCGAGAGAGTGGTTGCAAACGGGCGCGTGTCCTGTTGTTGCAGATCGTGATTGAACTTGAATGGTTTCGGACTGTTCAGCTGAAACTGTCAGAAAGACAGTTGGTCTGGCTGTCGGCCCGATGTCCTGATCGCGGACTCACCTTCATAGGTAAGATGCGTCCATTGCTGCGCATCGAAATGCCTGCGCAATTCAACTGCAAACCAAGGCGAACCGGACCGAATTCCGCTCCACGAAGAACCGCTGTGGACAGGCGGCAAACGACGTCCGTTTCGCTGCTCACACCCCGCAAAGCACCTGAAATCCCATGCGAAGTCCATCGGCTACTGATGTGTTGATCAGCGACCGCTACCGCTGTAGGCAACCTCTTACGCCCAATCCATGGGATTCTTTTGTAGCCCTGCGTGTCGGATCGTCAGTGGTCGAAACAGAGAGAATCTTAAAGTCGGGCAATTCGCGACGAATGGGCGGACCAATCGTGTTGCATTGCGAACTTGGAAAATCTCCGAATGTGACGACTTTACCGATATTGCCGACGACGCCGATTATATCCAGTTACCGAGATCGGTCAACATGGTTTCGGCCGTTAGGGTTCCCCAAGTTCACAAGAACGCCCGAATTTATCCCTCCGTCCGCAAACTGCCTGCTGGGTTCAGCTTGCGGAAAGGTCGTAGTCTGGTGCCGCAACGGCGGGAGATAGGGAGTTGAAGGGAAATGACGAATGACGAAATCCGCATGACGAAAGAATGACCAATGAACAATACCCCCAGTGCATGGAATGGCGCAGTTCAGAGTGCATTTGAATCGCATGCAGCAACCATTGGGATGCATCGGAGTTCGTCACATTGCAGCTTGGATATCGCTGAACTTCGCCTTTCTTCGTGTCCTTCGTGACCTTCTGTTCAAAACTAGAATTAGAACAGCAAGGTTTCCAAGGGCACGAAAGTTCACACGCCTGATTGAGCAGTCAGGCTGGGCTTGTCGGAGCACTCTTCCAAGGTATTTCGGACATTCGTCATTGGTCATTCTTTCGACATTCGGATTTCGTCATTCGTCATTGTCTTCCCGAAGGCGATAGTCAGCACTTCTGCAGGCATCTATAATAGTGACCTCCGCAGGGCGGAAGGGCATCGAGTTCGCATCGTTTCATCAAGGACGCCGGATCATGGACATCGAGCAAGTGTGTACGACACAAGAATTGTTGCAGCGGATCATTCACCTGCAGGACTCTCTTTGACTCGGCTGGCAAACAATCTCGCGCGGATGAAATCAATCGCCTGATGGAGGCGAGCAATTTTTGGGACAATCAGGAAAAAGCGCAAAGCCTGGTCAATGAACTGCGGCAGCTGACAGCGGTGTTGAAGCCGCTGAAAGAGCTGAAGGGCGCTGCCGATGACATCCAGGTACTGGAAGAATTCGCGGCAGACGATCCGACCGAGGCCAATCTCGCGGAAGTCGACGCCGCGAAACGGGATCTCGATAAGCGGCTGGAAGTCCTGGAACTCCAGTCGATGCTGTCGGGCTCGATGGATAAGTACAACGTCTATCTCAGCGTTCAAGCCGGCGAAGGGGGGACTGATGCCTCCGACTGGGCGGCGATGCTGTTACGGATGTACGCGCGCTGGGCGGAACTGAAAGGCTATGAAGTCGAGGAGATCGAACTCTCTGAGGCGGAAGAAGCCGGCATCCGCAGCGCCACAATCCTGATTAAAGGGGACAACGCCTTTGGTTACATGCGTAGCGAAGTGGGCGTGCACCGTCTGATTCGCATGAGTCCATTTGACGCAGCCGGGCGCCGCCAGACGTCATTCGCGGCGGTCGATACGACTCCCGACCTGGACGATGACGTGAATATCGTCGTCGACTGGGACGAAGATGTGCGCGAGGACGTCTTCCGGGCTGGTGGCGCGGGTGGGCAGAAAGTGAATAAGACTTCCTCGGCCATCCGGTTGACGCACCTGCCGACCAATACTGTCGTGCAATGCCAGAACGAGCGGAGCCAGCACAAGAACCGGGCCATTGCGCGCAAGATGCTGACTTCAAAACTGTTTCAACAGGAACAGGAAAAACGCGATGCGGAAGTCGCCGCCAAACGCGGGCAGAAGTCGCGGATTGGATTCGGCGGGGAAACAATTCGGCATTATGTGATGGCACCGCAACAGTATGTCAAAGACGCCCGGACCGGACTGACGGTCGGAAATCCGACCAAGGTGCTGGACGGGGATATTGACCCCTTTATCGAATCGTATCTGCGGTATCAGATGGGTAAAGACAACGAGTAATTCAATCTCGTGGTTGGCGTTCAAAAGACTTTGAGACTCCCGCAGTCGTATTTCGACAGCGGGAGTCTTCGCATTTCGTCGCCTGACTCTGGAGAGTCAGGCAACTTTGATCGCTGGAGGGTGATCGCTGCACCCCTGCTGCCGGTTCCCACTGAAAGTGCATTGGGGCCAGAGTCTGGTGCGCGTATACTGAAGGCCGCGGCTGCGCACGCTGCAGGATGGATGCCGTTTGTCTCCGTTAGGCCAAGCTGGTTATGGGAATTCAAAATCGCGATTACTACCGCTCCGATGCGACGTCGGGGGGCTGGTCGATGCCGACTGGCCGCAGTATGTGCCAGAACATTCTGATCTCCACTGCCGTGGTCTTTCTGTTTCAGATCCTGATCACGGTGCAGGTTCCCGATGTGCGGTCGCTCATTGAAGGTCAGTCGAATCCGGCGCAGCAAAAAGTATTGCTGGAGATGCTGGAACAGAACAAGATTGACGAATTGAACACGCTGGCCACGAAACATGGCTACGTCTATTACAAATCGCTGTTGGATTCGTGGGGGGCTCTCGAGCCCTATAAGGTGGCTCAAGGCCAACTCTGGAGAATGGTTACCTACGCCTTTCTCCACGATACACGCTCGCCGTGGCACATCGTGTTCAACATGCTGGTCCTGTGGATGTTCGGCCCGGCGATTGAGCAGGTCCTGGGGAAACGCGAGTTTCTCGCGTTTTATCTGACCGCTGCGGTGGCCGCCGGGCTGTGCCATCTGGGGTTTTCGTATGCGATGCAGGACCCTAACGGTGCGGTTGGGGCTTCCGGAGCTTTGATGGGCGTGTTGATGCTGTATGCGGTCTTTTATCCGCACGCACCGATCACGATTTATTTCGTGCTGACACTGGAAGCGCGCTGGATGATCCTGATCTACTTGATCTACGACGCCTGGCCGATTCTGCAGGCACTGAGCGGTTCCGGCCGCCAGACGGATGGCATTGCCCACGCCGCGCACCTGGGCGGGCTGGTGTTTGGCTATGTCTATTTCAAAGCAGGTTGGAAGTTGACCGGCTGGTTGTCGACTCGCGGCGGTCCGAGCCTGGGGCAACGCCTGACCCGCTGGTGGACCCGCCCTCCCCTGCGTGTTTATCAGTCTCCCGTCGAACGGACGCCCGAACGTCCCGTTGCGCGGCCGGCACCCTACCAGTCCCCGCGCGATCTCGAACACCGCGTCGATGCGATCCTGAAGAAGATCAAAGACGAAGGGGAAGCGAGTCTCACGGAAGAAGAACGGACCCTGTTGCGGGATGCGAGTCGCGCGTACAAAAAACGCAATACGTAAGTGTCCGTGGTCGTCGTGGGACGGGTCTCCAGGCCCGTCCGTCCGGTCTTCGCGAAAATACAATATTCTTAAACTGGTCTGACGCGTCTTCTGATCCTTCGTGGACTTTGTGCCCTTCTGTTAAAAACAATTGGAACAGAAGGGCACAAAGGTCGCGAAGAAGAAAAAATGGGGACTGTCAGGTCTTTAGGTCACTGCTATAGAGAGCTTGGTCGCTGGGCGAAATCCAAGTCGAGTTGGTTTTATTCTGATGCACGCCCCATGACGATGGGCGCGATCCAGGTTTCGACGAAGGCCCGGTTTGTGTAGCCGAAGTGGCCACCCAGGTTGAAGGTGCGGGACATGCTCAGCAGATAAGGTTGCTCGTGGAGTTTGTCGCGGTAAAGGTGTTGTTCTGCGGCAGACAGACCGGGGGGCTCGCGGAACCCAATCATCCCCGCCGAGCGACTCAACCGTCCGTCGATCGTCCCCAGTAACAACGTCCCGGCACCCAGGAAGAACCAGTCCAGCGGGGACTTGAAATTCCAGAGGCCCCGTTCGACTTTGGACAGGGCCTTCGTCAACGGATAACCGGGAGCAATCGCTGGCCCGAGCAGGATGCAGGTCGTGATGCGTCGTTCTGCGGGGAGTGCTTCCAGGATCAGAACCGCCAGGGCTCCGCCACCCGAATGACCGATGAGATGGACCGGTCGCCCGGGATGCTGATCTTGATAGGCGACAATCCGCGCCGCGATCCGTTGCGCCTGCCGCAAATTGCGCTGCCAGCCGCGCAGGTGATAGACGAAGAACAACGTGCACTTCGTCGTCCAGTCATCGACTTCAATCGCGCCCGGCCAGCCACCGTCTGACAATCCCCAGGCGACGCTGTGATTCAGAAAGCTTTCGGATTCAATCCCCGGCAAGACAATGACCAATCCCTCCGCCTCACGTTCGGGGGTCCGGAATTGACGTAACAGCGAACCGCAAAAACGGCCGCCCCACGGCACCAGGGTGCCAAGCGTCGACAGACTGCCACGCATCCAGCGGGGGAGGCGACGCTGTGAGAAGTTTGGCATAGATTGCATGATGGGCATGGGAAGGTTTGCTGCTCGCGGCGGTCCAGACAATGCGATGGGAGTATCGTTAAACATCGCTGCCGGGGACAAAGTACCGCGTGGTTGCGACGCGGAGAAAAACCAAAAGTGGCATCGCAACGAACGATGTCGCATTTTAGACGGCAGGTCAACTTCCGACGGACAGGATTGCGGGCCGGCAAGATATCGAACAATTCGTAACGAGTTCGCACCGGCCATGTTGTTGACCATGCGGGCTGTGTGGCGGACACGGACCGGGGAGACTTTCATCTGGCTGGACTCTGCGACACAATACACCGGTCGCTCATTGACGTGAATTTTGACGTCGTCGGAAACGGATCCCGCTCATGGTGTCACTCTTGATGATCCTGGTCGTCGCCGCAGGCTTGCTGGTGATTGTCGGCTGCGCCTACTGGGTCATGAGTGGCACCTCTCTGGAAGGGGCCTTCCGCAACAAAGCCCCTAACCTGAAAAATTGCCCCCAGTGTGGCGCCCCGCTCGATAGCAAGCTGGATCATTGTCCGCATTGTTCATTGAGGATTTCCGTTTGACGTTGCGCCGGCAAACTGCTGAAAGATTCGTCGTTGATTAAACCGCTGTGATTCACCCGCCCCCTTTCGAACAGGAGCACCTGCATGTTGTCTCGCCCCGAGTCCTTCGCCCCCGCTGGAACACGTCGTGCCTTTCTGCAAACCATCGCGGCAGGAGCCGCGTTGACCGCCTGTGCGGCCACCAGCCAGCCGGCTGCAGCGTTGGAACCTATCGTGCGCAATGGGCACAGCCACATGAAGCTCAGCCTGGCAGCGTACTCGTTCCGCGACCAGCTGGGGGGCGACAAGCCCAGGATGACGATGCTGGAGTTCATCGAGAAGTGTGCCGGGTACAACCTGGATGGCTGCGAGCTGACCAGCTACTGGTTCCCCAAGGAGATCACGCCGCAGTATCTGAATGACATCAAGCAGCGTGCGTTCCGGTTGGGGCTGGATATTTCCGGCACCGCGATTCGCAATGATTTCTGCCTGCCCGCGGGGGCCGAACGGGACAAATGGCTGGCTCATACACGGCAATGGATCGACTATGCTGCGGCCTTCGGGGCACCCGTGATTCGCGTCTTCGCGGGAGTGAAGCCGAAGGACGATACTGAAGCGGTGGCCCTCGATCGTTGCGTCGAAGGCTTGCAGGAAAGTCTGAAGTACGCGGCCGAGAAAGGGGTGTTTCTCGCGTTGGAAAATCACGGCGGCATCACAGGGACGGCCGACCAGTTGCTGGCGATCGTCAAGCGGTTGGATTCTCCCTGGCTGGGGATCAACCTCGATAGCGGCAATTTTTCGTACGGTGGCGGTGATCCCTACCAACAACTGGCCAGAATTGCTCCCTATGCCGTCAACGCGCAAATCAAGACGGAGATCAAGATTGACGGCAAGAGTCAGCCAGCGGATCTCGGGAAGATCGTGAAGATCCTCAAGGACGCGAAATACCGCGGCTACCTGGTTCTGGAGTACGAGGCTGCCGAAGATCCTGAAGTGGCCGTGCCGCGCACGTTGAAAGAACTGCGCGGATTGATTTCCGGATAATTTGTCGCCCCTCAATCGAAACTTGGCGAGCCCGGTGGCGTCAGCCCCGGGATTCCGTGAGCGAGTTAGCAGGAAGAATCCCGGGGCTGACGCCACCGGGCTCGCCTAATACCTTTAGGAGAAGATCAAGCAATGATTTCGTGCACCACTTCGCCGTGGACGTCGGTCAGGCGGAAGTCCCGGCCGGCGTAGCGGTAGGTCAGTTTGAGATGATCCAGGCCGAGTAAGTGCAGCATGGTGGCGTGCAGGTCGTGCAGGTGCACTTTGTTCTCGACGGCGAAGTAGCCGTAGTCATCGGTGCTGCCATGGCGGATGCCCGGCTTCACGCCGCCCCCTGCCATCCACATCGTGTAGCCTTGCGGGTTATGGTCGCGTCCATCGGTTCCCTGGGCGACGGGCGTGCGGCCGAATTCGCCACCCCACAGGACCAGCGTGTCCTGCAGTAAGCCGCGCGTCTTGAGATCTTGCAGCAGGGCCGCGATCGGCTGGTCGACTTCCATCGCGTTATTGCCGTGGTCCTGTTTCAGGTTGCCGTGTTGATCCCATTTGTAGCTATGGGTGCACTGCACGAATCGCACCCCACGTTCGATAAAACGCCGCGCCATCAGGCACTGGCGGCCGAAGTTCTTGGTCTTCGGATTATCGAGGCCGTAGGCTTTCTGCGTCGCTTCGGTCTCATCTGAAATCTGCTGCAATTCGGGGGCGGCCGTCTGCATGCGGAAGGCCAATTCAAAAGAGTTGATGCGGCCTTCGAGCGCCAGATCGGGACCGGTTTGCGTCATCCGTTCGGTGTTGATCTCGCGGAGTAGATCCAGCTCCAGCCGTTGCAGGTCCTTGGGTTGGCCTTCAGCATTTTCGATATACGGAATCTTGGCCTGTTCGGAGGGAATGCTGGCATTACCCAGCGGGGTTCCCTGATACACGGCGGGCAGAAATGCCGAGCTATACGCGTTCACTCCGCCGTGGGTCAGCGTGGGACACATGGTGATGAACCCGGGCAGGTCCTGGTTTTCAGTCCCCAGACCATACGTCAGCCAGGAACCCAGACTCGGACGGACGAATGTGTCGCTGCCCGTGTGCAACTCCAGTAACGCACCACCGTGTCGCGAGTTGGAACCGTGCATCCCGTTGATGATGCACAGGTCGTCGACGCACTTCCCGACATGCGGGAACAGTTCACTGACCCAGGCCCCCGACTGGCCGTACTGCTGGAATTTCCAGGGCGATTTGAGCAAGTTGCCGGTCGGGGCCGAGAAGACTCGGGGCTTGGGAAATGGCAGCGGTTTTCCGTGATCGCGCTCCAGCAGCGGCTTGTAGTCAAACGTATCGACCTGCGACGGGCCGCCGTGCATGAAGAGAAAGATGACCCGTTTGGCCTTGGCCGGAAAATGAGGTGCCTTGGGCGCGAGCGGGCCGGTATTGGCGGCCGGCGTATTGGCATTCAACAGGCTGGCCAGGGCCATTTGCCCAAACCCGGCCGAGCTCATTTGCAGCATCTGCCGACGCGTGAAGACGGGCGTAAAGGAATTGCACGGCATAGGATTCAACTCGCATTCCAAACGTTGAACTGGTGAGCCGGGTGCCGTCAGGCCCCGGGTGCATGTGTCTGATCCGGATTCCACTACGGCGGAGGTTACTCGATATACAAAAATTCGTTTGCAGCCAGTACCGCCCGGCACAGGCTGCGCCAGGCTCGGAGCTCAACCTCGGCCTCGGGAACTTTCCCCGCGGCGGCCAGGCGGAACCGTTCGAGATAGGCCTGATCGCGCTGGACTTCCACGGGAGCCGGCGGCCGTCCATAGGTTTTGACATACAGCAGATTGATCCGCCCGGCAGTATCCAACTCGGCTTTCGCCAGCAGCATCGTGGCCAGCCGCTGCGATTGTTCCAGGACGAGCGCGCTGTTCATCATGAAGAGCGCCTGTGGAGCGACGGTCGTTTGATCGCGGCGGCCATTCAGGACGCTGGGGTCGGCGAAGTCAAAGGCCTGAAACAGTTCATATAAGGCGCTGCGGATCACCGGCAGGTAGATCGATCGTCGGTCGTGCTGGTAGACGACCGGATTGACATTGGCCGTACTCGTCACGTACTGGCGGTTCCCCGTCTGTAAGTGCGTGCCCCCCATGGTGTCATCCAGGGCACCGCTGACGGCCAGCAATGCGTCGCGGATTTCTTCCACTTCCAGACGCTGGCGATTCATACGCCACAGCAGACGATTTTCGGGGTCCTGCTGTGCCGCCGCAGCGTTGTAGGTGGTACTCATCTGGTAGGTCGAGGAGAGGATAATCAGGCGGTGCAGCTTCTTCAGCGACCAGCCGTTTTCCATGCACCGTGTTGCCAGCCAGTCCAGCAGCAGCGGATGCGTGGGACGTTCCCCCAGTCGCCCGAAATTATCGGGAGACCGCACGATGCCTTCGCCAAAGTGCCACTGCCAGACGCGATTGACAATCACGCGGGAAGTCAGGGGATGGTCGGGGCTGGTGAGCCAGTTGGCGAGTTCCAGGCGGCCGCTGCGGTCCGGGCCGAGCGGTGTTTGCTGGTCGCCGGCGATGACGCGCAGGAATTGACGCGGCGTCTCACGGCCCAGGGTCAGGTGACTGCCGCGCAAGTGAATCTTCAGGTTCTCCGGCGTCTGGTCTGACACGGCCATGACTTCGGTGAACTTGGGCAGAGCCAGTTCGAGATCTTTCAATTGATCGCGTGCGGCCTTCAGTGACGCGACCGCTTCGGCGGGGAAACTGGCTTCGGCATCAGCGGGGACTTCGAAAATTCCCTTGGGGTCGATCGCGGCGGCCCGGAACGCTTCCAGGCCGGCATCAGCCAGCACTTTCAGCGACTGCTGGGCTGGATCGGCCTGCTGAGCCTTCCAGGCCGCGGCTGCGGCATCAAACGCCGCCTGATAGCGCTGGGCGAGTTCTGCCAACGATGCTGGGGGTGTGCTGCCCAGCAGTCGGGCGACTTGATTCTCCGGCGTCTTTTCATCGACGGTCAGACGCTGATCTTTGCGGAACTGATGCCAGGCAGTCCAGATCGATTTGGGATCCGAGCTCGATTTTTCCAGGACTGCCGCAAACTGGCGAGTGATCCCGGCGAGGGGTTGATAGTCGGACTCAGGCAGTTCGACGAGTGTCCCGGCGGGGCCGCTGGCCGGTGTCAGCAGCAGTTTATCGATGTGGGGAAACGGACCCGGGTTCTCCAGACGGACGATGTGCGACCCGGCCGCCAGGCGATAGATGCCTTCGACAAACCACGTCTGCGTATCGGGATTCCACGACCCGGTTGCCTTGCTGGTTGCATCGGGCTTCCGGACTTCGCCATCGATCAACAGTTTTGACGGTCGAGCACCGGCCGCGGCGTAGCGGATCTCGAGTTGATAGTCCCCGGCGGTGGGAATCTGAATGTCGTATTCCGAAAAATTCGGTGTCGGCCCCGCATTGACCAGTACTCCAATCCCCTGGCCGTAGGTCTCGCGGTCCTTGAGAACATTCCCGCGTTGAAAATCTTCGGCTTCGATCAGGATGACTCCCGGCAGCGTTTTCAATTCCGGCGTGTTGCCGCGGACCTGGGCCTGATCAAGCAAGGCCGCGAGCTGTTGCTGACGAGTCGCCGCCAGGAGATACAGCCCCACGTGGGACCGCGCTTTCGCCAGCAGGGCTTCATTTCCCTGGGTGACGAGGACTTGCACGGCGGCCTTCTGGGCATCGATCTTCGCCTGCTGCGCCTGGCGGGCCGCGAGTTGTTCGGGCGTGGCAATCGGACGTTCCTGCCAGCGGGCGACCACGGAGAAATTCTCCATCGTCTTCGTACTCTTAAAGATGCCGGCCAGCGAGTAATAGTCTGCGGTCGGCAACGGGTCGTACTTGTGGTCGTGGCAACGGGAACAGCCAATCGTCAGGCCGAGAAAGGCCCGGCCGACGGTGTCGACCTGCTCGTCGATAATGTCCATCTGCATTTTGACGGGATCGTCCTCGGCCAGCATCTTGGCCCCGAGGCACAGGAAGCCGGTCGCGGTCAGTCGATCGCGTTGCAGGTCGGGCTGTCCGCTGTCGGGCAGCAGATCGCCTGCGATTTGTTCGCGGATGAAGTCATCAAAGGGCTTATCCTGATTGAAGGCGCGCACGACGTAGTCGCGGTAGTGATAGGCACTCGCGTAGGCCAGGTTTTCGTCCAGTCCATTGGAATCGGCATAGCGGGCGACGTCCAGCCAATGCCGGCCCCAGCGTTCGCCATACCGGGGTGATTCCAGCAATCGATCGACAAGCCGGCCCAGGGCCCCGGGCTGATCGTCGGCCAGAAAGGCATCGATCTCGGCTTCGTTGGGGGGGAGCCCGGTCAGATCGAATGTGACGCGGCGAATCAGCGTCCGCTTGTCGGCGGCAGGTGCCGGCTGAAAGTGATTCGCTTCCAATTCCGCGAGCACGAAGCGATCGAGCGGAGATTGAATCCAGGCCTCATTCTTGACGGTGGGGGGCACTGGATCGGCGATCGACTGAAAGGCCCAGAACGCTTTTTGTTCGGCCGTGATGACGGTTGGTTCGGAAGTCGTGGCGGGTGAGGGAGTGGTCGTGGGCTTGGAATTCGGCCAGGGGGCCCCGAGCTTCACCCAGGTTGTCAGGTCGGCAATCTCAGCCTCGGACAATTTCGACTTGGGGGGCATCTTGATGTCACTGCGATAGCTGATGACGTCCATCAGCAGTGACTTCATGGGTTCCTGGGGAACCAGCACCGCACCACTGTCACCCCCCTCCAGGGCCGCCTCACGCGAATCGAGTCGCAGGCCGCCCTTTTGCTTGTCGGCGCCGTGGCATTCCAGGCACTTGGTGACCAGTACCGGCCGAATCTTGTTCTCAAAGAACGCCGCCGCCTGCGGATCATCTCCCGCAGTTTCGGCCGCAGTCAGAGGGACCGCCGTCGAAGTCGCAAGAAGAGTCAACAGACTTAGAATTGTCGTATGTCGCATCCACTGATCCTCAGGCTGGCTGATGTTCCTGATAAACACTCACAGAACCTCCGGGCCAATCCAAACCGCTTGCTTGAAGGCGGTCGTGAACGTCTCGTAAGCGATTCTGTCAGAGCGTCTGGCACGTTGGATGAAAGAATTCTGACAAAACTCTTTTATCCGATCGCCATCATATCTAGTTGTTCTGATTTGTGTGCTTAGCGTCCGTTCAGACGCGAAGACGTCAGTCTGGTGGCCACGCAGCACGGGAATCAGGCGGTACCTGAACCGCGAGTCGGAATCCCCGAAATGATGGCTGTTCTGGCTTAAAAATCGCCAATCACTTCGGAGCCACTCTTGGTCCCCAATGCTCCCCAGACACCATACGCGCTGGCGCCACTTGTCACTGGCGCCGTGCTGAGTGTTCCGGTGTTGATATTCTCGCTGATGAAACGCACGCCGCCGTCCGCCATCAGGATATGACCACCTCCCACATGATAACTGCTGGCACTGACCAGTGCCCAACTATCTCCGTGTTGATTGTCCATGCAGGAAGGACTGTTTGGCGGTAATACCGTACAAAAGCCATTGAACTGCGGTTGTCCGTGATGCCACATGCCTCCCTGGTGACGATCCGTTTGCAGACTGACTCCTGTCAGGTATTTCCCGCCACTGGCCTGGGCGAGGCACGTCACCGGATTGGTCACGGCACTGCTGATGCCATAGGCGGTGACGCCGCGGACGTCGGTGCCGCCGGTAAAGACGCCACGTTCGCCCATCAGAATGGTGTTGCTGGTTCCGTCGGTGACCTTGCTGATATTCGTCCTGGATTGAAATCCAAAAATGCCGCGCGTGTCGCGCACGCCCGAATTGTTGATGGTATCTCCCAGGCAGAAGGCGTAATTCAACTGACCTGCCCAGGGGTATCCACCGGGAGCACCAGGAGGATTGGAGGGGCAGAGGAACAGTGCAATTCTGGAGTTGAACGGGCCGTAGGCCGGGTCATCGCGCGTTGATCCGAATGCGGGAAAACTGCCCTGAGGTGTCGCAAACGTGTTGTACAACGCCCCCTGTTCGATGTACGGCAACAGCTGAATCAAGCCACTGACACGATTTTCATTCCCGGTGCCCATCACATTGGTGGTGCAGCCATCCTGGAACGGTGACCCACCAAAACAACGGCCATTGGCTGTGCCACCCTGCATGTACACAAACGTTGTAAAGGTGTCGTGGTAATTGTGGTGTGCCAATCCGAGCTGCTTGAGTTGATTCTTGCATTGTGATCGTCGTGCGGCTTCGCGTGCTTGTTGCACCGCCGGTAGCAGCAGGGCGATCAGCACCGCGATGATGGCAATGACGACCAGTAGTTCGATCAATGTAAATCCACGATTGGAACGACTGCGTGAGTGCATGGCAGATCCTCCAGATTAAGGAACGCGGCGGTCAAAAACTTGGGTAACTCGGACTGAATGAAAATTAAGAGGTCTCTGCCGGCACGGTCGAAGCGGGCTTGGGACGATTGGCAAACATCGACGCTTCGACAATTCGGGCGGTACTGCGAATGTGCCGATCCATGGCGGCTGCGGCGGCTGCCGGCTGGTTCGCCTGCAGCGCCAGAACGATCTCCAAGTGTTCTGTGACCGCCACTTCCTGGGCGTGCAGATCGTTGTCGACCACCTCGCGCACGACTTGTACCAACAGGTTGTAGCGATTGATTTCGTCCGATAGCCGGCCGCTCGCGACGTGTTTCGAGATTAAGCGGTGAAGTTCAATGTCGGCCGCGATGGCGTGCTGCGACCAGTCAGTGGTCCCCAGCCGGGAAGCAATCAATGCGCGGAATTCGTGCTCCAACCGCGCCAGATCGGCCGCCGGAATTTTGCCGCAGGCATCATGGGCGGCTTCGACTTCCAGGACCCGGCGGATCTGATAAATGCCGCGGATTTCGGCCCGGTCAAAGCGCCGGCACACGGCACTCCGGTTCGGGAGAATGTCGACGACCCCGATTCCGGCCAGTTCCACCAGGGCCTCGCGAATTGGGGTGGCACTGACCCCCAGCTCGGCTGCCACCGTCTGCACGACCATCCGATGCCCGGCCGAGAATCGCCCTGCCACTATGGCGGATAGCAATGACCGAACGACCTGGTTGCGGATCGTGCCACGTCGAACCGGGGGCAATATGCCTGTGCTCATAAGAATTCTATTCGTGTGATCAGTTGTGTTCAAGGCAGTGCTTGAAAACTATATTTGATATTGCTACATAATAGCCAGTATAGATTGGCTGATGCAAGCGGGGAGTCCAGGGATGACGCAAAATGGCAGGGATTGGCTGATTGCGAAAGATGTTGGATGTTTCCAGAGCTGGAAACGCAACTGTCATTGGGAATGTAAATTATTAAGGCGTAATAAGATGGGGCGAGGATATAGCGCAATTGTACTGACGGGATGGCTGCTGCTGGGGCTGGGGTGTATGGCACCGTCGATCCCGGAGACGGTCTCGACCGGCGGATCTGTCTTGTTTCAGGGGAAGCCGTTAGCCGGCGCCTATGTGACGTTCATTGGCGAGGAAGGTCAATCTGCGGTCGGACAGACTGATGCGCAAGGCCAGTTTAAGCTGACGTCCCATTTCGGTCCCAAGGCCGAAGCACAAGGGGTCGTGGCGCGGCACTATAAGGTCATCATTTCTAAAATGGTCCCGCCGGGAACGATGACCGAGGATGAATATAAACGGATCTCCGACGCGGCGAATGCGATTGTGGCGGGCGGAGGGGTGGTCCCCCAGGACAAGCAGCCTCCCCCCAAAGTTGAGCTGCTCCCGGGGAAGTACTCGGACGCCGCGAAGACGGAACTCAGTGCTGACGCCAGCGACGAGATCAACGATTTCACGTTCGATCTGAAGTGATCTGCCGCGCGGTCCATGGACCTGAAGGGGCGCGCTACAGCAGTCCGGCAATGGGTTCGCCGCTGTAGATGTGGTGGGGGCGCTGGGTCTGGTCGAACCAGGCGGTCGTGTCGGGCAGGCCCAGCGAGTTGTAAATCGTAGCGGCCATGTTCTCGGGCGTTTGCGGCGAGGTGGCCGGGTAGGCGCCGATTTTGTCGGTCGAACCGACGACAACGCCTCCCTTGGTTCCACCGCCGGCGAAGAACACCGATTGCACCGCGCCCCAGTGATCACGGCCTGGGCTCTTGTAATGCTGTGGCAGGCCGAAGACACGCGGAGTCCGGCCAAATTCGCCACCCATCACCACCAGTGTGTCCTCCAGCAGCCCGCTTTCGTGCAAATCGTCGAGCAGCGCTGAGACCGACCGATCCATGGGAGGCAGCAGGCTGTTCTTCAGATTGTCGAAGGCGTTGCCATGAGTGTCCCAGGACTCGTTGTTGCCGAGATTCACCTGCACCAGATTGACGCCGGCTTCGACCAGCTGCCGGGCCATCAGCAGTGACCAGCCGAATGAGTTGTTGCCGTAACGGGCCAGCGCTGCAGGCTTGGCCTGCTGCATGTCGAAGGCTTTGCGAACCTGGGCGTCGGTCAGCAAGGACAACGCGGCCTGCCGGTTGCGATCGAACTGCTGAGCTTCGGCGTGGCGATCCCAGTCCCGGCGTTGTTCGTCAATGTGGGACAGTAAGGCCAGGCGGCCGTCGAGGCGTTGGCTGCCAAACCCTTCGGGCAGGGTCAGGCTGGGCATCTCGAAGGACTTGCGGCCTTTGAACTTGCGATGTTGATGATCGAATTCATACTCCGGGAAGGCGCCGTAAGACGCGTTCGCAAATGGGGATGCTTCGATGAACCACGGATCGTGCTGCGAGCCCATGATGCCGCCGAACTGCCCCGGAATCACGCGGCCGGAATTGTGAACCAGCTTATCAGGGAGTACGACCGCGGGGGGCAGATTGTTGCGGGCGGGAGTGACCGCGGAGGCAATCGACGTCAGGCTGGGGAAGTCGGTATTCGACGGCTTGGAGGGATTGAAACCGGTCGGGATCAAAGTCCGGCCGGTCAGCATAATATGGTGCGCGGCAGAGTGATCGTTCGAAAAGTGCGTGAGCGAACGGACTACCGACCACAGCTGACTGCGCTGGGCCAGCAGCGGCAGATGTTCGCAGATCTGCAGTCCGGGAGTCTGTGTGTCGATCGGCTGGAATTCGCCCCGAATTGTCTCGGCGGCCAGCGGTTTCGGGTCAAAACTGTCGTGCTGGCTCAAGCCGCCAGACAGGAAGATGTAAATCACCGAGCGGGCCTTGAGATGGCCCGCGGGATTGGCAGCGCGCAATGGAGCCAGATGGTTGATTCCCAAGCCCAAGATCCCGATCGCCCCCGCTTGCAGTGCGGTGCGACGAGTCAGTCCCGGATGACCCCATTTTTGAACTGGCATGGCAGATGGTGCTCCCGGCCTTATACAACATATTTCGATTATTTGATGGTATCGGCTGGCTCGGGACCAAGCAAGCAGAAATCAGTGTCGGGCGACCTTGGTATCAAGATATTCTAAAAGTTCTGCATGATTGTAAGTGTATGGCAGGAATGGGTTAACGGGGCTGGTGTGGCGGGCTGACGTCTGGCCGGAGTGCCAATTGGCCAAGAAACGGGCCACCTCATCAGAACATCGTGGTTCACCCGCCGGCGGGCGGATAGAATGACTGTCTGTCCGGAAAAATCACGAGAGAGTTGTTTTGATGCTGCCGAATCCTGTCACTGACACGCTGGCCACCTTGCCCACCGCTTCCGTTGCGCGGCCTGAATTATTGTCGCCCGCCGGCGAATGGGAGGCCTTGAAGGCAGCGGTCGCTAATGGAGCTGACGCCGTTTACTTCGGTCTCTCTGACTTTAACGCCCGGCATCGCGCCACCAATTTCACCGTGGAAGAACTGCCGCAAGTGATGCGGTACCTGCACGATCACAATGTGCGCGGTTATGTGACCTGCAACACGCTGATATTCTCGGACGAACTGCCACAGATTACCGAGTACATCAAGGCTCTGGCCCTGGCCGGGGTCGATGCGGTCATCGTGCAGGACCTGGGACTGGCCCGGTTAATTCGCCGCCTGGCACCGCAATTGACGGTCCATGGTTCTACGCAGATGACGCTGACCGATGTCCGCGGCGTGGAATTCGTCCGCCAGATGGGTGTTGAACGTGCCATCCTGGCCCGTGAACTGTCCGTCAAAGAGATCGGCGAGATCTCTGCCGGGACGACTCTGCCCGTCGAAGTATTCATCCATGGTGCCCTGTGTGTGGCCTATAGCGGCCAGTGTTTGACCAGTGAATCGCTCGGGGGACGCAGTGCCAATCGCGGTCAGTGTGCTCAGGCCTGTCGCTTGCCATACGACTTGATGGTAGACGGCGTGCAGCGCGAAATGGGTGAGCTGGCGTATCTGTTAAGCCCCCAGGATCTGGCCGCTCCGGACTTGATTGACGATCTGGTGCGGGCCGGTGTGGCCTGTTTCAAGATTGAAGGCCGCTTGAAGAGTGCCCAGTATGTCGCGGCCACCACGCAGACCTATCGGACGGCATTGGATGCGGCCCTGGAATCGCGGCCGTTCGAATTGTCGCATGCTCAATCGCTGACCCTCCAGCAGAGCTTTTCACGCGGGTTTTCGCACGGTTTCCTGTCTGGCGTCGATCATCAGGAACTGGTGCAGGGGCGGTTTCCCAAGAGCCGCGGTGTGCAACTGGGAACGCTGGTCGAGAAGACGGCCCAGGGGGTGATCATTGAATTGCACACCCAGCATGTGCCGGCAGTCCTGGCTGCTGCGGATGGAACCACGGCGCTGCCCGTGAAGCCCGGTGACGGTGTCGTCTTCGACGAGGGGCATCCCGACCAGGACGAACAAGGGGGACGCGTGGTTGAAGTGCAGTCGCGGGGCGTGCGCCAGGGTATCCCGCGTGTGGAATTGATCTTCCATGCGGGGGCGGTGAACCTGTCATCGCTGGCGATCGGTTGCCTGGTGTGGAAGACCGACGATCCGGCGCTGCGCCGGCGACTCGAACAATCGTATAACCGTGACGAGGTGGTGCACCGGGCACGGATTGACGCGCGGGTGTATGCGGCAGTCGGTGAGCCGTTGCGGGTCGAATTCCACGATAGCCGGGGGGCGACAGGCCAGGCCACCAGCGAACAGGCCCTGGAAGCGGCGGTCAAGGTGCCGTTGAAGCATGCAGTGCTGCGTGAGCAGCTCGCGCGGTTGGGTGACACCCCGTTCGAATTGAGCGGAGTGGTGCTGGAGACATCGACCGGAATTGTGCCGGAAGGGACGGACCTGCCGGTGATGGTGCCCAAGAGTCTGCTCAACGAACTGCGGCGGCAGGCGGTGCAGAATTTGCGTGCCGAACGGTTGCAGGCTGAACGCCGCGACCAATTGTGCTTGACGGCACTCGACGATTTACGGGCCGCCGCGCTCGAAGCGGGACGCAGTGGCCAGGCAGACGCGGGTTCGCACCTGGCCGTGCTCCACGGCTCGGTGTCGCGCGACCACGCCGAGATC
>CAZQUW010000041.1:6472-32732 GCA_964596215.1 uncultured Planctomicrobium sp. | reverse complement strand
TCCGGCCCCCGGGCCGCGTTTGGTCAAGCTCGAAGTCCTGCCAGATTCGCGGCGGGTCCCCGCCAGTCACCCGCAACAGCAGCTGATTGCGCGAGCCCACTTCAGCGATGGCCGCATCCGCGATGTCACCAGCCTGTCGGTCTTCTCGACCAATGAGAAGGAAGCGGCCGTCGTCAGTAACAGCGGTCTGGTCGAATTTAATCGCACTGCCGAAGTCTCGTTCCTCGTACGGTATCTCGACCGTATCTCCAGTGTGCGGCTGTCGTACTTGCAGCTCGACCCTGCGTTTGCATTTCGTGCCCCACCCGAAGCCAATGCGGTTGATCAGCATGTCTTCGCCAAGCAGCGCGAACTGCTGCTGCTCCCCGCCGACGTCTGCCGCGACGAGATCTTCCTGCGACGCGTCTACCTGGATGTCACCGGGACACTGCCGACGCTCGAAGAGGCCAAACGATTTCTCGACGATCCCGATTCCCGGAAGCGCGCCAGGTTGATTGATGAGTTGCTCGAACGAGACGACTACGCCGAATTCTGGGCGCTGAAATGGGCCGATCTGATGCGCGGCAGCGATGTCACGATCAGCCGCCGCGGAGTGCACAGCTTTCATCGCTACCTCATTCAACGCTTCCGCGAAGATCGTCCGTTTGATGAATTTGCCCGAGAAACGTTGACCAGCCTGGGCAACACGCTGAACAAGCCAGGGGCCAACTTCCATCGCATCGCCCGCACCCCCGACGAAGCCGCCGAGGCCGCAGCCCAATTGTTCATGGGCGTCCGTATTGGCTGTGCCAAGTGCCACAATCATCCATTCGAAGCGATTACCCAGGGCGACTACTACGGGCTGGCAGCCTATTTCGCCCGGGTCAAGTTCAAGGGCAAGCAGTTCATGGTAGATGACGAGATCGTCTACCTGGATCGTGGTGGCGAAGTGCGGCATCCCACGAAGAATGTCAACATTCCCCCCGCGGCATTTGGTGAGCCCGCCGGGGATCTGCTGCCGGAGGCTGATCGCCGTGAAAGGCTGGTCGCCTGGCTGACTCGTGCCAATAACCCATACTTTGCCCGCTCGACCGTGAACCGTGTCTGGTACCATTTGTTCGGTCGCGGAATTGTCGAACCTGTCGATGATTTCCGTGATACGAATCCACCGTCGAATCCTGAATTACTCGATCAGCTGGCCGCTGAGTTTCTAAAGGGCGGCTACCGCATCAAGCCCGTTCTGCGTCTGATATTGAATTCCAGTACCTATCAGCTGGACGTCAAGCCGGCCCCCGGCCAATCGAAGTTCGCCGCCACCCCCGAACCATATTTCATACACGCGGTTCCCCGGATGCTGACTGCCGAGCAATTGCTCGATGCGGTCACCCAGGTGACCGGAATTCCGGAAGAATTCCCGGGTTATCCGCGGGGTACGCGAGCCATCCAGATTGCTGAAGGTGCGATTGAACATCCTTTCCTGAAAGCATTCGCCAAACCTGTCCGGGACGTCACTTGCGAATGTGCGCGAGAAGATGATCCATCCTTAAGTCAGGTAATCCACCTGTTGAATAATCGCGGGATCGTGCAGAACATCAAGTCTTCGCAAAGCCATGTCAGCCAATGGCTGGCCGCGGGCCAGACGGATGATCAAGTCCTGGAAAACGTCTATCTGCTGACTCTCAGCCGCCGCCCGACGAACGTTGAAAAAGACCTCATACGCGCCCATCTGGCCAAGGCCATGGATCGCGCCGCGGGGTTCTACGATCTGCAGCATGCGCTGCTAAATTCGAACGAATTCCTGTTGCGACATTAAGCTTCGCCGCTCGCTCCACAGTCCGAACGCCTGAATTGAACGCTATTTGTCACTGCCATCTCATGACAATAAGCCTGGGACGCACCTTGCGTCCCAGGCTTATTGTATTAATATGTCCTGCCGATTTCGAACGGTCGCCTTACGAGTGCGACGGGTTCGGAGCCGGGCGTTTATTCTGTGACGGGCCGCCACGATGCGGGCCGTTGGATGATCCTGATCCGGATGACCGAGGAGCCGACTTGGCGCGGCCAGTGCGATGTCGCGAAGGACGTCGCACCTCGTCATTCGTATCAGCAGCGGGCCGATCTGATACCGCTTCCGGGGCGCGTGGCGGAATCGTCGTACTGGCATGCAGCGGCGGTGCAGAATCCACTTCCAGATTCTTCCGCAACAGCCGTTCGATCGCCCGCAGGTAGGCGCGTTCTTCGTGATCGCAGAACGCAATCGCGATCCCTGTGGCACCAGCCCGGCCAGTACGGCCAATCCGATGCACGTAGGTCTCGGGTTCGTGCGGTAGATCGTAGTTGAAGACGTGGGTCACACCGTCAACATCAATCCCGCGTGCCGCCAGGTCGGTTGCCACCAGGATCGGCGGTCGATCGGATTTAAAGCTTGCCAGAGTCCGCTGGCGATGGGCCTGGCTCTTGTTGCCATGCATCGCCTCGGCGGGAATGCCGCAGCGTTCCAGGTCCTGGGCAATGCGATCTGCCCCCCGCTTGGTCCGGGCAAACACGACCGCACGGCGGATATCTTGAGTCCGGATAAACTGCACCAGCAAACGTGATTTCTGCTGCTTCGCAATGAAACAGACCGACTGCACGATGAGGTCTGTGTTCGCCTTCACCGGGGCAATCTCAACACGCACCGGATTCTTCAGAATTGTATTGGCCAGTTGCTCAATGGCAGCCGGCATCGTCGCGGAGAAGAACACCGTCTGACGCTGCACGGGCAGGCGAGCGATCACGCGTCGCAAATCGGGCATGAAACCCATATCGAGCATGCGGTCCGCTTCGTCGAGCACGAATGTCGTGACCGACTTGAGATCCACATAGCCCTGCCCCATCAAGTCGACGAGTCGCCCTGGTGTGGCTACCAGGATGTCGACGCCGCGCTGCAGAGCACGCACTTGCGGCTGTTGTCCGACGCCACCAAAGATCACCGTTTGTCGCAGTGTCGTGTTGGCCCCGTAAACTTGCAGGCTTTCCCCAATTTGCGATGCCAGTTCACGGGTCGGGGCGAGGATCAGCACGCGAATGCGGCGACCGGAACCAGTGGGCGGGTTGCCTGGCTGGGTGAGTCGGTGCAGAATCGGCAATGCAAACGCTGCGGTCTTACCGGTACCGGTTTGAGCGCTTCCCAGCAAGTCGCGTCCCTCCATGAGGTGGGGGATCGCCTTGGCTTGAATGGGGGTAGGGTTGACGTAGCCTTCGGCTGTCACGGCGCGCAAGATGGGCTGCGCAAGCCCGAGTTCTTCAAAAGTCATTCGTGGTCTCTGAGGGAATGTCCCAGGACCGAATGCGCTGAACGCGATCTGCGTTCTAAGTGTGACGCCATTGGACCTGACAGAAATCCAATGGCCAATTGCCGAAAGGACCTGAAAAGACAAGCAGAACCTCAGTATAGCAGAATCAAGGGAAAACTCCAATCGGAGTTTCGAAATTGACGGCCGCGGCCGCGAGTTAACCTGTGACCCCATTTCGCGGTTGATCTGGTGGCGCGAATGCGATACATCCCAAGTAAGGAATCATTTTGAATGGATTGCCGTGCGTCACACTGCAACTTCTAATTCTTAAGGCATTGAAATCGACAGCGACCGCGCCGTAATCGGGCAGCGTTTTGGATAAGGAATACATCTTGGATTTGCCCCGCAACCCGACCCGTGCTGTCCGTATTGGTAACATTCACCTCGGTCAGAATTACCCGATCGCCGTGCAAAGCATGACGGCGACTCACACCCAGGATATTGATGCCACTGTCGCCCAGGTCCGCGATCTGGAAGCAGCTGGCGCCGATGTCGTCCGTATTGCCGTGGACAGTTCCAAAGACGCGGAAGCCCTGGCCGAGATCCGCAAGCAGACGACGGCGAATCTGTCGGTCGACTTGCAGGAAAACTATCGCCTGGTCACGGAAGTCGCTCCGCATGTCGACAAAGTTCGCTACAACCCCGGGCACCTCTATCATCACGAACGACAAAAGCCCTGGCAGGACAAGGTGAAGTTCATCGCCGATGTCTGTGCCGAAAATGACTGTGCGATCCGCGTGGGTGTGAATTGCGGCTCGGTCGATCCGGCCCAGGTCGAAAAATACGGCGAACACGACTCGATCAGTCCCATGTTGCAAAGTGCCTGGGAACACTGTGCTTTGCTCGATTCGATGGGGTTCCACCGTTATGTGGTCTCTTTGAAAGATTCTGATCCGAAGAAAGTCGTCGAAGTCAATCAACGGTTTGCCATCGAGCGGCCCGATGTTCCGCTCCACCTGGGAGTCACCGAAGCAGGCCTGCCCCCGGATGGCATCATCAAGACCCGGATGGCCTTCGAGCAACTGATCAGCAAGGGGATCGGCGATACGATTCGCGTTTCATTGACAGTTCCCAATCCTCAGAAATCGCAAGAAATCGCAGCCGGGCGTCAGATCATCGCCGACATCGCCGCCGGTCGTGTGCGGAGCTTCGTCGATTTCGGTCTCGATACGCTCAACATCATCAGCTGCCCCAGTTGTTCGCGAGTCGAAAACCAGGCCTTCATCGAGTTAGCCCAGCAAGTCAAGGCCATGACCGCCTACGCCAAAGATCACGCGCTCACCATCGCCGTGATGGGCTGTCGCGTCAACGGCCCCGGCGAGACAGACGACGCCGACCTGGGCCTGTGGTGCGGGCCAAACTTCGTCAACCTGAAGAAGGGGAGCGAAGAACTGGGGGCATACCCTTATGACAAAATCCTGGACCGCCTGAAGCAGGAACTGGATCAGTTGATTGCCGCAGGCGTATAGCTCCAGGCCTTGCTCGGAAATGTCTTGAGAATACCAGCCCGCAGCGCCAGCGCGTGGATTCGATTTAACCTGGAATGCACTCACTGGCGCTGCGGGCTGGTATTTGAAGTCACTGTGTGACTTCATTTTTTGCCAGCCATCTCCAGCTTCGCCTTCGCCGCGTCATCCGCCGTCCAGAACTTCCGGTGTGGATGCCACAGCGTGTAACCGGAGATCAGCTCGACCACCCCATAGGCCACCGGCAGCAGGCAAAACCGGTTGTAGCGCCGCAGGCCGGGGCCCATGACTGTCATAAAAATTCCCATTACCAGCCCCGAGCCAATCCAGCCGTAGGCGGCCTGCATCCGCTCGGCACCGCGGCGGGCACAGGCACTGCGTTGCGGCGGAGTCAGCAGCAATTCACGGGCAAGCTGTTGCGCAAGCAGCGTGAATTGGTTTGCGGCTTGCCGGTCCCAGCGATGCCGGACGAGCTCTCTGGCAATCTCGTTGCGCGTTTTGCCGTCCAGCAGCTCCTGTACGGCGCAGTCCAGCAATTCTGTTGCTGAAGCATCAGTGCCAAGTTCGATCGGCGGTTCCGGAGTGCTCTTTTTCCACAAGCCTGAAGCCACAGCACAAGACCTCTCAAATAGGGAACTTCTCGGTGTTTCCAGCCCAGTTATCCGACACCATTACTTCGATCGCCAAGCCGTCGCAATGTCTTCTGCAGCGACACCTGCCTGTGGGCCAGACACGACTCAACTCGAAAATTCCCCACCGGATTTGATCCGTGGAGCTTCCCGTACTGTGGAGCATCGGAATAATTAGGTTTGCTCAGGATACTTCCCGGGCGGCAGACATCGCAACCTTATGGGGTCGACTCCATGGCCGCAGCATCGAATTCAGTGCAGACAGTTCGCTTCCAGGTGGATGGCATGCATTGTGCTGGATGCGTTGCCAGCGTGGAATCTGCCCTCAAGCGTGCCCCCGGTGTGATCGAAGCGGGAGTGAACCTGGCGACCCGGGAAGGATTTGCCACGGGCAGTGCGGACGCGTTCTCGCTCCAGACCCTGCAGCCGATTGTCTCCGCCGCCGGTTACCAGTTGCTCCCCCTGGCGACACCCGAGAACATCACCGAACAGCAGGACGAACGGGACCGGCAATTGGCAATCCGCTGGCGGAACTGGGGACTGGCGCTCCTGCTGGCGTTGCCCGTAGTGGTCATCAGCATGGCAGAACTGCAGTTCCCGGGCCGCAATCTGCTGCTCTGCGTGCTGTCCGCACCGATCGTGTTCGGGACCGGCGCTCCGTTCTGGACGGCCGCGTGGTCGAGCCTGCGACATGGTCGGGCCGAAATGAATACGCTGATCGCCCTGGGAACCGGCGCGGCTTTCGCGGCCAGCCTGGTCGCCACGCTGGTACCGCAATGGTGGCCAGCCGGTCAACACCCGCATGTCTTCTACGAAGCGTCGGTCATGATCATCATCTTCGTGTCGCTGGGGCGATTGCTCGAAGAGCGGGCGCGAGGCAAAACCTCGGATGCCGTTCGTCGATTACTCGCCTGGCAGTCCCCCACCGCCCGCGTCCGCCGGAACGGTCGCGACCTGGAAATTCCCATCGCTGAAGTCGTTGTCGGTGATGAAGTGATCATCAAGCCAGGCGAGCGACTGCCAGTGGACGGGATGATTCTGGAGGGAACATCCTGGATCGACGAATCAATGCTCAGCGGTGAACCGATCCCCGTCACGCGACAGCCGGGTGATCCGTGCTATGCCGGAACGCTGAATCAATCGGGCGGTTTTGTGCTGCAGGCCACCCAGGTCGGGGAAGCTACGGTCCTGCGCCAGATCGTCAAACTCATGCAGGAGGCTCAAGGATCCAAGGCACCGATTGCCCGGCTGGCGGACGTTGTCAGCAGCTACTTCGTGCCGGCCATCCTGGTGGTCGCGGGGATCACGTTTGCCGCCTGGCTGACCTTCGGTCCGCCCGACGCCGCGTTGACGCATGCCTTGTTAACTGCGGTCAGCGTACTGATTATTGCCTGCCCCTGCGCCCTGGGACTGGCGACCCCGACCGCGATCATGGTGGCCACCGGTCGTGGAGCAGAATTGGGCGTCTTAATCAAATCGGCGACGGCTCTGGAACTCGCCGAACGGGCCACCGTCGTGATCTTCGACAAGACCGGCACGCTGACTGTCGGCCGGCCCGTGGTGACCGAGATCCGCCTGAGCACGTCTTCGCTCGCCTCCGCGAACATTTCAGCTGATGATTTGCTGCGGTTTGCCGCAGCCGTGGAATCTCGATCGGAACATCCGCTGGCCACGGCAATCGTCGCCGCGGCCCAGGACCGCCAGTTGGAAATCCCGGCCATAACCGACTTCAATGCCGTGCCGGGCCACGGGGTCTCGGCCACGGTTGCGGGACATCACGTGGCGATTGGCAGTCCCCGTTTCCTGCGTACCGTTGGAAAACAGCTGACGGAAGCGCATCTTGAGACCGAAGTCACTGCGGGCCAATCGGCGATTCTGGTCGCGATCGATCGGCAACTGGCGGGGACGATCTGCGTCGCCGATCGCTTGAAGGCCAGTGCCCGGCCTACTGTGGACCACCTGCGCCAGGGGGGCCGGCGAGTCATCCTGCTGACAGGAGATCGCCAAGCCACGGCGGAAGCGATCGCCACGGAAGCCGGCATCGACGAGGTGATCGCGGAAGTCCTGCCGGCGGATAAGATCGAACAGGTTCGACGTTTGCAGCAGTCCGGCGCGATTGTCGTCATGGTGGGCGACGGCATCAACGACGCGCCGGCCCTGGCCCAGGCCGATGTCGGAATCGCGGTGGGAAGCGGCACTGACGTGGCCCTGGAATCGGCCGGCATCGTACTCCCGAGTTCCGACTTGACCGGCGTGGTCGCGGCTCTCGCCCTCTCGAAGCAGACACTGCACGTCATTCGCCAGAATCTGGGGTTCGCCTTCATCTACAACTTGCTCGGTGTTCCCCTGGCGGCGGGGGTCTTCTATCCTCTCTGGCACCACCTGCTTGACCCCATGTTCGCCAGCGCGGCGATGGCGTTGAGCAGCGTGTCGGTTGTCAGCAACAGCCTGCGGTTGCGAAGTTTTCAGCCGCCCCTGCCGAAGATTGCTGAACCCCACCAGGAGCGGGGCAAATCAGTCTCCGCAACCGCCTCGCCAGTGGCCTCAACCCCAGAGTTCGTCGCCATCGACTTTGGCAATTTGAAGCAGCGTTAGTCGCCACTCAAACGAGCAACCTGCGGAGACATCGCTCTCCGGGCACTCGCGACTCTCTACGGAATCCGTCGCGGCCTCGCGATCAAATGTCTGACGTTTGGTCTGGACAATGGACGGTTCCTCTCAGATCATGACCCGCGCGCTCAGGGGCCGTCTGGTTTCATAGCTCATTCCAGGAGTCTGTCGTTTGATGATGTCACACCTTCGCCGCCCCGCAGCGTGTCGATCATTTCTCCGTCGTCTGATTCTGCTCAGCCCCTGCCTGGCCATCTGGCTCGTGACTGCCACGGTTTCGGCGCAGGAGAACATGACGCCGCTGATCTGGGCGGCTGATGCCGAGGGCGGCGCGCCTTATATTTTCAAAGATCCCAAGGATCCACGGCACACTATTGGATTTGAGGTCGACCTTGCCCAGGCCCTGTCGCGCGAACTGGGACGGCCCATCGAATTCAAGCAGTATCAGTTTCACAGCCTGGTTTCGGGCTTACAGCGTGGCGACTTCGATCTGGCCATGAATGGGCTGGAAGTGACCCCGGACCGTCGAGCGAAGCTGCTTTTCAGTCATCCGTATTACATCTTCCAGCAACAGCTGGTGGTGCGTGCCGACGAATCACGCATCAACAGTTATGAAGACTGCAAAAAACTGCGCGGAATTACCGTCGGCACGATGGAAGACACAGCCGCCCTGCGGCTGCTGAGCCATGATCAGGTACAGACCAAGATTTACGACAATCAAGTCGAGCCCTATACCGACCTGGAACTCGGTCGCATTGATGCCGTATTGCTTGACCTGCCGATTGCCGTCTCGTATGGACAGCCCAACGCAAAGTTGAAGTTCGTCGGCGACCCGTTTGCCGAGGGTTACTATGCTATTGCCCTGCGCAAGGATCAGCGGGGGCTCGTTGAAAAAATCGATCGCGCACTCGCCAAACTGATTGCCAACGGCGAACTCAAACATATCTATGAAAAATGGGAAATCTGGAACGGCGAGCAGGAAAAGCTGGCTCATTCCAGCAGTCTGGATGTGGCCGCCGAGTCCCGCCAGTTATGGACGGTCAGTCGCTATTTGCCGCTGCTGTTCGAAGGGGCGTGCACCACGGTATTGATCAGCATTCTCAGCATGCTCCTGGCGATTTCAATCGGCTTACCGATCGCCCTCTGTCGGCTCTATGGCCCACTCCCTCTCCGTATTTTCGCCACACTGTATGTCGAGTTCTTCCGTGGCATCCCGGTGCTGTTGCTGCTCTATTTTCTCTACTACGGATTGCCGGGAATGGCCACGGCCTATGGGTGGAGCGTCTCACTCGATCTCCAGCCGTTACAGGCTGCGATCCTCGGGTTTGGGTTGATCTATGCGGCCTACGAATCCGAAATCTATCGCGCGGGGATCGGGGCCATCTCGCCCGGGCAGTGGGAGGCTGCAGAATCACTGGGGATGTCCAAGATATTGACCTTCCGCAGAGTCATTCTGCCGCAAGCCATGCGGATGATCCTGCCTCCGATGACGAACGATTTCGTGGCCCTGTTCAAGGACACCAGTGTCGTCAGCGTCATTGCGGTGGTGGAATTGACCAAGCAATACCAGATGTTGTCCAAGTCGAGCATGAAGTACCTGGAGATCGGGATCGCCACCGCAGCGCTGTACCTGGTGATGTCGGTCCCGCTCGGATATCTATCACGCTATCTCGAGACGCGCTGGAACAAGCATTCCTGACGAATGCCTGCCAGGCTACCGTTTTCCAGGCCAGGCGGTGCCGGACACTTTCGATCGCCCCACACCCCACAATACACTCGTCAGGCACAGCTTGACCTCCATCGAAACGAGCTTGCTATGTCCCAGCCAGCCACCGCAGTCGCCGAAACTTCCGCAACCAGTCAGCCGTCGATGTCGATGTCGATGTCGATCAAATTGCAGGGGGTGACGAAGCGTTACGGCAGCAATCTGATCCTGGACAACATCAGCCTGGAAGTACCACCGGGCGAAACAGTGGCCCTGATCGGTCCCAGCGGCGGGGGGAAGTCGACGCTTCTGCGGTGCTTGAACTGCCTGAATACATTCGAAGCGGGGCAGATTCACGTTGGTCCCCATGTCTTGCAACCCAATAACACTGGTGACGTTCCAGGTCCCGTGCGGCAACAGGTCCGCCGGTTACTGGGTATGATCTTTCAAGACTTTCAGCTCTTCCCCCACCTGACCGCATTACAGAATGTGATCGAGGCACCGATCCATGTGCTGAAGCGTGTCCCTGATGAAGCCCGGGAACGCGGTTTAAAACTGCTGGAACGCGTGGGACTGGGGGCGCGAGCCCACGCCTATCCGCACCAGCTCTCGGGCGGACAAAAGCAGCGAGTGGCGATTGCCCGCGCGCTGGCCATGGAACCGCGGGGACTGCTGTGCGATGAGATCACGAGTGCTCTCGATCCCGAACTGAAAGGCGAAGTCCTCGACGTGCTGGAAGATCTCAAGCGCGAGGGAATGACTCTGCTGATGGTCACCCATGAGATCGGATTCGCCCGCCGCGCCGCAGACCGAGTCGTCGTCCTCGCGGGAGGAAAGATCGTGGAACACGGTCCACCGAGCCAGGTGATCGATGCACCCCAGACCGAGCGTACCAGGACATTTTTGAGCCGCGTGCTGGGTTAAAAGAGACCAGCCCGAAGCGCAAGCGAGTGGATTCCGCCAACATTCAGACGGCGATCCACTCGGTTGCATTTCGGGCTGGTATTGCGATTTGCAGGGACGCAGGATTGCAGTCCCGGCGAGGTCAATTATTTGACCAAACGACTAGGCATCTTCTTCGTCGTCATCTTCGTCTTCGTCGTCCCATTCCTCTTCCCATTCCTCTTCGTCGCAGCCTTCGCCGTGAGCGTGGCCGTGTTCGAGTTCTTCGGGAGTGGCGTCGCGAATTTCGATGATCTGGACGTCGAACTTCAACGTCTTACCAGCGAGTTCATGATTGCCATCGACCGTGACGGTGTCGGCATCCATGGCTACGACTGTTACGAAATCCCAGCCGTCTTCGGTTTCCGCTTCCAACTTATCACCAACGGCAACTTCCATGTCATCGCCCATCTCACTGCGCGGGATGGTCTGGACGAGGCCATCTTCACGCTCGCCGTATCCATCAGCCGGAGCGAGCGTCACCGAGACGGAATCACCGACTTCATGTCCTTCCAGCGCCTTCTCCAGACCGGGGGGCAACTCGCCTGAACCGACCAGGAAGCACCATTCATCACCCGGTTCGCTGGATTCCAGAATTTCACCATTCACTTCGGAAATCTGGTACTGCATCGAAACCACTTTACTGGGAGTGATTTTCACAACGAACCCTTCTGCTTAAAAACGAAACGCCGCAACAGGCGTCAATACGACGTCGCTTGAGCACGCTGATTGCGGAAATCTGCGCCCGTGTTGTAGCCGATTGGCGCCCCCCGGAAAAGTGAGGCCCCTGAAAACACCCACTCATCAGCCCCTGCCAACGCCTCGTTCGCCCAGCTGTTTGTCCACAATGTCTACGCGCGGAAGCACTCGCGAGGGACTGAAAAGTTTTCACGAAACCGGGGTCATTTGAAATAACTTCACCCCCGAGTTCAGCCAACTTGAAGTACTTTCAGAAAAAATCTGGAAACGACCAGAACTGGCCGCCAACGTATCGATCGGGAAACCTGGGAAAGCCACACAAAATAAAGGCCCGCATTTTGGAACGTAAGACTGTTACTACGCGCAGGGGTTAACAGCTCGTTTTCGCGCTAAGTCGGCTTTAAAAACTTGAGCCCAAATGACGCCGTTGACACACTTTTCGATCAGCAGTACATTCCCAACCGCTATTGCGTGAATCTGGCAAGCCGGGCGAGACAAGTTGCCTGAAGAGTTTGAGGGATTCGCGGTTTTTAAGGAGCTGGGCGTGGTTGCACGGATGCGCAACGGACGTGGATGGTACTGCCTGGCAGTTATCGTCCTCGTCCAAATGGGATGTGCCCGATCGTCGGTGTTACCACCGCCGGCGGCAATCCCCGCACCTCCACCACCTGTGGTCCCAGCCCCGGTGACAGTCCCGCAGACGGGCATTCCCAACTGGAATGTCCAGACGCCGGGCAAGGACTTGTGGAAACCGACCGCCAAAGCGCGACCTTGGAAATTTGTCGTGGTCCACCACACGGCCTCAGAACGTGGGAATGTGGAATCGATCAACGAGGAGCATCAGAAGAAGAAAGATGCGAGCGGGAAACCGTGGCTCGGAATCGGATATCACTTTTTGATCGGCAATGGAAACGGCATGCCAGACGGGGAGATTGAACCCACTTTTCGCTGGCGGCAGCAGTTGCAGGGGGCACATGCGGGAAGTTCAGATCCGGTTTACAACCAGCAGGGGATCGGAATTTGCCTTGTCGGGAATTTTGAAAATCATGAACCGTCAGCGAAGCAGCTGGCGTCATTGAAGAAGCTGGTACGGTCCCTGAAGGGGACCTACAAAATCAGCGCCAAAGACGTAATTGGACATCGGGATGTGCGGGCCACGGAGTGTCCCGGAAAACTCTTCCCGATGGAGGAAGTGGCGAACGAACCTATCGACTTTCAATTCTCCGAGGCCACGCCGGCCAACATAGAATTGAACGTCGCCAACCAGATTGGGAATCACCCATGACGACAAATCGGTTTTCATTTCAGAACCACTCCGTGGCTACCAATTCACTCGAAGTCCCCGAGCGATTCGCAGTTTCGGCCGCACCCGCCCCCGCTGCAAATGCCCCTGCGACACCGGTCGAACCGTTAGTCCTGGAGGGAGTCGCCCCGAACGCGATCTCGGTTCCGCAGTACTACGAAGCCAAGTACGCCTACCCCCTGATCGTGTGGCTGCAGCCGGCCGGTTGCCGAGCCCCCGATCTGAAGCAGATCATGCCCGTACTGAGCGAACGCAATTACTTCGGCACCCTGTCGCGACTGGCGTTCTCCATTGAGAATCCACTCTCAGCCCTGTCACTGGGCGAGCGACAACCCGGTGCCTCGCGGGTTCCTTATAACTGGGCCGCGGACATTCGACGCGACGTCCTGCATGTCCGACGCAATTTTCACATTCACAGCGAACGAATTTACCTCGCCGGCATCGGCACTGGAGCATCAGCCGCCATCCAGATGTTGCTCGAGAAGCCTGAATGGTTCGCCGGCGCCATCGCCCTCGACCCCGACCTGGAACTCGCCCAGGTTTCAGTTCGTAAGGTTCGCGAACTGGGCGGCAAGCGACTGTTCACCACGGCCGTCATGCCGAGCATGGAGTTGAATAACCTCGAGCGGCTGTGCTTCGGAGCGGGCGTCGACGTCACACACAAGAACTACCCGACCGAGCTGAGCTTGCACCGCAAGGTCCTGCTGGATGTCGACCGCTGGCTGATGTCCGAAATTTGCCAGCCGCAAATGGTCTAATCGAGACTTTTGCAGCAGATCACAAACAATCAGCCCGGCCGATATCATTCTCGGCCGGGCTGATTTTGTTTTGGACAACTACGCAGGACCAGCCTCCGGCCAGCCCCGCGATCCCACAAGCGACCGGTTAATCCAAGGCCATCGTCACCGTCTTCAGTTCGGTGTAGTTCTGCAGAGCAGCCGAACCAAGTTCGCGGCCGATACCGCTCATCTTAAAGCCACCAAACGGCGCCGCGGCATCGAAGACGTCGTAACAGTTGACCCAGACCGTTCCGGCCCGAACGTTCTTCGCGTAATGGTGAGCCTTACCCACATCGCGCGTCCAGACTGCGGCAGCGAGCCCGAACATCGTGCTGTTCGCACGCGCGATGACCTCGTCCGTTGTCTTAAATGGCAGCACACTCAAGACGGGCCCGAAGATTTCATCGGTCGCGATGGCCATGTCGTCCGTGACATTGTCAAAAATCGTGGGCTCAATAAAGAACCCCTTGTCACCGTGCCGCTTGCCCCCGGCGACGCAGTTCGCGCCGGCTGCATTACCCTTGCCGATATAACTCATGATCTTGTCGAACTGATCACGATCGACCTGCGGCCCCTGCATCGTGTCGGGGTGCAGGGGGTCGCCCAACTTGCGAAGTGCTGCGCGCTCCACGAGCTTCTTCACAAATTCAGCGTGCACCTTCTCTTCCACGAACACGCGGCTGCCGGCACAACAGCATTGGCCCTGATTGAAGAACAGGCCAAACTCCGTTCCAGCCACGGCAGCATCCAAATCTGCGTCAGCAAAAATCACATTTGGACTCTTGCCACCCAGTTCAAAGGTCAGCCGCTTCAGTGTCTGTGCGGCATCCGTCATGATGATCTGGGCCGTGCGATGCTCACCCGTGAAGGCAATCTTGTCGACCTGCGGATGTTTCACCAGTGCCGCGCCGGCGGTTGGCCCATAGCCGGGGACCAGGTTAATAACACCTGCGGGAAAACCGGCTTCCATGGCCAATTCGCCCACTCGCAGCGCCGACAGTGGCGTCTGTTCGGCGGGCTTCATAACGATCGTGCAGCCGGCAGCCAACGCCGGGCCCCATTTCCAGGCCACCATCAGCAGCGGGAAATTCCAGGGAATAATCTGCCCCACGACACCCATCGGCTCGCGACGCGTGTAGCAGAAATAGTTACCGCGAATTGGAATCGTCTCGCCGGTCAGCTTGTCAGCCCAACCTGCGTAATAGCGCAAACAGTCGATTGCCAAGGGCAGATCTGCCGCCCGGCTGTCGCGTACGGGCTTCCCGTTGTCCAGCGTTTCCAGGGCGGCCAGCTCGTCAATGTTGGCTTCCATCAAGTCCGCCAGCTTATTCATCAGGCGGCCGCGATCACGAGCATCCATCTTGGACCAGGGGCCCGATTCGAAGGCCTTACGGGCTGCTTTCGCAGCCAGATCGATATCGGCAGCATCGCCTTCGGCCACATTGGCAATGACTTCTTCCGTGGCGGGATTCACGGTGGCGAAAGTCTTGCCGCTGACCGCATCCTGCCACTTACCGTTAATGAGGAGTTTTGTCTGCCGGACCTTGGGCGTCGCCACTCGAGTGGCCTTGCTTTCCGACTTCGCCGTTACCGTAGCCATGTTGCGCTCCTTGGCTGAATGGTGTGATCGCCCTTGCGGGGATGGGCGGACGTTGTATCGACTAAGACAACCGTCTTGTCTCGTCCAATTGTATCAGAGTCGCCCGCGACCTACAGCTTCCCGAGGACACTCAAACTGGAAGCCAAACATTCGCTCTATTCGCTTTCAACATCTACGTAGCGACACAATCCGTGCGAGGGCCGAGGTTTCAAGAAGCCCGGCCTCGATCACCGCCTGCGTCCCACACTGGCCGCAAGATCCCAGAGGCCTCGGTCGGGTGAGCTGGAAACTTTAACAAAATAAAGCGGTCTGGACACAATTCCCCGGATTCGTAGAATCCCCGCTTCGAGCCCAAGTTACTGGGGAAGCCTGCGCGATACCGGAATGGATTTGCCCGCACAAATCAATTCGTCCTGCAGTCTGCTTCCGATACGTTGACGTTGTTTTCGGGACACCGGCAATTTTTGCCGGTCCCGGAAAATAAGATCCTAAGTCAGTTTCGAATTCTATTAAAATATTCCTTCCCGGTGTGCGGCCGTGAAGGGGTGCAAGGGCTTGGCCCATGTTCAACCCGCAAACCGTATCTCGCCTGACCCACCTGTGGTGCGGAATCGTGGTATTGAGCAGCATTGGCTGCCAGACCTATTCGCCCTACGGATACGGAAGCTATCCGGGAAGCTACGGCACCCCGGTTTACCAGCAACCTGGTCAACCGGTGCCTTACGGCTCACCGGGGACGGTCGTCGTACCGCCTGGTGGCGGCGGCTTCCAGGGGGGCTATCCTCCCCCCGGTGGATTCCAGGGCGGCGCCCCAGCTTATGCTCCGGGTCCGGTCACGCCAGCAACTCCGTACCCCAATGTGCCCAATGGTGCGATGCCCCAACAAGGGGTGGACGCATCAGGCGCCGGCTTAGGACAACCCGGTCAGTTCCCCGAAGCGAGTTCCAATCCTCCGCAGCCGCAGGTTCCGGCCGGTGGCGGAAACGCTGTCCCCAACTATCCTGACCCCTACTCAGGCACACCCCGAGCTCCTGCTAAAACACCCTCGATTGACGACGCGGCAGATTTCAAGGGGGACCTGGATGGCGCCAGGCGAGCGACCGAGAAACTGATCAATATGGACAACGGCCCTGGCAAAGCCGGAGCCTCGTTGACCAGCCCTCATGCCGACGACATTCAGTTCGGTGCCCCGCCCCCCATGAATCGCAACAGCCAGCGCACCGCCCAGACTGGCATTATTCAAACGGCCCAGCATGTGGATACAGGGGGACAAACCCAGCGCCTGCAACCATACGGCCAGGCTCCCAACGGAGCCTGGTTTCGCGGGCTGATTGATTTCGATGAACAGGAAAATCTGTGGTACTTGATCTATAACCCCGAGCCCGATATCAACGACCCGCAAGGCGGTATGGTCACCCTGGTGGAACATCCGCACCTGAATTTAATTAAAGGGGACGACGTAGTCCTGATCGAAGGCCAGTTTGATCCGAGCCAGCTCGACGCGAACGGCCGACCGAAATACCGCCCCAACGCAGTTCGCCGGCTGATACCTTGAATCTCGTCAATTGAACCGTCATTGAAACGTAGCCCTCATTCGCCAAGTGCAATGCGGGCTATTTTTACGCGCATGACGGGGCCACCGAATCTCACAACTACCGGCCCGCGTGACAGACACACCCACTCTACAGGCCCGTGGACTCCAAATCTGGATAGTCTTACGCCGTCCCCCGCGTGCGCTGGATTCTCCCGGCATGATGGACGCCCGGCAGTTGAACGCGTATTGTAGGAATCTCACACACGTGAACTTCCGGGCTGTGGCTGGATTGCTCGCCCCGCTCGGCAGCTGCGTGCATGATTTTCGCACCATGAAATCCATGTAGAAGTCATTGCAAGACTTCTAATATGCGACCGGCAACTCCAGGAATTCCATCGCGTAACACTGTCGCTGCGCGCAGCATTACGCGCTACTTGTCCGCAACGAGGAAACGCTTCATGGCAGGATTTGGTCACGGTCCGGCTCACCCCAAAGAGGACGAAGATCCGCGCGTCGCCAGCCGGAATGCACGGCAGGGGATGCGTCTATTCCTGCTATACCTGGTATTTTACGCTGGCTTCGTCGGCCTGAACGCCTTCGCCCCGAAACAGATGGAATCGACACCTCTGTTCGGAGTCAACCTGGCGATTTTATACGGTTGTGGATTGATCGTCGGGGCGATGCTTCTAGCCCTGGTTTACTGCTGGCAGTGCCGCAGCGATCAAAAATTCCCAGCCGCCAAACCCTGACGACCTGGCCGTCCCCAACAATTTTTTACGCAACAAGCTTCCGGGCGCGGTGGCCGACGCTTGACGGTCACCAATCACGCCCCCTTGAACAACTCACTTCCCTGGTAGAGTTATGCTTCCGGATCCATCCAGTTTATCGATTGTTGTCTTCCTGGTCTTCGTCGGCTTGACGCTCGCCCTGAGCTTCTACTTCGCCGCAAAGACCAAATCGGCTTCCGGGTATTTTGCCGCGGGGGGGCAGATCCACTGGTTCGTCAACGGGATTGCGTTTGCCGGCGACTATCTGTCGGCAGCATCATTCCTGGGAATCTGCGGCATGATTGCGTTCTACGGCTACGACGGATTCCTCTACTCGATCGGCTTCCTGGCTGGCTGGGTCGTCGCCCTGTTCGTGGTCGCCGAGCCCCTCAAGCGACTCGGCAAGTACACGTTTGCCGATGCACTCAACAGCCAGTTTCAATCCCGCGGAATCACGCTCGCAGCCGGCATCAGTACGCTGGTGGTGAGCGTCTTTTATCTGATTCCGCAGATGGTCGGGGCCGGTTCGCTGATCAAGCCGCTCCTGGGTTTCTCGCACGAAACGGGCGTCGTCCTGGTGGGTGTCATCGTGGTGTTGATTGTGGCCACCGCGGGCATGGTCAGCACAACTTACGTGCAGTTCATCAAGGGGGCCCTGCTCGTCTTCTTCAGCGGTATCCTGACAGTACTGATTCTGCAGCGCGGCTTGAAGGTCGATGAACGACCGGAAGCCAACCAGCCGCAAACGATCACAACCCTGGCCGACGGCAAGAAACTGGTCAACGGCCTGCCACAAGGCCGGGGAACTGGTCAGGGTGACCTGCGGGCAGTCGGGCATATCAGCAAGCTGCCCGGTGGCGTTAAAGAAACGGGGCCACTGGGACCGTTTCAGTATCTCGCCACGCTGCAGGCCAGCGAAATCGTGCTGTGGTCCAGCACTCCCACCAAGAATCCGGACGGCAGCAAGACGATCACCTACTCCCCGCGGCCGGTGCCCGGCAACGAGGTCTTACGACCGGGAAACAGCCCGACATTCAAAGGCCTGCAAAGCGACCGACTTTACTCCAAGCTGAATTTCATCTCGCTGATGCTCGCGCTGTTTTGCGGCACGGCGTCGCTGCCACACATTCTGATCCGCTACTACACAGTCAAAGATCAGGCCGCCGCCCGGTTGAGCACGGTGGTGGGAATCGGCACAATCGGCTGCTTCTATGTCCTGACATTGTTCATGGGACTGGGGGCGATGACCACCGGGACACTCGACCTGACCGACAGTAACATGGCGGCCCCGATGCTCGCCAAGAACTTCGGCGAACTCCTGTTCGCCATCATTTCGGCGATCGCCTTTACCACCGTATTGGGCACGGTCAGCGGTCTGATTGTCGCGGCCAGCGGTGCCGTCGTACACGACCTGCTGGGCAGCGTACTGCAATTGGGACTGACCGACGATCAAAAGGTCCGCATCGGAAAGATTGCGGCAGTCGTTGTCGGCGTACTGGCAATCTTCCTGGGCATCGGCTTCAAAGAGTTGAACGCCGGCTTCCTGGTCGGCTGGGCGTTCAGCGTCGCAGCTTCAGCCAATCTGCCCGCCCTGGCCATGCTGTTGTTCTGGAAGGGAACGACCAAGCAGGGCATCACAACCGCGATCTTCGCCGGCATGTTCAGCTCGCTGGGCTGGATCCTGGTGAGCGCCGAAGCTTTCGAAAAGGTCTATGGCTACGCTGGCAAGGACGCCGAAGTGATGGCCCTGGTCCCGTTCAGCCAGCCCGGAATTGTGACCATCCCGCTGGGATTCATCGTGCTGATCGTGGTTTCGCTACTCACGCGAAAAGCACCTCAACCATAATTCGCGGCAGCCAGTCGCGGACCTGGCGGCCTCGCCCCCGGGCGATAACAAACTTGAAGCGAGTGCAGTCCGAAGCCCTGCGGAACGCACTCACTCGCGTTTCGCGCTTGTATTGGGCTTTACCACAGATTCAACGGTGCATACCACCATGGCTGCATCCTCAGGACGCATAACGTCTGCACTGCGAACGGCAGCCAGATCCAGCCCAGAATCCGCAAGCATTCTGCTCGCAGGCCGCGCAGGTTCAAGTCAATGACTTCTGGTGATGTGTACTGACCAAACCGGGGCCACCAGCGCGGAACTCGCGAGCAATAGCCCAGGTATTCGTCTCCCAGCTTTTCGGTCAGATAGGCTTCCTCAGCAGGCACGACTCCCAGCATGTAGACAAAGATCGGAATGACCATCCCGAACGCAAAAATGCCGCTTTTCAACAGCAGTACCTGCGAAACCATCACCAGCAATGTCCCCCAGTACAGAGGATTGCGGCAGACCGAATAGGGCCCCAATTCAACCACACCCTTCGCCTTACGCCCGCCGATGTACAGCGTCGCCCACAAACGAATGGCCACGCCAGCCGTGAATAACGCCCAGCCCGCGGCATTCATGCCCCAGGCGGCCAATGTGCCCTCAAACACGCGGGGAGCCGACAACAGCCCCAGCGTCAGGCAGGTCAGCAGGCAGGTCGAGGAGATGACTGATCGCCACTGGTACCAGAAGCTATTTTTGATCAACCGACGTCCGGTGGCCGTACTTCCAGAAGACGCGCCATCCGCCATCGCAGATGCACCAAACTCAGAGATCGTGGTGGACATTCAATATTCCTCGACAAACGGCTCAATTGCCGGCCCGTGAATCTTCATAACCTCAATTAGTTCAGGCAGGTAGGGTCGTGTATCCGGTTTTGGAAATCCTGTCAATCGGGACTCTGCCGCATGCGCATCCTGCCATGCATGACGGGTTTAGCCATCTTGACTCTATGGCGAGCCGCGGGATATCCTTCCGATCTTAACCGCGACACCCGCAAGCCAATTCACCAAGTGTGGTCCATTGCTAGAGAAGCCCAGACTCCATGAGTCCGGTTGCGGCTGGTTTGTGGTCGACAGAGTCCCGACGCAAGGAGGCGATCGTGAGCTGGTGGGAATGGTATTGCAGCTTATGGACGGGAGATGCTCTGCAGTGTGATCTGAGCTGGTGGGTCACGCGCGCGATCGCATCGCCACGCTGGTTGACTCGCGGGGCCAAGATCCTCGTGATTGACGCGAATCCCAACGATCTGACCGAACTGCTGGTATATCGCGGGTATGATGCAGTCGGCCTGGATGCCATCAACCAGCGCGTCGTCACGGCTCATCATTCGACCGATGCACCGGTCCGGTTCGTCGACCGGCAACTGGTGTTGCCCGAACAGTATTTCGATCTCGTCATCGCCCGGGATCTGCAAGTCTATCAGCAGGATCTCACCACCACCGGTTCGCTGGTCACCTCGGCCAATTTGCTGTCGAGCGTCAAACCGGGAGGCCGGCTCTCGATTCTGGTGCGACAGAAGCCATCGTGGCAGGATCGTCCCGGCGGCCATTTGCGATCGTGCTTTCAGCGTCATTTTCAACATTTCTCAGTGCCCTGCGAAGCTCGGTTTCTCGGAGACGGCTGGCTGCGATGGCGAACCTGGAACTGGATGCTGGGAGACCAGCCGCGCTGGGGACATTTAACGGTCACTGCGCAGATTCCCTATGAAACACTCACTCGAGTTCAATGGCACGAACTCGCGCTCGCCGACCCGCAAGCGATGGTTCCCGCGTGCTGCGCCTGGTCGCGCCGCCGAGCAACACCGGCAGCCATGACGACCGCTCCGACGCGTGATACGACTTTTGCTGCCGTTTGATTCAGCTTCATCCCCCGCACACAATTTCGGACTTCAACAACCTTGAGGCTCGCGTGAAAATCTTCTTCTCAGTCGGTGAACCCAGTGGCGATCAGCACGCTGCCCACCTGATTTCCGAACTGCAATCGCGGGATGCCTCCATTGAGTGCATTGGATTCGGTGGCCCGCTGATGCGGGACGCTGGTTGCCGAGTCGACTTTCAACTGACCGATCTGGCCGTGATGGGGATCCTGAAAGTCTTGCCGCTGATTCAAAGATTTCGCGGCTTGGTCAAGCAAGCCAAAGCTCAGTTTGAACGCGAACGCCCTGACGCCGTGGTGTTGGTTGACTTCCCCGGTTTTAACTGGTGGATCGCGCGGGCCGCCAAAAGCCTGGGAATCCCGGTGTTCTATTACTGTCCTCCGCAATTGTGGGCGTGGGCCTCGTGGCGTATTAAGAAGGTCAAGAAGTTCGTCGATCATGTCCTGGCCTGCCTGCCGTTTGAGGCCGAGTGGTATCAGCAGCGAGGGGTCGCGGCCGAATATGTGGGGCACCCCTTTTTCGATGAAGTCGCCGAGAAAGAACTCGATGCCGAGTTCCTCGCCGCGCAACGTGCCCGCGAAGACCGGCGGGTGGCCATTCTGCCAGGGTCGCGGACCCATGAAGTCCATGCAAACTTCCCGATCCAGGTCGCCGTGATGCGCAGCCTGTCCCAGGAATTCCCCGAGGTTCGTTTTCTGGTTGCCAGCTATAAGGAATCACAACGGGCCTATTGCGAACAATATCTGCGAGATCACGCCCCCCAGTTGCCAGTAGATCTGCATGTGGGAAAACTGTCTGAAATCCTGGAAGTTTCCGAATGCTGCCTGATGGTTTCGGGATCAGTCAGCCTGGAAGTCCTGGCTCGCGGTGTGCCGGCCATCGTGCAGTATCATTGTGATTGGCTGTTTGCACTCGTGGCCCGGGCCTTGATCACCTGCAAATATATGTCCCTCCCCAATTTAGTGGCCGACAGGCCACTCATGCCGGAATACATTATTATCGGCTCCCCCAATCAGCAGATTGCCCAGATGTCGGCCCATCTGCAGACGTGGCTGTCAAATCCCATGACCCTGGCCCGTGCGGCCCGACCGTTGATTGAGTTGCGAGACGAACTCGCTCGCACCGGCGCGACCGCCACCGCTGCCCGGGTCATTCTGGAGCGACTCGGGGCAGCCCAGGATCAACGTTCATCGCGTGCAGCGTGACCGTCGTGGGACCTGCCACTGCGAATCACTCGCACTCGCCTGTTGTCAGTTGTCAGTTGTCAGTGGTCTCAGAGCTCAAAATTGAGTCCGGATTGAAGTCGCCGATTGCGGAATGATCGGTGACTAACCATTCCCTCCCACTGAGGAATTGTTTATGCTCTAACAATCGCTGGTATCTCCTGTCATGTCTTGCGGTCTCCACGTGAAAGTCATTCCATGTTGCCCACCGAGAATCCCTGGCCGGCGGCGATCGCCCTGATCTGCGTGGCGATTGTGTGTTTCGGGCAGTTTGGTTCGCGACGCAAGCTGGCCAGCCTGATCGGCGGAGTCCTCTGCCTGGTGCTCGCCGGGGGCTGCTTTGTCCTGGACAACCTGGTGCTGACCCCCCGCGAACAGATCATCAAGAACATCTATGATGTCAGCGCAGCCGTGCAGCGGCAGGATGTGAAAACAGTCCTTAGTTACTTCTCGCCGAAGGCCAACGAGCGGGACGTCGTGCGGACGACCCTGGAAAAAGTCAAAGTCGGGGATGATTTGCGGATCTCGGATGTGTCTGTCACCTTTAAAAGTGCGGGATCTGTCGCGATCGCGCATTTCCGTGCCAACGCCTCCATCACAGTCAATCTGGCCGGGATTACGGGGGGCGTCGGCTATCATCCCACCCGCTGGGAATTTGACTGGCAACGTGAAGCAGGCGAATGGAAGATCTTCGATATTCACCGTCTGCACCCCATCAACGGCAAAGAGATCAGTTTTCTCTCCGCTCAATAGTGCCGATTCTTCCGCCCTGTTCAGCGCTGCCACTTCTACTCCCATGACTAACGCACTGTCGAGTTGGTTTTCAATCGGCATGCGCACGGTTACAATCAATCCCCTTTGATGCGTCTCAAAAGGTGTACCGCAACGAACCTCAGGGGACTGAATGCAGCACATACAGGAAGATCCGGTTTTAACCAGCTCGCGACGTGAGGCGCTGGTTGTATTTGCGTGTTGGGCGATCGCGATGACGTGGTCGGTTTCGTACTGTTATCTCAACGGTTACATCACCGATCCTTCACTGATTTCTAATAAGCAAAAGGTCGAAGTTCGCCAGCCGGCTCAGCCTGGAGGCATTCCAGAGTTGTGGGTCGATCATGGCAAGGGCTCGGAACGAGTCCAATTCGTCCTGGGTTTCCCGGCCTGGATTTTCTGGGGCGTCGCGTTGCCCTGGTGGATTTGCACCGTGTTTTCGCTCTGTTTTGGGGCATTTATCGTCCGTGATGAGGATCTGGGTCTCGACCCCGAAGCCGCTGCCGCATCGGAGGTGACCCATGTCTAGTTTCTTGCTCGCAGCCGCGGCATCCAAACCGCATGGTGGTATCGGAACCCTGGTCGCATTGGCCGTCTTCATTGTGGCTTCGGGATGGATCGGGGTGCTGGCCAATCGGGCGGTGCATTCCGGATCGTTCATGAAGGGCTTTTTCCTAGGAAATCGCGGCCTGGGAGCCTGGGCCCTGGCCCTGACGGCAACCGTGCAAAGCGGCGGCACGTTCATGGGATTCCCCTCGCTGGTCTATACCCACGGCTGGATCGTGGCCTTGTGGATCGGCAGTTATATGGTGGTACCCATCACGGGGTTCGGTATTCTGGGAAAACGGCTGGCACAACTGTCCCGTAAGCTCGGCGCCATCACGATTCCCGACTTCTTCCGCGAACGCTTCGGCAGCCCGGCACTGGGCCTCCTCGCATCGATCTGCATCCTGTTTTACATGTCCTTTATGATGATCGCCCAGTTCAAAGCCGGCGCCATCGTAATGAAGCTGTCCTGGCCGGGGACCGAATCTCTCGCCATGAGCGAAGAGTTTACCAACTATGTCCTGGGGGCTCCGCAGATCGACCGCTTCCGCGCCAAGGGGACCAACCCCGAGACGCTGGCCAAACTGGAAACCTTGCAGGACAAGCCTTTCAAAGACATCTCCGAACTGGAAGCCAAGCTCGACGAATTGCTGACTCTGGACGAGCTGAAAGCGGTCAAGAGCGCGGTCATCACTGCCGCGACGCCGGTCGACTGGCTGTACTTTGCGGGCCTGGGCATTTTCACTCTGACTGTCGTGGGTTACACGATGGCCGGCGGCTTCCTGGCTGCCGTCTGGACCGACTTATTCCAGAGCATCATGATGTTCTTCGGCGTAATTCTGCTCCTTGTACTGGCGATCTGGCGGGTCGGAGGCCTGGAAGTGGCCTCGGTGACCGCTGTGCAGCAAACGGGTCCCGGATTTATTTACGGCCCCGGATACGATCCGGAGGGCATCGGCCGGCAATTCCTCCCCCTCAGCCTGGCGATTTCGTTCTTCGTCCTCTGGGTGTACTCCGGATTGAGCTCGCCGGCGGGCATGGTTCGTATCATGGCCTGCGACAGCACGCAGACCTTGCGGCGCTCCATCTATCTGCTGAGTATCTACAACTGTTTCATCTACATTCCGCTGATCATCATCTGTGTCTGTGGTCGAACATTGTTTCCCAATCTGGGTGGGCATTCGGATGAAATCATCCCGTTGATGGCCTTAGAGACCACCAGCAGTCTGCCGTTCAGTTCGTTCTGGGCCGGATTGATCCTCGCGGCGCCCTTCGGTGCCATCATGGCGACCGTCAGTTCCTACCTCGTGGTGATTTCCTCCGGCCTGGTTCGTGACATCTACCAGCGATTTATTGAGCCCAATGCCTCCGAAGCTCGGCTCCGTTTTCTGTCGCATACCGCCATGATCGTCGTTGGACTGGTGGCTGTCGCCGCCAACATTCAACCTGTCAAGTATCTGCAGGCCATGGTGGTCTTCAGTTCGACCGGCACGGCCTGTACCTTCCTGATCCCGGCCTTGATGGCCGCCTATTGGCGCCGGGCATCAATCGCCGGCGTGCTGGCAGCCATGTTCCTCGGGGCTGGCACAGCACTCACGTTGTATTCCATTGGCATCTTCAATCTGGCCACGACCCTGGGACTTCCTGACAACCAGCTGCTGGGGCAAGTCACCAGCTTCCGGCCGTACTATCTGCTGGGCTGCGATCCGATCGTCTGGGGTTTGAGTATCTCCTTGATCGCTGGAATTCTGGTCAGCCTGGTCACACCGCCCCCCGACGCGAAGCTGATCAGCAGGTTGTTCGATGCCCAACCGGCCAAGGCCTAGAGGTTGGTATTTCCTCAATTAGTCTGGCTTATCTGTGGGTGACCTCCTGCCGAAGCGCGAAGTCTGCAGCCGAAGTTAGACTTCGCGGTTCGACAGGAGGTTCGCCCTGATGACTGGTGATCTCGCGAACGGTGACGTCGCGAATAACGGCAGCGGGAAATCCAAGATGAAATCGCCGCCCCGCATCCTCATTACGGCCTTCGCTCCGTTTGGTAGCTGGCAGGAAAACGCCAGCGAGTTGTGCCTCCGGCAGTTGCTGCCGCTGCTGGATGATTATCGGGTGACAGCCCGCGTCTATCCCGTTGAATTCGACGCCGCACGGCCTCTATTAGAGTCAGACTTACAGCAGAATTATGACCTGTCCATCCATCTTGGCCAGGCCCAAAATACGTCTCGGATTCGACTGGAAGCGGTCGGCCTGAATGTGGGCTCAGTCCCCGGTCGACCTGAAACCGAGATGTTTGGATTGGTCACCAACGGCCCAGCAGCCTACCAGTCCCAGTTGCCACTCACCAAGTGGGCAGAAAGACTTCGACAACAGGGTATTCCCGCCTACGTTTCGTATCATGCGGGCACCTACCTCTGTAACGCCACGCTGTACTGGGCGCATCACTTTCTGGATCAGAATCCGCAACTCACCACACCAGTCTGTTTCATTCACGTCCCCCTCGATATCTCGCAGGTGGCCGGCCTGCCCGGTGACTACCTGACCCTGCCCGCGGTAATGACGGCCAATGCCGTGGCCAGGCTGATCGCCATGTGGGCCGCTGACGGCGATGTCATCATTTGAAGCCCCC
>CAZQUW010000041.1:5219-6372 GCA_964596215.1 uncultured Planctomicrobium sp. | reverse complement strand
CGCCCCGGACCACCAATCCAACAAAACTGTGGATCACATCAACTTCCGCCACGGTCACTCGGCAGCAAACTCAATCGGCACACGATCGGCCGGCGCGATGTAATCGACCCATTGACCGGTCAGCTTCTCCAGGTAAAACGCAACCAGCGATCGCTGAGGATGATTCGGATTCTGGCTCAGAACGAGCCGGAAATTCTCGATCGCCCGCTTCGCCTGCCCTGCTTCCAGATAGACCAGGGCCGCAAACATGTTCAGATTCGACGACGAAATCGGTGTTGAGTAGAAATACTGAATCGCGGGTTCGGTAAGCGTCAGCGGCCAGGGCTTGCCGATCGATCCGAAGTTGCGCGGCACCAGCGATCGCAGCACGCTGGCAGCCCCCTTCATCTCTTCGTCCTGGGCCTGCCGAGTCCACAGTTGTGCGGCCAGCGTGTATTCCGCATTCGCCAGCAGAGTGAGTACCCGCGGGCGCTGCCAGTCCTGGAACTGCACCTGCTGGGCCAAACCTTCCAACTGCCCGGCAAGCTCGTAAGCTTCTTCGACACGCCCCGCTTCCATCAGTAGCTCTGACCGCAAAGCCATAATTTCCGGCGGCTGGGAAACCTCGTCATCGGCTGGTTGCAGCAGTTCAAGCGCCTTCAGCGCCATGCCATTCCGGTAATAGAACATCGCCATCTGGAAGGGTTGAGCCTGGACCTCCTTGGGAAGTTTCTTAGCTTCACCCTCGACCTGAATCAGGTATTTCGAGATCCGATCCATCTCTTGCCCCGCCCGTTCGATCTGCTGGATCTGAGCGTTTTCCACATTCGGATCCCGCATATCCAGGGCCGACAACCAATCGTAAAAAGCGGTGATTTCGCGGAGTGCCAGATCGGCTCGCTTGGCCGTCGAATAAAGTTGAAACAGCAGTTGATGGACATCAGGATTATCGGGAGAAGCCACCAGCCCCAGATTTAGCGCCTGGATCGCCTGCAGGTACCGGAATTGGCCTAACTCGGTATCGGCCCGGCCCTGTGATTCGAAATTCAACAATGTCAAATAGGCCTGCCCCAGCACCTGGTACGCCGCAGCGTCATTTTGATTCTTGGACAAACCTTCCTGGGCCTTGCGAATCGCCTGGTAGGCCAGGCCCACACCCCGGGCCCCGGCCACG
>CAZQUW010000041.1:0-5119 GCA_964596215.1 uncultured Planctomicrobium sp. | reverse complement strand
AACTGCCAGTCGCGCGACGTCAGCAGATCACCAAACGTCTTATAGTCGGGGTTATTCCCCCCCATGCGCGGCAGGCAATGGGTAATTTCAAAACGATTGAATTCCTGCTTCCAGAATTGCACATCCTGGGGTGTCTGTCGCACTCCCTGCTGCTTCGGCGAGAGGGCGACACGCAAACGCTGGAACAGATTCAGCAAGCTCGTTTCAGGGGGCCCGGCGTACAGTGCCAGACGTTGATCAATAAACGGTTTCTGCCCGACCCAAATCAGCAGATCACCCTGTTCCATCGTGAAGTTAAAGGGTCGATCATCAACCGCATCTTTCAGCACAGTTTCGTAGCTCTGGATGGCACCATCCAGCTCTGGATCAAGTCCCAGGCCCACCGTGCCGGTCCCCACTGGACGCAAGCGTCCCACCGTGAAGAGCAACGCCAGGCTGAACAGGATCAGAACTGTGACGGCACGGCCGCCGCGAGAAAACAGCAGCGCCCGAGTTTCTGTTGAGTACTGGCGAGTACTGGTAGCGGCATACCAGGCCTGGCCGTTCACTGTCGCGATGACGCAGAACACAATTGCCGCTGCCGCGACTTCATGCACAGCCAGGATGGCAGGAATTGCCGCCCCGAAGAACATCAGCACATGTCCAAAATCGAGCCGCTTGCGATTGATGACCAGCAGGACACCCGCCGTCACGAATAGCACAGCGGCAGATGCCATCACAACCGGTTGCACGATCCACGGGGCCGCGCTCGTCAGGCTCCGCGATTCCAGGAACATCGGGGCATAGGACGCCAGAGCGGGATAGAAGGTACCAAACTGAACTATCGGAGCCAGCCAGCTGTGCCACAGGAACGGGTTCACCAGCAATCCCAACCAGCAGCCGCCAATGACCATCCACAGCAGTTTGCGGCGTTGCGGCGAATCAACACCCGGGCGTCCCACTCGATCTCCCAGGCATTCTCCGCACCCGTACAGCAACAGCAGGAACGGTCCCCACCAGGCGTGGTCATCGAGGTTCGACCAGACAATGCACACCGGAATCAGCGACCAGATCTGGCGGGAACCGGCGTTCCAGATCCAGCGGTGCAGCAACCACAAACAGACCGCAATGCCGATCAGCGTGACCACTTCGGGCTGCGCCGTGAACCGCGGCTGAGCCGCCAGCACGGCGAGAGCCGCACAGATCGATCCCCACCAGGTGGAAATTCCAGGCCGACTGGTGTGAGCAACCAGGCCGAACGCGATGCCCGCGAGAATCGCTTTGAAGACCGACAGTCCGATGAATGATCCGACACCAAACGCTGCGGAGGAAATCAAATCAAACAGCCAGGACAGATTCACCCACGGACGATCGACCGCAGTATAACTGAGCACATCCTTGGCCGGCGGCAGAAAGCCGTGGCTCGACAGGTACTGCCCGGTCTTCACATGCACTAGAGTGGACGTCTCGGCAATCACCGTGCAACCCAGCAGCACCGCCAGCAGGATTACCGCCCACTTCATCACGAAGTCGCCCCGTATCGCCTCATCTTCGACCATTTCTGGCGTCAATGGTTCGTATTCGGGCAAGCCTTCTGTCGACACAGTCGGCGGGACAGGAATATCACTGGGTTGGGCTGGAGTCGCGTAGGACACAGGAATTCTCTTTTCAAGAAGATTATGTATACAGACTCACTGAGCCGGGAGAATTTCAATACCGATGGAGGTCCCGGCTCAGGTGAGCCGGATCACGTTGGATTGCGTCAAAATTAAAGGGACAGGTCTGCGGCCTGCTAGACCGACGATCATGTGCCGGTGCCAAACAGGTGGCAGACCTGCCCCTTTTCGTGCGAATTCTCTAAACATTTCCGTCAGATCGGCCAGAGAGCAAAAGTGTTTTCGAGTCACAGGGAAAGCATCAAGCGTTCTGTCCAAGATAGGTAGTGAGGTGCCAGTGCTATTTGTGAGACAAATGACACCCGGCACTGGCCGGGCCAATGGCCCCCAATCCCGAAATCAAAACTTTGACAAAGCGCCAGATCTGCACTGCCCCTGCACCTCCAACCCTTAAGTTCTCACACCGCAGATGAGTTTGCTGCGGCGCCACGATCGATGTCGGGGTTACCCAATCTTGTCCTTGCCGACCCACTTTCGCAACACTTCGGGCACGACAACGGAACCATCCGCCTGCTGATAGTTCTCCAGAATCGCCACAATCGCTCGGGTAACGGCCACTGCCGTTCCGTTCAACGTGTGCACGAACTGCGTACCCTTCTGCTCCGGTGTCTTGTACCGGATATTCAGGCGGCGGGCCTGATAATCGGTGCAATTGGAAGCCGAGGTCACTTCACCATATTCACCCGCCGCACCACGCCCCGGCATCCATGCTTCCAGATCGTACTTCCGATAGGCCGGTCCGCCCAGGTCGCCCGAACAGGTGTCGAGAACCCGGTACGGAATTCCCAACCCCTGAAAAATGTCTTCCTCAATCCTTACGACCATTTCCTGAAAGGCGTTGGAGGCCGCTGTGTCATTGGTCGTAAAGCCGAACATTTCGACTTTCGTGAACTGATGCACGCGGTAAATTCCGCGTGTCGCACGGCCATGGGCCCCCGCTTCCGTCCGGAAACAGTGCGAAATTCCAGCACATTTCAGCGGCAACTGGCTGGCATCCAGGACCTGATCCTTGAATGCTCCACCCAGGGTGATTTCGGCAGTCGCCACCAGGCTGAGATCCGAATCGTTGATCGAATAAATCTGCGTCTCGGCACCGCTGCGGGGATTAAACCCAATCCCCTCCAGAACGTCATCACGCGCCAGGTCGGGGGTTGTATAAAGCGTAAACCCTTCCTTTACCAGCTTTTCGATTGCGTACTGGATCAGGGCCAATTCGAGCAACACACCCTCATTCCTGAGGTAGTAGAACCCATGGCCGGCCACCCGGGTGCCCGCTTCGAGATCCAGAATCCCCAGCTTTTCGGCCAGGTCGACGTGATCGAGGGGTTTGAAGTCGAACTGGGGAATGGTCCCCCAGGTGCGGACCGTCTTGCTGTCGCTGTCATCGCGACCGATCGGAGCATCGGGATGCGTCAGGTTCGGCACCTGCAGCATCTCCGTACGCAACACGGCTTCCAGCGCGACTTGATCGGCTTCCACCTTGGCGACCAGTTCCTTGAGCTCTTTGCCGCGAGCAATCAGCGTCTGTCGCGCGGCCGCGTCCTTCTCCTTGGGAATCCGCGAGGCAATCTCGTTCTGCTCCTGTCGCAGCTTGTCGCCCTGGGCGATGAACTCACCCCGTTTTTGACGCAACGCGACAATCTGCGGGATGTTCGCCGAGACTCCACGATTCACACAATTCGCAGCGACTTCGTCGGCATGTTCACAAATGTATTGCAGGTCGAGCATGATACCGTTGGGTTGTGAGGAGAATGGCGAATGTCTAACGACTAAATGGTTTGTCGAATCACTGAGGCCCTCGCGCTCCGCGCGAGGAATTGCCGCAAGTCTCGCGACTCGATGACAGGCACAGCCTGTCGTTGTCTGAACGTTAACTTGCGCGTCGCGATCATCACGCAAACCGTGAAAGCGACTGTCTACTTGCGGCCGCCGAGTTCCCACATGAGCCGGGCGCTCGCGTGGATTCCGCGGTGAAAATCAGCCAGTGTGAAATGTTCGTTCGGGCTGTGCAGATTATCGGTATTCTGCCCCCAGCCCAATAGAAGTGTATCGGCTCCCAGAATCTCCTTGAAGGTCTTCACGATGGGAATTGAGCCCCCTTCACGGATGAAGACCGGCTCGCGCCCAAACGCCGCGCCCACCGCCCGGCTGGCGGCCTGCATATACGGGCTTGAAGTGTCAAAGACCAACCCGGACGCGCCGTGATCGGATTTGAACTCCATGGTCGTACCGGCTCGCAAGTGCGACCGCAAATGAGCTTCCAGAGACTGGACGATCTTTTCCGGATTCTGGTTCGGGACCAGCCGGCAGGTAATCTTGGCGCGTGCCCAGGACGGGATGATGGTCTTGGGGCCTTCACCCTGATACCCACCCGTGATGCCGTTCACGTCGCAAGTGGGGCGCGCCCACCGGCGTTCGGTCGAGGTAAAGCCAGTCTCACCCCAGCCGGTTGTGACCCCCAAGCCCTTAAAGAATTGGGCCTCATCAAACGGCAATGCCGCAAACTGCTGGCGTTCCTCGGCTGTCAGTGGGGCGACATCATCATAAAAACCGGGGATCTGAACCCGGGCCTCATCGTCGTGCAGGCTGGCGATCAACTTGGCGAGCGCGTTCACGGGATTCGTGACCGAGCCCCCGAAAATGCCGCTGTGCAGATCCTGTTTCGGCCCGCGGACCAGGACTTCCGCCGCAATGATGCCGCGTAAGCCGTAGGTGATCGCCGGGATGCCGGGCGCGTACTGGCTGGTGTCGCTGACCACGACCACGTCGCATGCCAGCCGTTCGCGATGCGATTCCAGAAAGTCGTCCAGATTCCGGCTGCCGACTTCCTCTTCGCCCTCAATAATGACCTTCACATTGACGGGCAAGTTCCCAGTCGCCTTGGTCCAGGCTTCGATCGCCTTGATATGCGTCAGCATCTGGCCTTTGTCATCAGTCGCGCCGCGAGCATAGATTTTGCCGTCGCGAACGGTCGGTTCAAAGGCCGGAGTGATCCAATCTTCCAAGGGATCGGGGGGTTGCACGTCATAGTGACCATAAACCAGCAGCGTCGGAGCTCCCGGAGCCTGGGTCAGCGTTCCGACCACGATCGGATGGCCGGGGGTTTCCACGATTTCGGTCGTCATCCCGGCCTGCAGCATTTGCTGTTCGACCAACTGCGCCGCCCGCCGCACATCCCCTTTGAAGGCCGAATCGCCGCTGACGCTGGGAATTCGCAACAATGCGGTCAGGTCGGACACAAAGCGTTCCGAGTTCTGCTGCAGATAAGCTTCAACCGATTCGATGCTCATAGTTCAATGCTCAAAAACCTGTGAGGAAGAAAGCAGCCCAAAGTCTATCGGGACCTGAGGTTAATGACAATTGCGTCGCCCGCCAGTCGACTCCACGACCGGGGCTGCGTTTTTCGTCAGCCTCCACCACCCCGAAAGAGACGCGTCAAACTCGGCCGTTCTCTTTGACTTCTT
>CAZQUW010000040.1:26274-32747 GCA_964596215.1 uncultured Planctomicrobium sp. | reverse complement strand
CGTAAAGATGGGCCTCCCTGGCCGGGTAAGGGTGACAAGCTCCTGTATCGAGCCGTATTGCCTGAGGAGTTTCAGACGCTCACTAAGCCGTACCAGGTTGCCGGTACCGTCGTCGTGGAGGCCAGTCCCCGCGTGGAAGACAACCAGTGGATTCTCGATCTGGCCGAGCGAAATCCGTTTATCGTCGGGCTGGTGGGGAACTTGCCGGTGGGCACCCCGGAATTCGCCGGGCACTTGTCGCGATTCGCCAAAAATCCCCGTTTTCGCGGGCTGCGTGTCAATCATGGAGCCCTGAAAGCCGGCCTGGAAAACAATGCTTACATGGACGATATCCGGCGGCTGTCCGAGCATGATCTGGAACTCGACATCAATGGTGGTCCCGATATGCTGGCTGAGATCGCGAAGGTCGCGAAGCTGGTTCCCGAGTTACGAATCGTGATCAATCACGTCGCCAATGTGCGCATCGACGGCAAAGCACCGCCAGCGGAATGGGTCGCCGGGATGCAGGCGTGTGCGGCATTTGACAAAGTCTTCTGCAAGGTCTCGGCCCTGGTGGAAGGGGCCCGCCGTGAGGACCAGTTGTCGACCGCTGACGTGCAATTCTACGTTCCAGTGCTGGATGTGGTCTGGAAAGCGTTTGGCGAAGATCGGCTGGTCTACGGCAGTAACTGGCCCGTCAGCTTGCGGTTTGCTCCCTACCCGCAAGTGCAGCAGATCGCCAGTGACTACTTCCGTACAAAAGGCCGCGCCGCCTACGAAAAATTCTTCTGGAAGAACTCGATTGCGGCCTACAAATGGCCTGCCCAGAAAAAGGCATAGGCTGACCGTGACGTCACGGTGAAGGGTTGGCAATCGTCTGCCGTAATCGCACGATTGAAGGCAGTCGGTCAGCGAATGCACGGCAGGAAAAGTCTTACACTACACGTTAACGACGAACGCTTCTCCATGCATATCTGAGGATGTTTCACACCATGCGTCGTTTATCACTGTTTTGTCTCCTGGCGGCCGCGATTCTATTTCCGAATGGGACTACGGCAAAAGATGCAGTCCCGGCGAAGTTGTCGCTGGTGGCTCGCTCTCGAGTGAAGGGGGATGGTGACCAGAAGCGCGACGCGGTCCAACTGCAGACGCTTGAATGGAATCCACGGGAAACGGCCATCGTGGTCTGCGACATGTGGGACAAGCACTGGTGCCCGACTGCGACCGAACGCGTGGGCGAAATGGCGCCGCGGATGAATGAGGTCATCAAGGCCGCGCGCCAGCAAGGGGTGCTGATCATCCATTGCCCGAGCGATACTCTGGACTTCTACAAGGAGACACCACAACGCAAGCTGGCTCAGCAGGCCCCCGTGGTACCGACCAAAGTTCCCCTGGAGCGCTGGATTCGTCTCGTTCCTGAAAAAGAGGGCGCGCTTCCCATTGATGACTCCGATGGCGGTTGCGACTGCGATCCGCAGCCCAAGTCGCACCGGGCGTGGACTCGCCAGATTGCGACGCTGGAAATTGCCGAAGGTGACGCCATCACGGATAGTGCGGAAGCCTTTTACCTGATGAAACAGCGCGGCATCAGCAATGTCATTGTGATGGGTGTGCACACCAACATGTGCGTGCTGGGGCGACCGTTCTCGATCCGGCAGATGGTGAATCAGGGACAGAACGTCGTCCTGATGCGCGACCTGACCGACACCATGTACAATCCGGCCAAGGCGCCTTTCGTCAGTCATTTCACCGGCAATGACTACATTGTTGAGCACATCGAAGCCCACTGGTGTCCCACGATTACCAGTACGGCCTTCCTGGGGGGCAAACCGTTCCGGTTCTCACAGGACAAACGGCCGCGGGTGGCCATGATCATCGGTGAGGACGAGTATCGCACCGAGAAAACCTTGCCCGCGTTTGCCCGGCAGCATCTGGGCAAAGACTTTCAGGTCTCCTATATTTTCGATAATCCCGCCGACAAGCATGATTTTCCCGCAATCAGCGAACTGGCCGAGGCGGACGTGGCCCTGTTGAGCGTTCGTCGTCGGTTGTTGACTCCGCTGCAACTGAAGGTGTTTCAAGATTTCGTCGCCGCGGGTAAGCCGGTCGTCGGCATCCGCACGGCCACCCATGCATTCTCCAACCGGGATAATGCGGTGCCGGAAGGGAAGGCGGCGTGGCCGTTGATTGATCTCGATGTCTTCGGGTGCGATTACACGAACCATCATGCCAACAAGGCGGGCGAAAGCGATCGGCAGTTTGTCTGGCCGGTACCAGAAGCCGCTTCCCACCCCATTCTGCACGGAATCGGTGCTCAGGAAGTGACCATGGGATCGACGCTTTATATGTGCCAGCCGCTCAGTCCGATGACCAAGGTCCTGATGCTGGGCCGCTGGGGCGACAAGAAGCCGCACGAACCGGTGGCCTGGACGTTTACTCGCGCCGACGGCGGGCGTTCGTTCTACACGTCGCTGGGAGGAGTGGAAGATTTCCAGCAGGAGTCATTTCAGACACTGTTGAAGAACGGCCTGACCTGGGCCGCGGGGATCTCGCGGTAACACGGGCCATAATCGAGATTGGGAACCAATCCGGTGGCACGCTCCCATACTGCCGACTGGTTCCCGGTGATCATCGTGGCGCCCCGTCGAAATCGGACATTTATTTTCCAGGCAGTTCCCAGGCTGGATCAAAACTCAAGGTGGGGTCCACCAGTTCTTTCGAGGCTCTCGAGAGGAGCACGATCGAGGGGCCATCGTGCGGATGATCGCTCAGGATGGCCCCGAGAATCTTGACCGCCCGGTGAAACTGCTGCCGTTCGAAGAGGTTCAGGGCTTCTTCGTAACTGCGAGTCAGCTCCTTCCATTCGTTGGACGCATTCCGTTGTACTTCATAGAGTTCGACGGGCTCCGGGATATTGATGACCCGCACCGAGCAGACCTTCCGCGTGAGAATACCTTGCGGCAGGAGTTGCTTGGTCGCGGCGGTGACCAGCAGGTCGACTTTCAAATATTTCGTGGCACCTTGTACGCGGCTGGCCAGATTGACTTCGGGCCCCAGCGGTCCGTATTTCAGTTTCCAGACCGTCCCTGTGTTGCCAACGTAGGCATTTCCCGAATTCAGGCCAATTCCGAAACCGAAATCGCAGCCCAGGGTCGACTTCCAGCGGGCACTCATTTCCGGTAGACGTTCGAGCATGTCGAGTGCCGCCTCACAGGCCAGGGCGGCATGCTTGGATTGACTGGCCGGTGCACCCCACATCGCCATGATTTCATCGCCAATATAGTCGATCAGCACACCCTCGTGATCGAGCACGCATTCCGAGAGCTCGCGCATGACGTCAACGATCCAGTCGACCGTCTGGGCCGGGCCGAGATGATGGCTGATGCGGCTGAAGCCCCGGATATCGCAGAACAACAGGGTGACTTGCGCATCCCGGCCCTTGAGCAACTCGGGGTCTTTCCGCAGTTCGACGGCCAGTTGCGGCGTGAAGAACTGTTCAAACTGGACCTGGGCTTCCCAGGCGGCCTTGGATTGCCGCTGCCGCTCGAGCCCCACGGCAACACCGGACGCGAGCGTATCCACCAGTTGGGCTTCGAGCTCCGAGATTGCCTGGCGGGCGGCGATTCCCGGGAAGATCCGACGCTCACCGTACAGGGCGCCGATGATTTCTTCAGCTTCGTTCAGAATCGGTGCGGCGACAACAGAATCAATCCCAGAGAGACTTTCTACCGAGGCGACGGTCGGGGTGGGCACGTAACGAATCGTCCGTTTTTCCGCGAGCAGTCTTCCCAGCAGCGTCCGACTGGGGGTTTTGACATCGGCGTCGGACGCGAACGACGGAGCACGCAGTTCTGCAACCGATTTCCAGGGATTTCCAAATTTGGAATTGTCGTACAGGACCACGGTGGCCCAGTCGAGCGTTACAAACTCCAGCAGCAAGGTCACTGCCTGTTGAAAAAATTCGTCGGTCGTGGCGGCACTCTGCAGAAGATGCGTGAGTGCCGGCAGCCACTTGAGCAGCGTTCGCACGTCGGTTTCGGTCGCTGCGCTGGCCTGTACGGAAACCGAGTCCCCATGGCGACGCAATACAGCACTCTTGGGGCTGAGCGTCGCATAGGGGAGTGACTGGTAGGCCGCGTCCGAGGCGCTGGTTTCCGGTGTCACGGGCGAAAGTTTAATCAGCATATCGCCGAGCGTGAACGCCACCGGCAATTCCCGGACTTCGATGGCCTGGGGAATCATCTGTTTGGGGGGCATCTCGGCGACATAGATCACGTTGGCTTCGCTGACATTGGTAATCTTGACCCTGTTGCCCGGCAGCGGTTCGACCAATGCGTGCAGTCGCGACACCCCGCGGTCCTGCAAGGCGGCGACTGCCATCCGCCAGCCGGTGGCTTCAGGCTGTTTCTGAAAGCAGGGCTCGTCGGCGGATCTTTGCCGTCCCAGCAACAAGGGACTATCGAATTCGTCCTGGTATTCGAAGTCCTTGTAGGAAAACCGAGCAAGGATGCGTGAACTCACAGGGATACTTCCTTTTGGCCCAGACTGGACAATTGCGATCCGCGATTGAATTGACGTGGCCGACAACCCACAATGAGGGACCAGTTTATTGCGTGCGAAATCCTGAACAAACCGATTATGAGCAATCCAGAACCGCGAGTATGCCGGGTGGTTCGGAATTGCAGCCGTAAGTTTATCAGCGTTTATCAGATCGTATCTTAACCGCTCCAGAGATTTGCTTCGACGCAGGAGACACTCGGAATGTGCCCCACCCCGCAACCTGGCGACAACCGCAGGCTTGAATTCAGGTTGATCTGGCTGGGGATCGTGCTGTTCGTTTCCAGCCTGGCTGCAGAAGAATCGAAGCCCGCACCGACTGGCCCGCCGACCGCTGCCGACTATGACGCGTTCGTGCAGCCGTCTGATCGTGACCATTGGTCGTTCAAATCGGTGGTTCGGCCCTCGATTCCCCAGGTGGCCGATGCGGCCTGGGTGCGGAATCCGATTGACGCCTTCATCCTTGCCAAACTGGAAAGTCATCAATGGCACCCCAATCGCCCTGCGGCACCGGGGCAACTGCTGCGGCGGATCTACCTGGATGTGATTGGATTGCCGCCGACATTGGACGAGCAGGCGCGAGCTGCCAGTTCTGAATCGACCGTATTTCTTGACCAGCTGGTGGATGAATTGCTGGCGCGTCCGGAATATGGGGAGCGGTGGGGACGCCACTGGCTGGATCTGGTCCGCTATGCCGAGACCAATGGCTACGAACGCGACGGGACCAAGCCCGATGTCTGGCGCTATCGCGACTATGTCATCCAGTCCCTCAATCAGGACAAGCCGTACAACAGATTCATCCTGGAACAACTGGCGGGGGACGAATTGCCCGATGCTTCCACCGAAACAGTCATTGCGACCGGGTATTACCGCCTCGGGCCCTGGGACGATGAACCCGCCGACCCCAAGGAGGACCGCTACGAGCAACTCGAAGACATGGTGAATACCACTTCGCAGGTCTTTCTCGGCATGACCCTGGCCTGTGCCCGCTGCCACAACCATAAGTTTGAGCCGTACAGCACCCTGGACTATTATCGCATGGCAGCAATTTTCAACACGCTGCAGCGACCGCAGGCGGGACGGACAGACCTGGGGGCCCCGGCAGGGAATCGCGAACAACTGGCCCGCGAAGTCGCACGCGATCAAGCGATTCAAGCACTGCAGCGCGAGATCGATCAGCGACGAGCCACGTTTCAAACGATTTATCTGGCAGATTATCGCGGCAAACTTTCCTCCGATGCGGTTGCAGCCTTGCGAACCAGTCCTGATCAGCGCGATGAGGCTCAAAAGAAATTGGTGCAGCAACATCAGCCCGCGTTGGACCAGGAAGTGGCCGCGGCGTTGCCCGACGACATCCGGTCGGAAATGCGCGAGTTTGAGGGACAGCAACAGGCTCTGAAGGCCGCGACCCCAGACCTGCCGCGGGGCTATTTCTTTACCGAGCCACGGCCGAATCCCCCTGTTACGCATGTTCTCCTGCGGGGCAAAGCGACCGCTCCCGGGGCAATCGCTGAACCCGGCTTGCCCGCCGTGCTGGTCGCGAAACAGCCGCAGTTTCCGGCGAGTTCCGCTGCGACCTCGCAGCGAAGACTGACACTCGCCAACTGGATTGTCAGCCGGGATAACCCGCTCACGGCACGGGTGATCGTGAACCGCGTGTGGCAGTTCCATTTTGGTGAGGGGCTGGTCCGTACCCCCAGTGACTTCGGGGTGATGGGCTACTCGCCGACCCATCCTGAATTGCTCGATTGGCTGGCCGACTGGTTCGTGAATGAGGGGGGCTGGTCGCTCAAGAAGTTGCATCGGCTGCTGCTCACCAGCAACACCTATCGCATGAGCAAAGCCTGGAACGCTGAATATGGAGCGGCGGATCCGACCAACGAACGACTCTGGCGCATGCCTTACCGACGCCTGGATGTCGAACCCCTCTGCGATGC
>CAZQUW010000040.1:20936-26174 GCA_964596215.1 uncultured Planctomicrobium sp. | reverse complement strand
GCCTGGCGGTTGACCCTGTGCCGGGAACCCGCGGACCGTGAGGTCGCGGCCATGCTGCGGTTTCTTGAGGAATCGCGTCAAATTCTGCCCGATGAACATCAAGCCCTGGTGCAGATGTGCCGGGCTTTGTTCAATTTGAACGAGTTCGCCTATACCGATTGAATCTGGTTCGCATCGCTGACCGGCTATGCCCGGCAGTGTCGGGGATCTGGTCGATGCAACAGGAATACATGCTATGTCGTCATCAAGGTTTCGCCCCAGTCAAACTCCCTGCGGTCGCACGCGGCGTGAATTCTTGTGGGAAGTCGGGGGTGGTTTTGCCGGCTTGGCTTTGATTGACCTGCTAAGTCGTGACGGGTTCTACAACAAGCTCCCCGCTGCCGAGAAATCTGCCCCCGTGGAATATGCCCTCGCCGCCAAGCCACCCCATTTTAAGGCGCGTGCCAAGCGAGTCGTCTTTCTGTTTATGAATGGTGGTCCCAGTCAGGTTGATACGTTCGATCCCAAGCCGGCGCTGAAGAAATTCGACGGTACCGCTTATCACGGACCGGCGGTGGTGGGATCAAACGGGCGGCCGGTCGGCCATTTAATGAACTCGCCGTTCGAGTTCAAGCCGCATGGAAAAAGCGGCCTGCCGATCAGCAGCCTCTACCCCCACCTGTCGCAATACGCCGACGATTTGTGCGTGATTCGTTCGATGCACGCCGATACCGCCGCGCACGCTTCCGGCTGTCTGCAGATGAATACGGGCAGCGTATTGATTGGCAAGCCGTGTCTCGGCTCGTGGTTGAGCTACGGTCTGGGGACGCTCAACGAAAGCCTGCCGAGTTTTGTGGTGATGACCGATCCGCGCGGCGGTCCGATCGGCAGTGCCTCGAACTGGACTGCAGGCTATATGCCGGCCGCGTACCAGGGAACTCTGTTCCGGAGCGGAGCGTCTCCGTTGCTGGATCTGGCCACGCCGGAAGGAACGACCGATCAGACGCAACGGAAGACACTCGATCTGTTGAAGACCTTGAACGAGGACCATCTGCGCGAGCGGCCGGGGAACTCGGAACTGGCGGCCCGCATTATGTCCTACGAACTCGCCTACCGCATGCAGACTTCGGCCGCCGACGTCGTTGATCTGGAACAGGAGTCGCCGCAGACTCGCGAGATGTACGGCCTGCATCAGCCGCGAACTGCCGACTTTGCCCGCAAATGTCTGACGACCCGCCGCCTGCTGGAGCGTGGTGTCCGATTCGTGCAGCTCTATTCCGGGGGTGGGCACATCGAAGATACGTGGGACGGACATAACAACTGCATCACGAATCATCAGCTGCATGCCGGCGAAACGGACCAGCCGATTGCGGCCTTGATCACCGATCTCAAGCGGACCGGCTTGTGGGATGATACGTTGCTGGTCTGGGGCGGTGAATTCGGTCGTACGCCCACCAGTGAAGGTGTAGGCAAGCCCGGGCGTGACCACAATTGGCAAGGGTTCACGATGTGGCTGGCAGGCGGCGGGGTCAAGGGGGGACAGGCGATCGGGGCGACCGATGAGGTGGGATTTAATGCTGTAGAAGACCGCTGCCACGTCTCGGACCTGCACGCCACGATCCTGCACCTGCTCGGTTTAGACCATGAAAAGTTGAGCTACTTCTACCAGGGCCTGGACCAGAGGTTGACCGGGGTCGAGCACCGAAAAGTCTTTCAGCAAGTTCTGGCCTGAAATGGGCCACGAGAGTCGTTGATCGCTCGGCGATGAAAAGGTGGGCGCAGTTGCGAGTTTGAATCAGATACTCGATTCATCTCTTGTTCACCCCGGGTACTGTGAACGCGTTCCGATCGCGGAGCGATCAACGACACTCCGCTGCGAGCCGCTGCGAATGGGACATTTACACTTCCCGGCGATTGCACTAGGTTAACGCGCGATCGCGAGGTCTCGCGGTTGTCTTGCTCAGCTTCCAAACTTCAGCGTGAGGAGTTTTTCGATGTCCCAGCGTCAGAATCGCCGTCAGTTTCTGGAATATACTGGCCGGGCCGCCGTCGGGGGGGCAATGCTGCCCGCCTTTCTGGGGGACCTGTGCTACGGCTACCAGGCCGAAAATAAGGCCAAGAATGATCGTCCCCGACTGGGCTCGATCGGTGTCGGCGGACAGGGAACGGGCATCATGAACCGGGCGCGTGAATTCGCCGATCTGATCGCGGTCGCCGACGTCGATGCCGCACATGCCCAGCGTGCGATTCAAAATACCAAGGCCGAAGCGCTGGGGGATTACCGCAAGTTACTCGATCGCCAGGATATTGATGTGGTCACGATCGGCACCCCCGATCATTGGCACACCAAAATCTGCATCGATGCGTTGCAGGCGGGCAAGGACGTCTATTGTGAAAAGCCGTTGACTCTGACCATCAAAGAGGGACAGCAGATCGTTTCGGTGGTCAAGGAAACGGGCAAGGTGCTGCAGGTGGGGACTCAGCAGCGGAGTGAGAATTCACTGGTCTTCCTGCGTGCCGTGGCAACCGTCCGCAGCGGGCAGCTCGGAAAGATTCAGAAAGTCACGGTCAGCCTGCCCTTATCAACGGGTGTCGGCGGTCCCTTCGAAAAGCAGGAAGTCCCGAAGACACTTGATTGGAACACCTGGCTGGGACAAGCACCGCTCGTCGATTACTGCCCGCAACGCTGCCACTTCAACTTTCGCTGGTGGTATGAGTATTCCGGCGGGATCGTGACCGACTGGGGAGCACACCATATGGATATTGCGCAATGGGGACTGGGAATGGATCAGTCGGGACCATTGACGATCGATGCGACGAAAACGAAGCTCCCCGACATTCCCAACGGTTACAACACGCCAAAGGAACCAATCATTGAATACACCTATCCGGATGACGTTCAGCTGCAGATCGTGACCGGGGATGAATTTGTCGTATTCGAGGGGGACAAAGGACGCATCAAGGTTAACCGCGGCCGTGTTACCGGTAAGCCAATTGAAGACCAGGATGCCGATCAACAGTTAAAAGACAAGATCAACGCCCTGATGGTTGAGCTTTACCCCAGCGGCAAACCGGGCAATCACATGGCCAACTTCTTTGAATGTGTGAAGTCCCGCAAGTCGCCGATTTCCGATGTGGTCAGCCAGCATCGCTCGGTGAGTGCCTGTCACCTGGGCAACATCGCCGTTCGCCTGCAGCGACAGCTGGAATGGGATCCGGTTAAAGAGTTGTTTGTGGATGACGATGAAGCCAACCAGATGATCAGCCGCCCGCAACGGGAAGGTTTTGAAATTAACATCTAAATAAACGCTGACCAGATTTCGGCGTCAGTTCAGAACCGCTTGAAATATCCCGGTTTGAAATTGCCCCCACCGGTCTTGTCAGGGGGGCTTAACAGAAATCGCAAGGCAGCCGTTCGCAATGTCGAGCGGTTGCCTTGCGGATCTGGATCTGGAACGCGTGCGTCGGCGTTGTCTGCATCCTTTGCGGTGCTACTTGATCAATTCGTTAAACAGGGCGCGATAGTAGCGCATGATACGCGGTGCGTCGGTTGTGGCCGGGCTTTCAGAGAGGAAATAACCCTTGTAGTCCTGAGCCTTGAGCAACTGGAACAGTTCGCGGTAGGGATAGGTCTTGTCAAACAGGTCGTGGATGTGCACGGTGGCACCGAACTTGTTTTTCAATAAGTCGAACGCCGGCTTGATCGAGCCGTTGACTGGTTCACCCGGATTCGAATTCCAGCACACCACCACCAGCGGATGATCGGCGATCTGCATGATCTTCTGGATCACTGCCGGGTCTTGCGTTCCGTGGCCGTGAACTTCGACCCGGATCTCCTGGTTGTAGCCGGCGGCGAATTTTCCGCACTCCTGCAGGGCCAATCCGATGCGCTCGATCGTCTTGTCGCGTTCTTCACCCTTCACGAAGCCGTTCGGGCGAACTTTCACTCCAGTGGCGCCGATGTCGGCCGACAACTCGACGAACTTCTTCGTTAATTCGATATTCTGCAGCAGGACCCCGTGATCCGCACTGTGGTATTCGCAGGCCGAACCGGGCCCCACGCACTTCACCGGAGAATCGGCGAACCGCTTCTTCACTTCTGCTCGCTGCTCTTTGCTGAGCGTTACTTCCACGCCGTGCTTGTGAGTACTTCGCAATTCAACGCCGTCGAATTCGGCGTCTGTACAGTTCTTGATGAGCGTCGGCAGGTCCCAGTCCGCGCCCCACATGTAAGTCACCATACCCAGCTTCATCAGCAGTACTCCTCGGCATGTGTTGATTTGTTCGTCTGCAGAACAGTTTTCCCAGCCAGTGCTCAACACGCAAGTCTGCGGGGCCAGGCGAGCGGACAATTTTTCGACATCCTTTGCGACTCGCGGTGGAGAATCCACCAGCTTCAACTTGTGCGCCGTAACCTGTTTGCAGTTCGCGACAACAATTTGTAGGCTGCCTGAGGAAGCTGGAGCGAGTTCAACTCCAGACAGCTCGTGAAGATTCTGCCCAACGCAGACCCCCAGAGACCTTCTGCGGATTGAAAGGACTGGCTGTGCGACTCAACTACCGGCGATCCCCGTTCCTCGTCGGCATGTGCGTGGTTGTGTTGCTAATGTCTTCGACTCCAAGCGGTTACGCTGAAGGAGATTGGGAGATTACTCCCCAGAGTGAGCAAGCCCTGGAACTGGGGCTGGAGTGGCTGGCGCGTAATCAGGGGCCCGAAGGGAATTGGGAATCGAACGATCTAGGGCTCGTGAGCATGGGAGTTCTCGCATTTCTGTCTGCGGGACATACTCCTGGCCGTGGCAAGTATGGTGCCAATGTCGAACGAGCTTTGTCCTATGTGCTGAAGAATGCCAAGCCCTCGGGGCTGCTCAACATCGCTGACCCGCATCGGGACATGTACAACCACGGGCTATCGGCATTCGTGCTGGGGCAGGCTCATGGGATCACGAACGATCAAGCCATCAGCCCGGTTCTGGATCGCGCTTTAAAACTGATCCAGAATACGCAGTGCCGCGATGGTGGCTGGGACTACCGGGCTCAGGCGCAGCAGAATGGCCACGATCTGAGTCTGGCTGTGATGCAGGCCAAGGCGTTGCGAAGTGCAGTCGACAGCGGATTGGAAGTGGCCCCGGAAGTCATTGAACTCGCCATCAAGAGCGTCCGTGATCATTACCGGACCAAAAGCGGGAAGCGGGGTGGTGACGATCCCGCACTGCAGAATGAGCCTGGCCAATTCACTTATGACGGTAATCGGGGCAC
>CAZQUW010000040.1:18458-20836 GCA_964596215.1 uncultured Planctomicrobium sp. | reverse complement strand
TGCGGGATCATCTGGTGGCCGGTCAGTTTCGCGATCCAAACGATCCGGGACGGCATGGTTCCTGGAATGCCGGACAGCATGTGGGGGGCAAGCCGGGGCAGCTCTATGGGACGGCCGTGGGCTGTTTTATTCTCGCCATTCCGAATCGTTACTTGCCCATTTTGCAGGAGGGCAAGATTGAAAATCTAAAAGCCCTGCAACGCAGCAGTTCGGCACCGTCTGCCAAGTGATCGTTTTTCAGATACCTGTCACATTCGCCCAACGAATCTTTCGCGACGACCTATGCCCGCTTTTTTCCAAGTTGCGTTTGCTATCGCCGGATTGGCGGCGGCCACCGGGCCGGTGATCATTCACCTGCTCAATCGCCGGCGGTTCCGCGTCGTTGAATGGGCGGCGATGGATTTTCTGCGTGAAGCCCTGCAGCGCAATCGCAAGATGCTGCAACTGCGGGATCTGATCCTGCTGGCGTTGCGGACCGCCGTTGTATTGCTCTTCGGGCTGGCACTGGCGCGTCCCTACTGGCAGCACCAGGCCGGCACGCTGGGGGGCCGCGGTCCGGTACATGCGGTGATGATTCTCGATAACAGCCAGAGCATGGGCTTTACCAGGCTTGATGGTACCTTGCTGGACGAAGCGAAACGCAAAGCGGAAGAGTTTATCGGCCAACTGCCGACAGGCAGCCGGATCTCCATCGTGCCATTGTGCGGTTCGGATGCGGCCTTCAGTCTTGAACCTTATCGCTCACCGGAAGATGCCCGTGAGGCACTTGCTAAATTGAAAGTGATCGATCGTTCGGGAACTACCGGGCAAGCCGCCGATCTGGCTGTGGAAGCCTGTCAGCTGGCTCCCGATTTGCCTGCCAAACGCGTGGTTTTCCTCGGTGATCAGCAGACGGCGAACTGGCCCACGGGTGGTCTGGCCGAGCAACTCAAGAAACTGCCTGAGATGCAGGTCGTGCATATCGGTGCCGACACGGTGGAGAATGCCTGGGTGGCCGACTTCCGGTTGCAGGATGGCATCGCGGATATCGAAACACCGACGGCGTTCTATGCCACGATCCGCTACGACGGGCCGGCACCGAAGTCCAACGTGCAAGTGTCACTGGAAGTGGATGGCTCGTCGGTGGCCAGCCGGAATATCGACCTCGAACCGGGGCAGTCGCGCGAGGTGCAGTTTCCGTATCGTTTTGATGTGCCTGTGGAACCCGGCCGCGCCAGCTTCATTACGGCCGCAGTCAAATTGCACGAAGACACGTTACCCGGCGATCGCCTGGTGAGTGATAATCAGCGTTTTGCCGTGGTGCCGGTGGTGGCGGCGTTGCCGGTGGTATTTGTGGATCAACTCGGTGAAAAGGAAGATCCGGCACGCGGCGACTATGGTGAATCCTTCCACTTGCGACGCCTGCTGGCGCCGGTCATCAGTCGCGGTGAAACGCAGCGGCAACTCGTGCAGATCCGACATACGACGATTGCCAATCTGAATCGCCAGATGCTGGAGGATGCGCGCCTGGTGGTGATTTCGGGGGTGGCGAATCCGGGACCGGCGGTGTCGCTGTTGCGGGAATACGTCCAGCAGGGGGGGCAGGTTGTAATCACGGCGGGGGCCCAGTTTGATCCCCAGGCCTGGAACGATACCTCCTGGCTGGACGGAGCGGGCATTCTCCCGGCTCCTTTGCGACCGGAACTGTTCGGCAAGACCCCGTCAGAATCGGCCGGCCAGCTGGCCCCGTTTCAACTGGCTGTGAATTCGCTGGTCCATGATTATTTCCGACTCGAAGATGTCGCCGACGAAGAGCTTGCTGACTTGTATCAGACGCCTCTCTTCTTCAAGGCGGCCGTGGTCGATGTTTCGCCGGCCGTGGTCGATGCATTTCACAAGACCGAGACCACGCGGATGACTGAGGAACGTGAATTCTTCGCAGAATCAGCCAAACGTCAGGCGGCCTGGGCCCGCCAGGAAGCCCAGGGGACGCTGGATGCGGCCACCCAGCAACAAAAGCGAGCCGACGACCAGCGCCGTGCTGAACTGCAGCCGAAATGGTTGCTGTGGACGAATCCGCAGAACGATTCCACGACCAGCACCAAGCCCATTTCGCAATTGGTGGAAGGGGCGATGCCGCATGTCCTGGGGCACTTTACCGATCCCGGCAAGCTGCCGTTCCTGGTGGAACGTCGCATCGGCCAAGGCCAGGTTTTGTTCTACTCCAGCAGCGCGTTCTCCGAGTGGAATGATCTCACCAAGACCAATGCGGCCCTGGTGTTCGACCGCATCTTTCGGTTCATGTTGCAGGACACCCTGCCCCGTCGCAACCTGGAAGCCGTGGAACAAGTCACACTGCCCGTCGAATCTGGCGATCGTCGCGTCAACTACACGCTGAC
>CAZQUW010000040.1:7604-18358 GCA_964596215.1 uncultured Planctomicrobium sp. | reverse complement strand
CGCAAGCGTCTCGGAACCGCGAACTATCGATGGATTGAACGGGACGAGCAAATCAGCCTGGAAGGTGCCCAGATCAGCCTGCAGAATCTCTGGAAATGGTTGATCTGGCTCGTACTGGTGGGATTGCTGGTGGAACTTGCGATGCTGGCCTGGCCGAATTTGAAACAGCCGAACTTGCAGAAGGGGGTGAAGTCATGAATCTCACCCGCTTGTTCGGCCAGTGGTTGGGGCTGGAGAATGTTGACTCGGTGGACAACGTCGCGTTGACCTTCGGGTCACCCTGGGCTCAGCAAGGGCCCGCCTGGGTCTTCTTCGGCTGCCTGCTTTTGATCCTGGCGAGTTTTGTCTTCTACGTGCGGTATCAGAAGCGGACGCGGATTACCGCGCGAGTGGCTCTGGCCACGGCACGGGCTCTGTTGCTGTGTCTGATTTTCCTGATCCTGGCTGATCCCGTCGTCTCCGTGAAACTGGTCAGCCATCCGCGTCCCCTGCTCTGGCTGTTGTTTGACGGCACCGACAGCATGGGGATTGAAGATGAGTTATCCGATATAGAACGGGGCAGTCTCAATCAGGCTGCCGGCATTCCGGACAACGCGAGTTCCGCGGGAAAAATGTCGCGGCAGGGGTATATTCAATCGTTCGTCAGGCGGCCCGATGCCAATCTGATCAAGCAGTTGAGTGAGAAGTACCGGATCAAAACGTTCCGCTTTGATCGCGCCGACGGGGTGCAGGCCTTGGATGTCTCGCAGACGGCCAGCGAAGAGATCGATACCGGCAAGCTGGCCTCCCAGCTGACGACTGGCGGTCAGGTGACGGCGATCGGGAAGACGCTGGAAGATTTGTCCTTGCGGCATGCGAGTGGCAATCTGGCGGGCATCCTGGTCTTCAGCGACTTCGATCAGAACACAGGACCGGCCGCTCTGGGGCCAGCCAAGCGGCTGGGGGTGCCCCTGTATACAGTCGGTATCGGTCCCGAAGCGGCCGTCGATGTTGCCGTGGATCTGCAGGCACCCCTGTTGATGAAGAAGGCTGAACGGGCGACCTTGATCGCGCTCGTGCGGCAGACCGGGCTGAAAGGTCAGGCGGTCACGGTCCGGTTGACGGCTCGTAAGTTGGGTGGGGCGTCGAATGCGATCGATGACCCGGGCATCTCGATTGGCGAGAAAACGATTACCCTGGATGATCAGCTGCAACCGGTCGAATTCCCCTACGAACCTGTCGATACGGGCCGGTTTGTCTTTACTGCGGCCATCGATCCACTGCCGGCCGAAGTGGTTCAACAGAACAACAAGGCCGAGCGTGAAACGAATATTCGGGACGACTTCCTGCGGTTGATGTTCGTGGAATATGAACCAACCTGGGAATGGCGTTTCATCAAGGAAGTCTTTCATCGCGACAAACTGGTTGGCATGCGCGGGTTCCGGACCTATCTGCGGTCGGCAGACCCCAAGGTCCGCGAGACCAATGAACTGTTTCTCCCGACGCTGACTCCCAAGCGGAGCGAATTCTTCGCGAACGATGTGATCTTCCTGGGAGATATGCCGACCGCGACCTTGAGTACGCGGTTTTGTGAAATGACCAAGGAATTCGTCAACACGTTTGGCGGCGGTCTGGTCGTGATGGCTGGTCCGCGGTTTGGTCCCGGGGAACTGGCAGATACACCGCTGGCGGATATGTTGCCCGTAGTGGTTGATCCGGATGGGCGCCTCAATGACAGCCAGGAATTCCGGCTGAACTTGACCCCGGAAGGGCAGATCGAAGACTTCATGCAGCTGGGGGCAACTCCCGCTGAAAGTGGCCGGGCCTGGGATACGCTGGGGAAACTTCCCTGGTATCAGCCGGTCGCCAAAGTGCATCCCGTCGGTACGACCGTACTGGCCGAGCATCCGAACGATAAGACGATCGATGGGAAGACACCCCAGCCGTTGATTGCCGTCCGCCGGTATGGCAAGGGGCAGGTGATCTATATCGGATTTAATGAAACGTGGCGTCTCCGCCGGAAGTATGGCGAGCAGCATTACCGCCAATTCTGGGGGCAGATGATTCACCGCCTGGGGTTGAGCCACGCGTTGGGAAGTCAGAAGCGGTTCGTGGTCCGTACCGATCGACCACAATACCAGGCTGACGACAAAGTGACGCTGACGGTTGAAGCTTACGATGCGAACTTCGAACCGCTGAACGAATCGACTTTTCCTGAGAAGCAATTGAAGGCAGAACTGTATCGCCCGGGGCGGGCGGCCGACGGGAACGACGCATCGCAGCCGATTACGATCTCGCAGTTGCGGGAAGGTGTCTTCGAAACCCGGTTGCCCGTGTTTGACAGCGGTGAATATCGCGTGAGTGTCATCGATCCCGTAACGAAGGAACCTTCGGAAGTCTTCTTCCAGGTGACGAGTGTCTCGGCCGAACGCCGCAGTGCGGTGCGGAATGTCGCATTGCAGTCCCAGCTGGCGGCCACATCAGGGGGCAAGGCATACACACTGGAAACGGTCTCGCAGTTCCTGCAGGATTTTCAACCGCAGGAGCGAACGGAAGTCTCGATGCAGACCTTTGAGATCTGGCATACGTGGTTTTGTTTCACCCTGGTGGTGGTCTTGATGTTGGGCGAATGGTTGTTGCGGAAGTGGTGCAATCTATCGTGATGTCACCGGGCCCTTCCGTAGCCTGACTCTCCAGAGTCGGGCGGATTCCGCAGACGAAAAGACGATGACGCCCGACACTGGAGAGTCAGGTTACGGTGATCAAATCAACGGTGAATGATTGACGGTTTGGAAACAATGAGCAGTAAACTCGCGATACTCCGTTCTCGATTGAATTCGCTGCGCCAGCGCCGGGCTGTGGTGCGGTGGGGGAACGCCTGGAGTGCGCTCGCGACTGCCTTACTATGGATTCTGGTCGCGGCGTTTGCCGTGGATTTCCTGCTCGAGATGTCGCGGCCGCAGCGGTTTGTGTCGTTGCTGTTTATTGCCGGGGCAGCGTGGTGGGTCTTCCTGCGGTTTACCAAACCGTTCCTGGGCCAGCGTGAATCGGAACTGGATATCGCCCTGCTGGTCGAAAAAGAGCAGGAGATCGACACCGATCTCGTCGCGGCGTTGCAGTTTGAGTCGCCTGAAGCCAAGCACTGGGGTTCATCCACGCTGGAACAGGCGGTCATTGATTACGTGGCCGATTTCGGGCAGGGGCTGAATGTCTTCAAGGGGTTCAATCCCGCTCAGTTGCGAAGACGGGCCACGACCTGCGCTGTCACGTTTCTGCTGGTGGTCCTGGCCTGTGGCATTTATCCCCGTCACGCATCGGCCTTTTTCAATCGACTCCTGCTGGGATCGCGTCACTACCCCACGCGGACAGTCATTGAGCAGATTCTGGTCAACGGACAACCGGTCGATGTGAATGGCGCCGTCAATACCCTGAAGTTTCCGTTTGGTCATCCGCTCAAGCTGGAAGTCGTGTGCACCGGACAACTGCCGGCTCAGGGGCAAGCCAGGCTGACTTCTGTGGCCCAGGGGGTTCGGACCACATTGAAACTCGAACCGCGCGGGGAGCCACAGTCGGGCAAGCAGACATTCGCCGCCGAGCAGCCCCGACTGGTGGATTCAATACGTTATCAGCTGTACCTGGGGGACGCCTGGACGGATCCTGTCGCGTTGCAGGTGATCCCGCTGCCGGTCGTGACGCTCGATCTGGAGGCCGTGCCACCCCCTTATGCTGCGAAGATCGAACAGGCGCTGGCCGAGAAGAGTGGCTCGCGGCAGATTGCCGTCATTGAAGGTTCACGAGTCGAATTGAAACTGGTGTGCTCGAACAAGCCGCTGGAAAGTGCCACGGTGACGGTCGACAAGCAAGTGATCAATCTGGCCTCCACTGATCCGGAAAGTAAGGTCTGGACATTGCCGAAGACGCAATCACCGTTTTCGCAAGTCACCACACCGCTGCGTTATGAAGTTCAGGTCAAGGATCGCGACGGACTGTCGCTGGAACAGCCGATCGTCGGATTTGTCCGCATGAAAAGTGATCGTCCGCCGCGGATCATTGCCGGCATCATCAGCAAACGCATCCTGCCGGGAGCCAGACCGAAGATTTCATTCGGAGCTACGGATGATTACGGCCTCTCCCAGATTCGCGTCCTGCAGGAAGTGCTGCGGGCTAATGGTGATATGGAGAAAAGCACTGCGGAAGTGGAAACGATCCCCGCATCGCAGCAGCCGCAAACCTCTTACAAGGGACGTTACACGGCCGACTTCAAGAAGTTGAAGCTGGCCAAAGGTGACCAACTGAAATTGACTCTGGAAGCGATCGACTATCGTGGCAACCTGGAAGGCAAACCGGCCTCCAGTGAACCGCTGGTACTGGAAGTCACCGACGTACAAGGCTTTTTAGCAGGTATGGTCGAGACGGACGAGCAATCCGCTCGTCGTCTGGATGCCATCATCCAACGACAGTTGGGGATTGGGGAGACGAAATGAATATGAAATCACGTCACGTCTCAACGAGTATTCTGGTTCTCGGTCTGATGTTGTCGACGGCTTGGGCTGTCGATCCGGCTGCCTTGCGTAATAAACAAGACGCACAACAGCGGGCCCGGGCGATGACGAAAGAACTCATCACCAATGTCCTGGATATTCAACTCCAGCAACTGGAAGAGAACGGGCTCGAAGAGCTGCCTCTCTTTAAAGACATCAAGTCAATGCGGACCAACATTGACGGGCTGGTCGAAGCGCAGATGGTCCAGGTTGTGGAACTGTTAACGAAGGGGCAGCAGGGAACGGACGCCGAACGCGACGAAAATTTCAAGAAGGCCCGCGGGATGATTCGCGAGATCGTGCTGAAACTGGTCTCGGAACGGCAGGCCTTGTTGCGACGTCTGAAGGCGGCCGAAATCATTGCGCAGGTGAAACGCCTGATCGAACTGGAATCCTCAGCACTCAAGACGACCAGGATGATACCCGGGGAAAAGCAAACGCGTCAGGAGCAACTGGCGCTGGCTGTGATTGAAGATCAACAGGATGTGAAGGAGCTCTTCCTGGTCCTGGTGGAAACTCTCGTCGACATCCGCAGCTGGGGCGGTCCCATCGGGGCTGGAGCCACTGATGCGCTGCGTATTTTGAAGGCGGCGAATGTCGGCCAGGAACTCGATCAGGCCGGTCAGAATCTGGAGGCTGCCAAGTACGATCCTGCTGCCAGGAATCAGGAGGCGATCATCAAGGGCCTCCGCATGGTTCTCGAGAAAATTGAGGAAGCCCAGGGCTTAATCAACGCTGACCGGCAGGCCGCGGTCGAGATGATTCAGGCGATTACCAAACAACAGGAACAAGTTCGCCAGCAGACACAGCAGGCCGCAGACAAGAACCAGAATGTCGTCGACAAGCCACTCATCGATCTGCAGGCCAAGGTCCAGGCGGACCTGGGCAAACTGTCTCAGGCTCTGCAGCAGGTGGCGGAAGATCACCCGCAGATTCAACCCTTGCTCGAACAGGCCAAGGCCGCGGCCGAAGAAGCACGCTCGGAACTGTTCGAAGGCCAGCTGGCTGAAGCCGATCAGGATCAGAGCAAGGTACTCGGGAACCTGGCGCAGCTGGAAGAACAATTGCAACAGGCAAGCGGTACCGAGCAGAACGATCAGAGTGCGGCTGAACTGGCACAGGAAGTTAAGGAGTTAGAAAAGGCACGGGAAGCGATCAAGCAGGCCATGGAGCAACAGGCCCAGGCCACGCAGAAGGCGGCTCAGGAACCAGCTGCTGCGAAGGCGGCTGAGGAGCAGGCTGCGGCCAAGGTTGCCGAAGCGGCGAAGGCCGACTTACCCAATGCGGTCGAGTCACGCCTGGCCGAAGCGGAAGCCGCGGCGAAAGAAGCCGCGACGGAACTGGCGACTGCAGAACCGACTCCCCAGAAAAATCAGCAGGCTGTCGAGAATGCTGCAGAGGCTCTCGAACGCGCCGCGGCAGAAATTGAAGCGGCTCTGGCTGATGCGCAACGGGAACAAGTGGCCGTGAAGATTGGCGAATTGGCGCGCGCCGCCGAAGCGATCGAACGGGCTGCGGCAGCCGAACGCAACGTCGCCGATGAGGCGAAAGATGCGGCTCAGGCGAAGGGTCTGGACAAGGCGGCAGCCGCAGAGCTGAAGGCCGAGCAGGAAGAAGTGAAACAAGTGACCGAGAAGATTGCCGAGGCGATCAAGGACTTGGCTCCGACTGCTGCAAAGACGTTGGAACAAGCTCAGCAGGCGGAAGCCGGGGTGGCCCAGCAGTTGGAACAGGCTGCGGCAGAACCGGGGGAAGCCTCGAAGCCGGAAGCCACTGAAGCGGCGGCAGGTGCGGAGAATGCCGCAGCTCAACTGACGAAGGCTTCCGCCCAGATTCGTGACGAAATTCAGCAGGCCTCCAAACAACTCGCCCAGATTACGGAAGACCAGCTCAAGGCCGTTCGCGAGGCACGCGGGGCCGTCGAGGACGCGCAAGCCAAGCTGCCAGAATCCAATGCGGCGAAGATGGCGCAGCTGGAAGCGGCGGCAGCTAAAATTAATCAGGCTCAACAAGATCAGCAGAAGGCTGCCGGCCGCCCGGAAGCCGCCGAGGCCTTGGCACTTGCCGATCAGATTGGGGAAGCCCTCGACCAACAAGCGGCTGCCGATGCGGCCCGGGAAGCGTTTGAGGAAGGGAAATCTAATACCCCGCTGAATGCCGCGGCAGAACAGCAGGCGGTGGCTGACGATGCGAAAAAGCTGGCGGAACAAGCCGCCGATCGCCCCCAGGCCAAGGCGAACCAGCCAGATGGATTGAAGGGGGCCTTGGAGAAGGCGCAGGCCGCTGCACAAGAGGCTGCCAGGGAAACGCTGAATGGTGATGACGCCAAGGCCGACGCGGCACGCGCTGAGGCAAAGTCGGCGTTGCAAGAGGCACAACAACTGGCCGAGGCCGAAGCGAAGGCGGCTCAGGCCGCACCGGCGGGCCAGCCCGACGCGGCCGCTCAGGAAAAAGTCGCTCAGGAAATCAAAGCGGCACAACAGCTGGCGGCTGAGGCTGCACCGCAAGCCGGAGAGCAATTGGCTCAAGCTGGTGAGCAGGCGGCCGAGGCCGAAGCGCAACTGGAAAAGGGACAGGCCGAACCCGCCCAGGCGGCTCAAGAGAAGGCCGCCGGTGCACTGGCCGAGGCGAAGGCACAAGTGGAGGCCGCGAAGGATGCCCTCGCCAAGCAACAGGCTGAAAAGTTTGATGCCGAAGGGAAGCAAGCAGACGGCCTGGCTGAGCAGACCGCGATGGTTGATGCGGGGGCCACAGGGGCCGTGCAAGCCGCGGAGAAGACCGCCGAAGAGGGGGCGGCTGAAGCGGGTGAAGCCAAGGCCGAAGAGACTGCCAATACTCAGCAGGCCGTCGAGCGGGCCCTGGAACAAGCGGCCGCGGCGCTGGCGGCCCGCGAGCAGCAGATTCGCAAAGATCAGGCCATCGCTCAGACGCTGGGGGAACTCGCCAAAGAACAACAGGCCGCTGCGGAGCAGATCGCGACCCAGCGTGAAGCATTGGAAGCCGCTGCCGAAGCCGCACCACCCATGGGGGACGGCCAACCTCAGCCTGCGCAGCCCACACCGCAGCAGAAGCAGGCGGCCAAGGCACTCGCACAGGCAACGCAAGACTTTGCCGAAGCCCAACGGGCAACAGGTCAAGGTGCGGAAGAGATCTCGGGACAATCCGAAGTTGCTAATCCCCCCTTGCGTGAAGCGTTGGAACTCGCCTCGAATTTGAACGCCGGCGAAATGCCTGTGGTGCCGTTGCCTGAAGGAACCGGCGAAGCCAAGCCCGCCGGGGAGCCCGCAACTGGTGAGCCGGCCAAGGGGGAAGCTGCCAAGGGAGAACCTCAAGCTGGTGAGCCCAAGGGTGCAGAACCCGCTGCAGGTGAACCGAAAGCTGGCGAGCCCGCCAGTGGCGAACCTAAGGGTGGTGAGCCCGCCAGTGGCGAGCCGCAGGGGGAGACGCCAGCAGGAGAGGCGGGACAGCCTGGAGCGGCCGACCAGAAACTGGGGACGGGACTGGTACCAAATTCTCCAGAAGCGACCGCGCAGCAGATTGCCGGCAAAGAAGCTCTGAAGGAGATGCAGGTGGCTCTGGCCAATGAACCTGCACCTGATTCGCAGGCAACTGCTGAACCGCTGCCCGAGGGCTCTACGCCCGGCAAGCCGGGTGCCGAAGGGCAGGAAGCACCGGGCGAAGCATCACCCGAAGGCAAGGGGCAGAGCAAAGAGAAATCCAAATCTGCTGAGAAGCCGAAAGACGCCAGCGGAACCGAAGGGGGCAAAACTTCAGAAAAAGGTCGCACCGATAACAACGAGGCGACCAAGGACGGAGCCCTGGATGATTCGCCGGTCGAACGCAAACCCGAAGAAGACGGCAAGACCGACAGTTCGAAGGAAGACTCGGCCGCTGAGGCACGCAAGCATCGCGAAGAACCCTGGTTCGCCAAACTGCCCCCCGATCTGCGGAAGGCGATTCGAGCCAAGAGTCAACGCCGGGCTCCCAAAGGTTACGAAGAACGTTTGAAACGCTATTTCGAGAGCATTGATTAACGACTGACAGCGCAAGGCGAGCCGAGCGGCGTAAGCCCCGGCTCGTCTGAAGCAGGCATAATTCGAGGCGCAGAAAACAGTCGCCTGATCGCGACCGGCGCTGCGTCGACGAGCAAATCAACCCGCTAATGATCCTGAGGATTCCACAGACATGAGCAGTACTTTATCTCCCGCTGACGTCGCCGCCGTGCAACGCTGTGAGCAAGCCTACAATCGAATTCGCGATGAGCTGTCCAAGGTCATCGTGGGGCAGAACGACGTCATCGAGCAAGTGCTGGTCGCTATTTTTGCCAAGGGGCACGCCTTGCTGGAAGGCGTGCCCGGTTTGGCCAAGACCTTGTTGATCAGTTCGCTGGCCCAGGCACTGCACCTGAGCTTCAAACGCATTCAGTTCACGCCCGACCTGATGCCCAGTGATGTGACGGGCACCGAAGTCATCCAGGAGAATCTGGAGACCCGGGCGCGGGAGTATAAGTTCCTGGCGGGCCCCTTGTTCGCGAACATGGTGCTGGCAGACGAAATCAACCGGACGCCACCCAAGACGCAAGCCGCGATGCTCGAATCGATGCAGGAGCGACAGATCAGTGCCGGTGGTACCGTCCACAAGTTGCCGGCACCGTTCTTCGTCCTGGCCACTCAGAACCCGCTGGAACAGGAAGGTACCTATCCTCTGCCTGAAGCTCAGCTCGATCGATTCCTGTTGTATATCAAGGTCGATTATCCCAGCGGTGCCGAGGAATGGGATATCGCCCGACGTGTCACGGCTGCGCAGCAAACGGCGATCACGCCCGTGATGACCGGCGACGAGATCATCGAGATTCAGAAACTGGTGGCCACTGTTCCCGTCAGCGATCAAGTCCTGGGATATGCCTGGGCCCTGGTCCGTGCCACTCGCCCGCACACGCCCGAGGCTCCGGACTTCGTCAATCGCTGGGTCAGCTGGGGTGCCGGGCCGCGCGGACTATTGACGCTGGTCACCTGTGCCAAAGCCCGTGCGATTTTGTACGGTCGATACCATGCGACCATCGGTGACGTTCAGGCGGTCGCGAAGCCCGCACTTCGTCATCGTCTGGCGAGCAATTTTGCGGCCCAGGCCTCGAATGTCGGCAGCGAGCAACTGATTCAGATGCTGATGGAAGCGATTCCCGCGGACAAGAAATACGAGAAGCCGGCTGCTTAATGGGACAAGTGTGGCGCAGTGCGGGGGTGGCCGAGTTGGAAACGGTCGGTCGCCTGATTGCCTGCGACTTGCCGGAGCGACAGGCTGATGTGAATTACAGGATCGTGAACTGACATGGCCAATGTGCTTTCGAGATACATCAACCCCGAAGTCCTCAGCCGGGTCGCCCATCGGCATTTTGAGCCGCGCGGGCTGGTGATGGGAAATCTGGCGGGGGCCCACAAGTCTCCGCTGCATGGATTTGCCGTCGAATTTGCGGGACACCGTGAATACGTCTGGGGAGACGATCCGAAGCACATCGACTGGCGTCTCTATTTCACTCGCGAAAAGTATTTCATCAAACAGTACGAGATGGAGACCAATTTCGTCTGCCATCTGGTCCTCGATATCAGTGCCTCGATGCGCTACGGTGCCGATGCAGAGCAGAAGCTCCAATACGCGGCCCAGATGGCGACTACGCTGGGATATGCAGTCGTTCTGCAAAGTGACAAGGTCAGCTTCTCGACGTTCGACGAACAGGTCCGCGGGTTCATTACGCCCGGGAATTCGATGTCGCAGATTGTCCGCATGACGGAGCACCTGGATGAGTTGCAGCCGCAGCAGAAAACGCGGATGGCTGAATGCCTGACGGAGTTAACCGGGCGGATGCGGCGGCGTGAGATCGTCGTGATTTTTAGCGACTTCTTTACCGATCTGGATGCCCTGGAAATCGCTCTGCAGCGCATGTGCTACAACAAGCACGAAGTGGTCCTGTTTCAGGTGATGCATCACGACGAACTCGCCTTTGAGTTCGATGGCATGATCAAGTTTCTCGGCCTGGAAGTCCCCGAGGAATTTCTGGCTCAACCGGAAGATCTGCAACGCGCGTACCTGGACGCGGTCCAGAAGTTCAATGATCGTTTCGAGAGCATGTGTCAGCGCAATCGCATCGAACGTGTTCTGGTTGACACGCGACGCGATATGGGCGAGGTCTTCGTGGACTACCTCAATCAACGCAGCCTGTTGAATCGCGGCCGCTAA
>CAZQUW010000040.1:0-7504 GCA_964596215.1 uncultured Planctomicrobium sp. | reverse complement strand
CTTACGGGATCAGGAACTGGAAGGTCCCCACTGCGACACTTGTGTCCCAACCGAAGGGCAGCTCGCCGAACACCGGACTCGTGTAAGGCACACCATTCGCGTTGGCGACCGGCGGGACGGGCCCGAAGTCTCCGAAGAAGGTGTCTCCACTGGTGAATCCGGCGGTACTGAAATCGCTTTCAATGCGGAACGTGCTGTCACCGACACCGTCATAGGCGAATCCGGCGGCAGCACCGGGAGCACCCGGAACTGCGAACGGCCCGCTGGCACTGGCCAGGCGTTGGGCATTGCGTCGGCGAACCCCGGTGGTGAAGGGACCAGCGGGAGTCGCCGTGTTGACGCGAGATTTGAACAAGGCTTCGTTGTTTGCGTAGCTCGCACCAACTGACGGGTCAGAGGCACCCCGATCCGATTCGCCACGAGTCACGTCGAGAGCGTCACCCGTGTTGTTCTTGAACACCATGTTCAAGCGAGCCAGGGGGTCGCGTTGGAAGATCTGACTGTCGAAGGTGACTGCATCCCACGTTCCGGTTGACGTTGCCGGATCCACGGTTGAGGTGAACGATTCGACAAGCACATCCGAGCCGAAGTTGCCACCGAACTCGTTGTTGACCACGCGGGCATTCACGCGGCCATTGCCGACCAGCCCTGCATTACCGACACCGGCAGCACCGTTACTGTAGGGATTGTCGCCAGAACTGTTGCTGGTACCGACACGCAACACCAGTCCCGCGGCCGGGAAGGCCGCGTTGCCTGGGCCAGCCGGGCTGCCGTTGTTACTGATGGTGTTATACTGGAGGTCGAGGATCATATCGGGAGAGACGTCGAGAGCGCCGTCAGCACGCAGGGCGGTGGTTGACGGATCCGATTGGTTCTGCGTGGCAGACGAAGTATTCACGACGTAGAACCCTTCACCGCTGTTGCCGGAGATCAGGTTGCCACCGTCCACGGTGCCATCGCCAAATTGCAGGAACGTCGTTGCATTGACCTGGTTGAGCGAGTCAACACCGCGACCGGCGTTATTGACGATGGCGTTGCCCGTGGCCACGATGCTCATGAAGGCCGAGTTCGTCGCGTGAATTGTCAGCCCATCGCCGTTATTCTCGGCAATCAGGTTGTTGCCCAGGTTCACGACCATTGCGGCCGGATCCTGATTATCTAATTGAATACCACCAGTACCGTTGTTGGTGATGGTATTGTTGGTGATGATCGCATTGCCTGTCCCACCGATGGAGATACCGAAGTTTCCGTTACCGTCGATGATATTCCCCAGCGAATTGCCGTCTGAGTCGAAGCCATCCTGGCCGATGACCAGGGCTGTCGAATTGCCAAACGTCGAGAGGATGGCGATACCGCTGGAAGTATTGCCGGCAACGGTTCCATTGTTGAGGATTCGATTCTGGATCCAGACGCCGGAGATATCACGTTGATCGGTGGGGTCGTTCGGAATATCCTCGACATAGATGCCCTGGCCGACGTTACCGCTGATCAGGTTGTCGGTGATATCGACGTTAATCTTCGAGTCGGCCGCCATCACAAAGTGCAGACCATACACATCGTTGTTCGTGATTTCGTTGTGGGCAATGTCAAATGTGGTCGTCTGGTTCCCGTTGGCCACGTTGACCTCAACGCCACTGCCGGTATTGCTCGTAATCAGGCTGTTTGTGATTGCCACGTTAGTAACATTGGCGTCCTCCTGCTTGTTGAACTGGATGCCGCTGCTGCCGTTATTGGCGACGATGTTCTGATCCATCGTCAGATTATCGATTGTGGAGTTACCATCGTTGCTGACCACGATACCGCGTCCGGCGTTGCCCAGTGCAGCGGACGTCTCGTCACCGATGACGTTGTTGCTGATCACGGATGCCGTCAACTGAGCGGTCGAGGGATTCAGATTGGTCGAGACCAGCTGAATATTGATACCATCGCCCTGGTAACTGGCGTTACTGTTGATGGTGCCGGTGATGGCGTTGTTCTGGATATCAACCGTCCCGGTAGCCGTATTCTGGAGCGTCAAGGCAATACCCGCCCCGACGTTCTGGTCAAACGTGTTGCCCTCCGCTGCCGTCGCTCCGCCGATGACGAGATCCACTGAACCGTCGGTCGAGGTGATTCCGACACCGAAGCTTTGATTCTGCGAAATGGTGTTGTCCCGAATCGTCGTCGCGAGCTGCACGTTCTGGCCTACAGTGGCCAGAATACCGGCCCCGACGCCAGCGTTGCCGTTGCCATTGATGATGTTGCCCGAGATCTCATGCCCCAGGGCAAGATTTCCAAAATCGATGTTGGTGACGGGCACGCCACCGGTCGCCGCGATTCCCAGGCCACTCAGTGTGTTTCCAGAAATCACGTTGTTCGTAATGGCACCACTGACGTTGCTGGTTGTTGTATTGAACTGCAAGCCAGCCGCCCCGTTACTTTGAATGGCGTTGGCATCCACCAGCACGTCAGTCAGATCCGAGCCGACGAGATCGAAGACCACGCCGTTCTGGGTATTGTTATTGATCCCGAAGTTGTTGGTGACAGCGAAGTCGGTTGTCGGAGCATTGTTCAGGACGACGTGGACACCGTTGCCTGTGTTGGAGTTGATTTCCAGGTTACTGTCGATCGCAAACAACGTTGCATCTGAGTTCGCCAGGCTGAACAGGATACCGTCCGCTCCGTTACCGTTGATCGTGTTGTTGGTAATCAGTCCATTGTTGATATGGCTGCCACTGGCCGCCGCCAGTCGCACACCTTCCGCCGTATTATTGTTTACGGTGGCATCTGACACGTTCAAGGCATTCACCGTGGAATTGCTGAGATCGACGTTGATACCCTGGGCGGCGTTGTTGTTGAAGTCACCGCTGAATGTCAGGCTGTTGATCGTCAGATTGGTTCCGATGATGTTTACACCCGCGCCACCGTTGTTCGTCACGTTGCCAGAGATTGTCGAGGTCGTCTGGGCACCATTCGAGGCATTGAACAGGATGCCGCCGAGTCCGTTGTTGGCGACGATATTGTCGCCCGACATCAACAGATTGCCTTCTGACCCAGGACCATCGACCAGGAAGTTGATACCGTAGCCGACATTGTTGGAGGCGGAGGCACCGTTGACCAGATTGAGAGTCAATGCCCCGCCGTTCAGCGAAGTCATGTTGAATCCATCGGCCTGGTTGTTATCCACCCCTGTGCCGTCGAAGGTCAGGTTCGCCACTGAACCCGGGCCGTTCACGTCGCCCTGCACACCATTGGCAGCGACGACCGAGCCATTGTTGGCGAAGGCGCCACCGGTGAAACCGCCGGTGATAGAACCACCACCCGAGACCGTGAAGCCCAGGCCATCGCCCCGCAAGTTCCCGCTCACCACCGTGCCGTTACCGTTAAAGTTGACGCCCGATCCGGCACCGGACACTGTGGCACGAATACCATTGTTCCGGTTGCCGTTGATTGTTCCGGAAGTGAGGTTCACATCAATATTGGCGCCCGTTGTCGCACTGAGATTCACACCGTCACGCGACACGAGTCCGGTAATACCGTTGTTATCCACATTCGAATTTGTCAGGCTGAGGCTGGCCGTTGTTCCGGCCCCGTCTGCATTCAACACGACGCCATTGTTGCCGCTGTTGGAAATCGAACTGTTGGCAAAGCTGAAATCGAGATTCGCTCCCGATTGAGCGGTCAACAGCACGCCATCCGCCGCGGCATTCGCCGCAGATGTTCCGTCCAGAGAGACCGCAACTGTGCTGCCGGCGCCCAGGACGGTGCCTTCGACTGCGTTGCTGCCGGCGTTTGCAAATGTCCCGCCCACCAGCGTGCCTGTCAGCTGCCCGCCATTACTGACCTCGAAGTGCAGGCCATCAGCACCGGCGTTGTCGCCAGCGGTGTTGGTCATATTCAGAGTGTTGGTCGAATCGTTAACCAGCAGTTCCACGGCATTGCGTCGGAGGCTGGCGACGTCCTGCCCGCTGTTGGCGAATCCGCCACCAGTGAAGGTTCCGTTAAACGTCGAGCCGTTGGTACTGCTGACGTACAGGCCGTTGTCATTGGAGTTCTGCACATCCACGTTGGTGAAATTCAGGCTCGCCAGGGCGGAACTGTCGAGGATGCCCCGAATGCCGCTGTCGCCGCTGTTATTAAACGAGCCGCCATTGGCCGTGGCATTGAAGGTGCCGTTGTTGGAAACATTAAATCGAATTCCATCCAGTCCGCTGTTGTTTCCGGTGGTATTGGTCAATGTCAGCGTATTGATGGACCCCACTCCGCTCACATTCGACTGAATCGCATTGAGCGGACTGTCATTGAAATTGCCATTCACGACGGTCGTCGTCAACGTGGCTCCGTTCTGGAGGGACATCAACAACCCGTTCTGGCCATTGTTGTTACCTGCCGTGTCCGTCAGGTTCAAGGTGCCAAACGAATTGTTCATCACCATTTCGACGGCGTTGCGATTCGGGCTGGCCGCATTCAGGCCAGAGTTCGCGAATGAACCGTTACTGAAGATTCCGCTGAATACCGAGAGATTCGAAGCGGTGATGAACAGGCCGTTGGCTCCCGAGTTCGCCGCTGTGGTTCCGTCAAAGTCGAGTGAGGCCGTAGAGCCATTGTCGAGCACACCGCGGATTCCGTGATTGAAGCTGTTGCTGAATGAGCCCCCTGAGCCGGTTGCTGCCAGGTCGCCGCCGTTCTGGACCACGAAGCTAAAGCCGTCCAGACCGCTGTCCGTCGCATCAATATCAGTCATGGCCAGAGTGGCTGCGGAACCCGTTCCGTCAACGTTGGCATTAATGGCATTGCCGCCATTACTCGAGAAGTCACCCGCTCCGAACTCCATGTCCAGAGTCGCTCCGCTCTGCAGGTTCACCAGCAGGCCATCCAATCCGTTGTTGGCGGATGAGAAATTAGCGGCGGAATTTGCTGTCAAACCAGTAATCGAACCCTGGGCCCCCGTTGAGAGTGCCAGGTTGACGCCGTTCTGGCCGCTGTTGGAGAAGTCACCGTCTTCGATCAGAGCATTGAAAATTGAACCGTTGGCGGCCGTGACATTCATGCCGTCCATTCCGGATCCGGTCGCGGCACTCCGCACGAGCGCCAGGTTGGTGGTACTCAGGAAGTCGATGTTGCCGAGGATGCCGTTGTTGGTGGCGCCCGACAAGTCGACATCGATCAAGGCCGCATTCAAGGTCGAGTTATTGGCCACCTGGAAGCGGAATCCATTCGCGCCAGCAGAGGTCGCGGGGGTCGGGTCGATTGTCAGGTTCAAGGTTGAACCCCCGTCGACGGTCGTGTCGATGGCATCCTGGCCGGCACCAGCGAAGCTGCCATTCGTGATATCAACTGTGAACAGCGAATTGTTCGTAATCTCGGCGTGGAGACCATCGACTCCGGCATTCGCTGCCGGTGTATTGGTCATGGTCAGGATGTTCGGGCTGGACGAGTTGTTGGCCAGCACCCGTATGCCATCCAGACCACTGTTGCTGAAGTTGCCATCGGTGATGTCTGCTGCAATTAACGCATCATTGCTCGAATCCACCACCAGGCCATTGCCAAAGCTGTCGTGGGCCTTGGTATTCCGCATGGCTACGTTGATGGCGCTGTTCGAATCGGAAGCGGTCAACCGCATGCCGTCGCCGGATGTCGAGTCGTTAAAGGTGCTGTTCAGGATCTGCCCGGTAAACGTTCCACCGTTGGTGGACGTGATGTCGAGACCGGAGCCATTGTTGGCAGCCAGGTAGCGATCGATACTGGCAATAATTTCAGAGTTGCTGGCACCGATGGACAAGGCCTGGGTCGTTCCCGCGACCGAGACGTCGCTGATATCCAGGTTCAACGGCGCGGTGTTGGCATTCGAGACCATCACACCGGGACCGAATCCACCGTTGATCGCTACCGTGTTGATCGAGCCCTGTCCCGCGGCGTTGTTAAGAACAATTCCACCCAGCGTCGGATCGTTGATGTCCAGGTTGTTGAGGTTAAAGTCAGTGATTCCGTTGCCAAAGATGGCCGTTCCCGTCGGGCTGTTGATGATGAACGACGAGACTTCATTGTTGTTCGCCAGAGTCACGGCATGGCCACCGCTGTTGGTCAGGATCGGAGTGTCGGCGGGATTGGCGCTCAGGCCATTGGGATCAGTGGCCGTGGTCGGCAGTGTAAAGGTGCCCTGGATCGCGACCTTGCCAAATGCGGCGTATGCATCAAACTGGTGCTCGAGTCCCTCACCCAGGAGGCGTTGGTTGTCCTTGAGCGTGATGCCACCATCGTAGGCTGCGCCGGTGCCGTGACGTACAAGAATGAAGTCCGCGGCCGGTACCCCCTCGGCTCCCGCCAGCGTCTGGAAGGGATTTTCGACAGTACCGTCACCGCCCGGGGCTGCAGCACTGTCAACCCAGGCCACATCCAGGATGTGATGGTCGCCGGGATCGCGAGCCACAACTTTGATCGGGGCGCGGTAGGTGTTCGTAGAAATACGCCAGTTACGCTGCACCGGCAAGTACATCCGCTCGCGGCTGGACAAGTTCGGGAACGCGCGGATTGGACGACCTCCACCCATGCGGATGTCGACAATCAGGTTCACCAGGGTGCCGAAAGTGCGGTCATCCGTAACCTGACCCTGGACGGACAAGTCGTCACTCAACTGGGCTTCCAGACGGCCGCGAAAGCCTTCGACGTCGTTGTGACTGTTGGAATTGTAGGCATAGTAGCCGGCATAGGCCCGCAGCCACTGGGCATCACGCGAGATCGGCACCCCGATTTCAGCATCGCCACCTTGCAGGGCTTCGAGGAAGTTACCCATCCCCGGAAAATAGATGTGGTTGTTCTGGAAGAACGGATCGCCGGTAATACTTCCCCCGGACAGCGTACGTGTCGAGTTCGAGACCGGGAAATAGGCATTCACCCGGGCATCGAAGAAGTTGCCGATCGTTTCCAGACTGGTCGTAATCTGGCCGAAGCCGTTGTTCTGCGCTCCATGATCATAGTCATAGAACACGGCACCGCCGAAGAATCGGTCCCAGTCCGCATTGTATTGCCGGACGCCCAGGCCGCCGTTTCCGCCGACCATCGCGTCATTCGTCAGCAACAGCCGCAGGTCGGTATACCAGAGTGTATCCGATCCAAATTCGTTGAACGGCAACCAGCCGCCGAACTGGCTATAGCCCCCATCATCCCAGCCGACGCCGTTCCCCACTGCGTGATTAAAGCGGAAATATCCGCCCCGACCACCAACGCTCACACGCGCTGCCACATCCTCCCCCGCGCTTGAGGGGTCTGTAGGCGCGGATGCGGGGGGCTGGAAGCCCATCACCCCTATGGCCAGCATCGCGAAACTGATTAAACTTGTGCGGGTCATCGACATGAGTCTGTCTCTCCAGATCAACTACCTCACCACGGTGCGTCGAACTCCGATGGCGCGGTCTGGACGGAGCCCCTAAGGTCCATCAATAGATGGACCGGCTCTGGTCAAAACGACGGTTGTTCTGATTCTTCGGATAAAACCGGAAGTCACATTGAATCAAAGAGGTCCGGT
>CAZQUW010000039.1:29156-32941 GCA_964596215.1 uncultured Planctomicrobium sp. | reverse complement strand
ACTCCGACCTGGCGGTCGCTTTAGGCTCGGCGGGAGCCTCGCCCTCCCGGCTGTCCGGCGTGACGCAAGTTACTTGATCTCAACTTTACGGTCGCCGGCGGTGACCTGGCCGATGACCCAACTGGTGAGGTTTTCTTTGGCCAAGTGAGCCTGGACTTGTTCGGCGGCGGCGGAATCGACGACGAGGACAAAGCCGAGGCCCATGTTGAAGACGTTGAACATTTCCTGCTGTTCGATTTCCACGAGGGATCGCAGCCAGGCGAAGATGGGGTGAGGCTGCCAGCTCTGGCGGTCGATGGTGACGCGGCAGTTTTCGGGGACGATGCGAACCAGATTGTCGGCGATACCGCCGCCGGTGATATGGGCCAGGCCGTGGATGGGCGATTCACCCTCAAACTGCTGGAGCAGACTGACGACCGGTTTGGTGTAGATTTTGGTCGGTTCGAGGAGGGCCTGCCCGACGGTGCGATTGAGTTCCGGGACGTGCGTATTGACATCCAGTTTGGCAATTTCGAAGACGGCTTTGCGGACCAGGCTGTAGCCGTTGGAGTGGAAACCGGAGGAGGCAATGCCGATGACGGTATCGCCGGGGCGGATTTTCTGGCCGTCGATGATTTGCGATTTTTCCACAACACCGACGCAGAAGCCGGCGAGATCAAAATCGCCGGGGGCGTAGAGGTCGGGCATGATGGCCGTTTCGCCACCCATCAGGGCGGCACCGGCCTGGACACAACCTTCGCTGACACCCTTGACGATCGCCGTGATGAGCTCGGGATCGTCCTTGGGCATGGCGATGTAATCGAGGAAAAAGAGAGGTTCGGCCCCCAGGCAGAGGACATCGTTGACCGACATCGCGACGAGGTCGATACCGACCGTGTCGCACACGCCTAACTTGATTGCCACCTTAAGCTTAGTGCCGACGCCATCGGTGCCCGAGACGAGGACGGGTTCCTTGTAGTTGCGTTTGAATTCGGAGGAATTGTCGAGTCGAAAGAGACCTGCGAAACCGCCCGGGAGGTCCATAACACGGGGGGTGTGAGTCCGCTTCATGATCGCCGGCAGGCGCGCCATGGCCTGCTCGTAGAGTTCCAGATCCAACCCCGCCGACTTATACGTAACACTCATGCTGCAATTGCCTTCGATAATATCCGCCGCGGTTGATTTAAGAACTAAGGGAGTATCGGGGCCAGCGCCACCGGGTTCAACCAAGGTTCCGCAGGGGAAACGCTATATTAGCCGGTACCGAGCTCGATTGCAGCAGAGGCGCGATAGTGGATGTGAAACGATGGGAGGCGAGGCTTCGAGAGACCTCAATCATCAAAACGAGTGATGAATCAGAAACCAAGTGAGCCCCGGGCCTCACGGCACCGGGGCGCACCAGGAATAATCCTGCTGGCGTTCCACACTTTAGCCGGCTTTTTGGACGGCTCGGACGGGGGGGTGTTTGGGCTGGATCGAGCTGCCGACGAGGGGGAGTTTGAGCGTGAAGGTGGTCCCTTTGCCGACGGTGCTTTCGACGCGGATGCGGCCCTGGTGGGCTTCGATGACATCACGGCACAGGGCGAGTCCCAGGCCGGTGCCCCCTTGCCCCTGGGAATCGGAGGTTTTGGTGGTGAAGAAGCGATCGAAGATCTTGCGGAGGTTCTCAGCGGGGATGCCGGCGCCGGTGTCGCGGACGGAGATCTCAGCCCAGCCTTCTTCGCGGTTGGCCTTGATGCCAATCACCATGCGGCCGCCGGCTTCCATCGCCTGCCGGCCGTTGATGATCAGATTGAGGAGGACTTGTTGCAGCTGGCCGACGTTGACGTTGGCACGGGCGTCGGCCTGGGCGTTGACCTCGACCTTAATGCGGTGGACTTCGAGATCTTTTTCGACCAGCAGGAGGACTTCTTCCACCAGTTGAGTCAGGTCGATTTCGTCCTTGCGATCGGACTTATTACGGGCGTAGGCCAGCATGCCGGTGGTGATCCGGCTGGCGCGTTGACCGGCGGCCAGGATCTTATTGAACGCCTTATCCCGGGCATCTTCATCTTTGTGACGCAGGCCCAATTTGGCGTAATTGATAACAGTGGTCAGAATGTTGTTGAATTCATGGGTGATCGATGAGGCCAGTGCACCAACAGTGCTCATCTTTTGCGATTCCAGCAGTTGCTGCTGTAATTCGGCAATATGCTGTTCGAGTGCTGCCAGCGTTCCGTCGCTCATGCCAATCCCCTGTGGTGAAAGCCCGGTCGCGTGACCGAGGCCGAGTTGTGAGTGCATCATCAATGTTGTCGGAGAAATCTTCAGCAACGCGGCCCCGCGCGGAGACTCTCGCACCGTTCTCCTATCGGATGTCATGGGGTAGGACTTCAGGCTGGATGTGGAGGATTCCTGCGCCGTGGTTCGGGAAAGCGGAATCGAAAACTCCTGCTGGAAGTCTGGGAAGGCAGGGTGTTCCCGGGAAAGAATGCCGCGGGAAAATGGAGCTTACCGGGTGAGTTTATCCGGCAGAGTCGACGCAGTTTCTTTAACCGGATTTGGATAAATCCTGGCGACTTTCGTGTATCAACGACGAGCTGTCGTTAGTAGGCGGGGTGAATCGGGTGCCTTCAGGCTTATGGTCGCCTGACGGCACCCGGCTCCTGGTCGGATTTTTATTTAAGGATTCAACAATTTTTTCAGGGCTGGTTCCATCGCTTCTGCTTGGCGCAGGAAGCCCAGGTCGGTCGGGTGAGAACCGTCGACGGTGTCTTCGCCGTCGGCCCCCAGCAGCTTTTCACCATGCAGATAGGCCAGATGCTGGATGCCATCGGCCAGTAATGTTTGATAGGCCTTCTCGAGGGCGGCTCGATTGGTCTGATTGCGCTGGAGGCTGCCGTTGATCAGGAATGAATTGGAATAGGTGCGGTCTTCTACCAGTAAAATGGGGGTTTGGGGATGTGCAGCACGCAACTTCTTGACGAACGGGACGACGCGTTCCGAGACGGCTTTGGCGTCCATATTGGGGAGGCAATCCAGGACATACACGGCGGGATCAACTTCGGCCAGCAGGTCGGCCATTTCGGCTTCCATGCGACCGCTGCCGGAGAAACCCAGGTTGATGACCGGGTAATTGAGATGACGTCCCAGAATGGCAGTATGCACCATTCCCGGCCGCGAGGCGCAGCCCCCCTGGGTGATCGACGTGCCGTAAAACAGGATGGGTTTGCGATGTGTTTCAGGTCGCTGATCCGCAATTGCGAGGTACGCACCTTTGTCGATTCCCAGTTCGACGTTGCTGACCCCGTTATACAGAGGGAGATAAAGCATGTATTCACGTTCGCCGACCGGCAGGCCGCTGACCAGGGCGACGGTGTTCGTCTGGGCCCGGGGTTGACCGACCGACAGCCATCTCCAGTTGCCCGAGTCCTTCACATACAGGTCCAGGCCACTGACCCCGGTGGCCGGCATGTGAGGCATCGCCAGTTCTGGTTTAATCAATGTCCAGCGGGCCTGGATCGTTCGCGCGTCGGTGACAAAGCGCACGGCCAGTCCGGCCGAGTGGTGGCTCAAGCCCCAGACCGACGCCGGGGCTTTCCCTTCGGCCTTGGCCGGCAGGCGGTCGTAGGGGGCTTTCAAGTCGGTCGTCCAGCCCTGGCCTTCCACGCCGAGGAGACGGATGTCATACCAGAGCAACGGTTGTGCGGGGTCGGCGGTCCCTTTCTCAGCAGCCAGTTTTTCGACGGCAGACGCCGGGGAAGGGGGGACCGCCAAGGCGACGATCCAAAAGAGAGACCAGGCCAGATTTCGCAGAGTCATCGGAG
>CAZQUW010000039.1:26733-29056 GCA_964596215.1 uncultured Planctomicrobium sp. | reverse complement strand
TCCGCGATCCTGTCCGTTGTGTGGATACCAATGCCGTTACCGAACGGGGTACACCTGGCAACTTTCTTGGGAACCCCAAATTGGCTGACCTACGGCTTGGGCAAATGCCACTCTTCGTTGAAGAAGTCGGCGACGACCACCTTGCCCGGGGTTCGCGGATTGGGAGGCGTGTCGAGGTCGATTACGGCCCAGTCGGGCAGCTTGGGGACCTGGCGGGCATTGTTGAGATAGTCGTAGTCGCGGAAGGTGAAACCGCTGTTGAGGACCACGTACTTCTTGGGGTTCAGCGGATTGGGGTAGATCAGGAGTGGAACATGCTTGTCAGCGGCGTAGGTCTTGTTCCCCACGGTGATCTGTTTGGCGTCCCACTTGATCGGCAGCTTATCGGCGATCTTGGCCAGAATGGCGTTACTCGAGGGATCGCCCCACAACACCAGATTGTGCGCCGCGATGTCCTCGTCGGTGATGTCGGTGTCGTTCTTCTGGCGCGCCTGGCCGCGGAACTGCTTGCGCCAGTGTTCGACCGCGCGAGTCGATTCGGCAGCGACCCACTGGGTGACTTTCTCATTTGCACACTTTCCGGTTCCCTTCACAAACATGAACGAATCCAGGAACGCGTCGTCGATGGGCCCCTGCAGGCCGGCTTGCTTCCGCAAAGTATTGGGAGTGACAGGACGAGCTCCGTACTTCCAGCCTTCAGTGGTGAGATGGAACTTGGCATTGAAACTGAAGTCCGACGCGCCACGCAGTTCGAAGATTTTACCGCGTACCAGCACGGTCACCCGTTGCCGGGGCCCGTACGGGAACCAGCCTGGTTCGAACGCCAGAGTGAAGTCGGTGACGTTCTTCGGATTGACGACAATCTGCGGTTCATTGATCGTGACGTCGGGTGTCAAATAGTGCAAATCTGCAGAAATTCGGGCCTGTTCCCAGTGCTTGCCCAGTCCATCGATCTGGACCCAGTGCATGTGATTGTAACGGAGGGAATAGGTCACGAATTCGATTTGCTTGGGAATACGATTGCGGCCGCGGGCAACAATGCTTGCCAGGCGGCGTTCGATTTCGGCTGCCGAATCGGGGTGGTAACTGTGGCCGGTCTTGGGGCCGATCAGATGAGTCAGCTGGATCTTTTCCTTGGCCAGAGCCGTCTCCATAATGTCGGCGGCCTGCTTTTGAATGTCGTTCTCACCGCTGTAAGCGATGGTCGGCAACTGAGTCAGATTGGCACACCAGTCGGGGCAGTCATACATGTGCCACAGGGTTTGTTCGTAGGGCGTCGGGTTCAAAGTTTCCTTCTGAAAGACCTTCAGGAAGTCGGGGGTTTCCGAGAACCCCGCACCCGGAGCTGCCGCCGCGAACAAGTCGGTGTAATGGACGGCAAATTGCCAGGCCGCAGCGCCCCCCATCGAGAACCCGCGCATGACAATCCGGTCTTCATCGATCCGGTATTGGCTCTGCACGGCAGCCAGGGCTTCCAGGCAATCAATTTCGCCGGCCAGCTTGTTGGCGTTGCAATAGCGGCCGTAGAGATGCAGGACGATCGTATTGGCAGGCGAGATCGGGCCGACTTGAGTCCGTCGCTGACCGAGGAAGCTGACTTCGCTGAGGGTCTCACCGCGACCATGGCACCAGATATCCAGGCGGACCTTATCGGTTCCCTTGACGTTGTAGTTGGCAGGAATGACCAGCCCGTAGGGTTGGTAGGAGCCGTCGATCTTCGACTGGTAGCCGCGTACCACGAGGCCGGTTTCGGTTGCCCAGGGGGCCGTGCCCGCCAGGAGCTGGTCGGCGCGTTCGACACCCAGCTGCAGGAGGCCCCTGGCCGAGGCGATGTCGTTGGGATTGTAGAATTCGCCGTAGGTGACGGCATCCTTCACGGCACTCAGCAATATGGCGACATCCGCGACATGGGCCTTGCGAAAGGCCGCGATCTTCTTGTCACCATGAGGTTTCAGCAGTTCGTCGAGCTTGGTCTGCAGGGGTTGCCAGCCGGAAGTCAGGGCCTGCTTGTCGGCATCAGGCAGTGCGATCCCCGGGGGCGGGACCGGTCGGACTTGCTCGGCCTTGTTATCGGCAGGTCCATCGGCAACCGCCAAAGGGCCAGAGTTCGCCAGGACCAGGCTGACCAGACACAGGGCCACGGGCAGCGCCCATCGCCGCAGGCGCGACCGTTGGGAAGCAGAGTGTGTCGGGTGACTGGAAAGACTCGAGAGAGAGCGCGTCCAAACCATCTGTGGATCCTGTCTGACGGCAAAGGAATTGAGAAACGGAGTTCCGCGCCGACAGTCTCGCACAAACATCAACCAAGTTCAATTTGAGGGAC
>CAZQUW010000039.1:22770-26633 GCA_964596215.1 uncultured Planctomicrobium sp. | reverse complement strand
GGAGTTCCGCGCCGACAGTCTCGCACAAACATCAACCAAGTTCAATTTGAGGGACCGTTTCGGTGGACGAACAGGCAGCCGAGGAAAACGTGAGGTGTCCGATGCCGGAGTGTCAGGCGACAGGGGCGGATAGTGGCTTACAGCGGCTTACAACAACGGCGGGAGTACAGCGAGTGCCGATTTTGATCCGTTTAGACCAGTGCGGTGATGCTCGACAAGCCAATGTCTTCCCGCGAACCGTAGGGCTCACCGTAGGCTTTGCCGATGGTCCAGCCCCAGTAGCGGGCGCGATCGCGGATATCGTCGATGACCGTGGGAAACGCGGTCGGCCGCCCGGTAATCATCTGGCTTTCATAGGCCTTGATCGAGTTCATCTTGTCTTCGATGACATCGCTGATATCGAGCACAAAGGCGGGCTTGGGGTGAATTCGGAGATGGATGCTCCAGTAATACAGCATGCGCGGCGGCCAGTATGGGGCGCCGGCCATGTCGGTTTTGGACAGTTTGCTCCAGAACCGGGCAGCATCAATCAGCTGGCTGGCGGCCACATGGTCTGGGTGGACGTCTTCCCAATAGGGGGCAAATATGGTTTTCGGACGCGTCAGACGAAAGACTTCCGCCAGGGCGCGGCGGGCTTCCAGGTTGGCTTCGAGACTGCGGTTGGGCAGACCAAGGTTCTCGCGATAATCGAGCTTCAGAATTGCCGTCGAAGCCGCCGTCTCACGAGCCCGAATTTCAGGACTGCCGTGAGGAGTGGGCTCACCGTTGGTCAACTCGATGACGCCGACTCGCAATCCCGCCCGCTGGGACGTCAGCAGCATACCGGCCGTGCCGATCTCGGCATCATCAGGATGGGGGGCCACGACGAGAATATCCAAAGGTGTTTCCAACGCAGTGACTTTCTATTGAGAAACGCGACTATCCCCGCTGCAGCGAGTCAGAACCAATGGAATTATTCCGGTTCACAGCGATCTGCAACCGGTTTTGTCGGGAGTTCCAGAATCCCATATCTGGTAACCAAGGGTGCCCGCAGCGGAGCCCGATTCTTATGCCGGCTTAGCCGCAAGCACTTGATTCAACGAATCTCGCGAGGAAAAACTGGGCTGGACCTAAAATCGCAAAGCTGGCACACTGCTGCGGTCCAGCCTATCTTAGCATGCCTGCCACGCCCCTCCCAGCGGGCTCGAATCCATCGCACGCCGCCACATCCCACACGACATAGCTACTTTCCTATTTCCAAATTTGGAGCCAGTTCCATGCGATATCTTGTCGCAGGTCTCGCGTGCCTCAGCTGTTGCAGCCTGATGGGGTGTTCGCTCATGCAGAAGGCGTATAAGCATCAAGAAAATGCGATGAACGAATACCACGACGACTGGAAGACAGCGGGTACGGAAGGTCGCGGTGAAATGCCACGCGAACAAGAATCCGACAAGCTGACCCCGCTGCTGCAAAGTCCTCAGGCCCGGGCGATTGAGAAGAACCTCGGGTACGATTAACAGGCCTGCCCAGTTGCCGCCGTTCGCCATCTTCGCCAACCCAAATTCATGGCTTGCGGAAGGGGAATCGGATGGGTATCTTCCGGAGCCGGTCGTAACGTTTGCGCAAACTTTTCGCGATTCAACAAAAATCTGGCTCGTAACGACCATACCTTCTGCATCAGTTGTCTGTATCGTGTCGATAAAAACATTAGCTGCCTGAGTGGTTGCCACGAGACCGTAGTAACCAGTCAAGTGACTGAAACACAGTGGGCCGGTGGCCTTCCGATTCGCATATCAGTTGACCGCCGGCTGCAGAATGTTTCGCATAACTTGATTGCACGACTGCCTTTATATAAGGCAGCGGGGAATGATTCCCTGTATCAAAAGGAGGCTCAAGGATGAGCTTGAAACTTTACGCGCCCGACCAATTCGATGTTGCTGAAGCCGAATTTCCCAGCCTCAGTGTCTATCACGAACCGGAACTGGAACCCGAGGATGACTGCGAAGTCATTTCCTGGCGGTTTATTCGCCGGGCTGGGCAGTCATCATTTATTGAGGCCGTACAACGCAGCCGCCTGCTGCATATGCATCGCCGGTGCCATGAATGCGGACGCCCGACGGTTCATCCGGTTGAACGGAACGACGCTGTTCTGGGCAAGAATCGATTGCCGATTCCCGGGACATCGACCGTCGTAGGTTTCCATTGCGACTACTGTCAGTCGGAATGGTCGGCCTGAGACCGAGACCCCCTGACAAAACCGGTTGTGGGAAGTTCAGAACCGCGCGGTATTTCGGCCGATTCTGAACTGACACAGAGGTTTTGTTAGCGTTTATAAGTTGTTTCTGGCGACTCGCACGGTATGAGCGATGCTAGCCCGAAGCGCAAGCGAGTGTATTCCTCAAAACTGTTGAGGAATGGCACTGGTTTGCGCATCGGGCTAGAACGTTGTTAAAGCCCAGAAGTCGGGTGCCACTGGCTCTGCCAGTGCATTTTGCGAGTCAAATGACACGCGGCACTGGCAGAGCCAGTAGCCCCCACGCCTGCGATCAGACGTTTGCAGCACTGGTCCGACGTTTAACGCAAACCGGGGCGTAATAACACAGGTTGTGGATAATTAGAGACCACGGCAATTTGAATGGTGCTCAACTCATACAGTAACCTTGTTAGCGTTGCTTGATGTTGATTCGCTGGAGCTCAAGACCATGCGGTGTGCTCACGTTGTCCTGTTGATCACAGCCCTCTCGATCGTTGGTGGGGCGCCCCATTTCGTTCTGGCCCAAGCCACCAAAAGCACTTCACGCCGGACGGATGACGCCGTTCTGGTGCGAGTCGACGGGCAACCGATCACGCAAAGCGACCTCGAGCGGATGTTCAAATCGCGACGTGTCGAACCGGCCTTGCAACCCAAGGTTCGCGGAGAATTTCTTGATCAGCTGATCGACACCCGCCTGATGCAGCGATTTCTCAAGTCGCAGAAGATTGTCGTCTCTGATGCCGAAGTCGATAGTCAGGTGGCCCAGATTAAAGCGTTGCTCCCTAATTCGGCAGCCGCGCAGCTCGACCTCAAGGAATATGGCTACACGGAAAAGGTCCTGCGCGACGAGCTGACCCTGCCGCTGATGTGGCGGAATTACCTGATCCAGACGGTCAACGATCAACAGATCAACGAGTACTTCGAACTGCACCGTACGGAACTGGACGGAACCGAAGTCCGCGCCAGTCAGATCTTTGTGAAAGTGGCCAATCTCAAAGATCCGCAGCAAGTGAAAGAGGCGCTGGACAAACTCGCGAAAATCCGCAAAGTCATCACCGATGGACTCGATTTCGCTTCGGCCGCCAGTAAGTATTCCGAAGCGCCGAGTCGCGAAAAAGGGGGCGATGTCGGTTTCTTTCTTACTGAAGGCAAGATGCCGAAGGCATTTACCAAGGTCGCGTTTGCACTGCAGCCGGGTGAAATGAGCGAGCCGTTTGTCTCACCGTTCGGCGCTCACCTGTTGCTGGTCACTGATCGCCGCCCCGGTGAAAACAGCCTGGAAGATGTGCGTCCGCAAGTCATGCAGGCCATCTCCAGTGAGATGCAACGCAAGAAAATCAAAGAGCTGCGAGCCAGGGCGAAGATCGAGTACGTCAGCGAGTAAGTCACAGCGTTACAGGATGGTCGCGATCCGGGCCTGCAACTCGGCAAGGGAAACACCAGTCACCAGGAACTTCTTCTGGCCGGAAGTTTCACCCGACAGCAATTCGATCTGCGAGCGTTTCAGACCAAGCCCTGCGGCGAGCACTTCGATGATTGCCGCGTTGGCCTTTCCCTTTTCGGGAGCCTGCGTTACTGAGACTTTCAGCTGCCCGGCATGCTCGCCGGTCAGTGCATTCTTTTTCGCCCC
>CAZQUW010000039.1:1575-22670 GCA_964596215.1 uncultured Planctomicrobium sp. | reverse complement strand
CGACATTTTGGGGCGCGGCGTCGACGAGCTCGATTCGGTGCTGAAGTCGAATCTTCCGGACCGAAACACATCACAGCGAAGCTCTAAAATTTACAGAGAGGTTAAGCCTACTTCGCCAGGGGCGTGAGCTTCACACCGCTCAGTGGGTGTTGGGTCACGGCGTCCCAGGCCAGTTGCTGCAACAGCAGGTTCAGCTTGTCGTCCCATTCCGGTTTCTTGGCAGCAGCGATGACTTGCGGCATTGGCAGGCCGACCGGAGAGCGCTGGTAGATCACTGCGAAATGGCAGTAGGTAACGAGGGCCTGCAGGGGCGCAGTGGCGTGTCCAATCGGATCGGTAAACAGATCCTCTTGCGACTTCAGGCCCGGTGCCTGCCCGGCAATGATCTTCTCGCGCAAGGCGATAATGGCCTGGCCGGCCGGAACGACGAACAGAACCTGTTTGCCAAATTTCTTATTCAATTCCTCGACATGCTCATCCATTGATTTGAAATAGGGGGCATGCAGCTTGCGGAGATCGTCAGCTGTCGGCGCATTGTGATCGACCTTGGCCGGGCGCAGTTTGAACGTCGTATCGTAGATGTCAAATGGCAGCCAGAACTCTTCGATCGTGACCCGAATATCAGGGTTCCCTTCCAGCGCCAGCGTAACGAACTTCTCGATACCATCGTCGGGGAGATGAATCGGAGCGAGGGTCAGGACGTCCGCCTGGCCCCCTTTCAAAACCGCCTTCGATTTAAACTTGTCCTCTGGAACATTCCAATGCTGGATGACCCGCGACCCGCCGATGGAAGACAAGCCGACCAGCACGTGATCCTTGATGCCCGCCGCCTTGGCCATCTGCGTCAATTGGCCTGGCACGAAGACGTGGAAACTATGCCCCGCGGAATAGACCCGCAAGCCTTTCTCGGTGGGTTGTGTCGCCGGAGCATCATCGGCCCGTGCCACAGACGACGTGCTCGCGAAGAATTGAATTCCACTCGTCAGGCACACCGCCAGGGCGGCAGCCATCACTGTGCGGCACCATCGGGCTTTTTTAAGAGTCATCTTGCAGAACCTTGATTCAGGGCATAGTGAGTTGAAGTCTCACGCTGAGCGCCGGCCGGTCAGGAGAGACTCGCTGAGTGAGCGCATGATACCGCGACCAAGTGCGGTAAATCTATCGTCACGTGAATGCCTCCCGCAGGTCTCGCCTGATGTCATCTGTCCGTGGATTCTTTCGGTTCCCGTTTTTGAAACACAGAGTTACAGAGCACACGGAGCAGTTGTCCTTCCTCTATGATCTCCGCGTCTTTGTGCTTTTCATTTCTGACTTTTGAGCGGCGTTTGGCTGACGCTGCTACGCATGACCGAATTAAGATGGCGGTACACCTGAATAGAAAAGTTCGGCAACTGGGTGTGCTTCCCGAAGTGATCAGCTATTTGTCAGGTGTTCCGCCGACTACAATTACCCGTGGTGCGCAACCTGCCCCGCGGCCACATTCACCGAACCTAACCGAATTTTTCGGAATCTCATATAACGATGGCTCTCGAATCGTTTCATCCTTTAATTCAGCGCTGGTTTCAGTCGCGATTCGCGGGTCCGACCGAACCGCAACGCGAAGGCTGGCCCCATATTGCTGCCGGTCGCGATACGCTCATTGCGGCACCGACCGGCTCGGGTAAGACGCTGACCGCGTTTCTCGCCGCGATCGACCGGTTGCTCAAACTGAGTGTCGCGGGTGAATTGAACGACGCCCTGCGCGTCGTCTACGTCTCGCCCCTGCGTGCATTGTCCAATGACATGCAACGCAACCTCCAGACTCCCCTGGATGAAATCTTTGCCCTGGCCGCGCAGGAAGGCTTGGAAATCGCCCCGATTCGCGTCGGGCTGCGGACTGGTGACACGCCGGCCAAAGACCGGGCTGCGCTCACCCGCCGGCCCCCGCACATTCTGGTAACGACGCCGGAATCGCTATATCTGCTGCTGACAGGGAAGAAAAGCCGCGAACGCCTGCGGCACGTCGAAACGGTTATCGTCGATGAAATCCACGCCCTGGTGCGTGACAAGCGCGGATCGCATTTGTCGCTGACGCTGGAACGACTGGTCGCCCTCTGCGAGCGGCCGCCGCAGCGCGTTGGGTTGTCAGCGACCCAGCGCCCGATTGAAGTCACGGCCGAGTTCCTGATCGGTGCCCGTCCGGAACAGGACCTGCCGCTTCCAGCCCCGGTCATGGATACGCCACAGGTGGCGGCTGAGGTTACTCCACCGATCGCAGCACGTAATGGTAACTCTCATCGACATGGTGCGACCAAACCGGCGTCACCGCAACGCTCGCTGTTCGCGGACGATGACGATATTCCAACGATTCAGGCTGCTGCGCCTGCGGTGATGAACGCCCCCTTTCCACCGATCCAGGCACCGGGCCTCTCTGTCGCCGAGCGTTGCGTGATCATCGACGTCGGGCATCGTCGCCAGCTGGATCTGGCTATCGAAACGCCCCCCAGTGAAATTGGCGCGGTGTGCACGCATGAGCAATGGGCCGAGGTCAACGACCGCATTGTCGAACTGATCCAGCAACATCGCAGCACCCTGATCTTCGTCAACACACGGCGTTTGGCCGAACGGGTGACTCATCAGCTGTCAGAACTGCTCGGTCCTGATCAAGTCAGCAGTCACCACGGGTCCTTGTCCGCCACTTCGCGACAGGATACCGAACTCAAGCTTAAGTTCGGTCAGCTCAAGGCGGTCGTGGCGACGGCGTCACTCGAGTTGGGGTTGGATGTCGGCTATATCGACCTGGTAATTCAGATCGGCTCGCCGCGGGCGATTGCGACGTTCCTGCAGCGCGTGGGCCGCTCGGGGCACGCGTTGGGATTAATTCCTAAGGGGCGGCTGTTTGCGCTGACGCGTGACGAGTTGATCGAATCGATGGCCGTCATTCGCGCGGTGCGGCAGGGGATTCTGGATAAGGTCTGCATACCGGATGCGCCGCTCGATATTCTCGCCCAGCAGATCGTGGCTGAGGTCGCGCACCAGGACTGGCAAACCGATGATTTGTTTGCCCTGGTCAAACGAGCTTACCCATATCGGCACCTGCCCCGGGCCAAGTTTGATGCCATCGTGCATATGCTGAGTGAAGGGATTGCGACGGCCACTGGACGCAGCCGGATCTACGTGCATCACGATCATGTGGGGCGTCGGCTGCGAGCGCGCAAAGGGGCGGGAATCGCCGCCGTCATGGGAGGCGGGGCCATCCCCGAGATCGCGTCGTATCGCGTCGTAACCGAAGGGGAACGGACGGTGGTCGGCACGGTGGATGAAGATTTCGCTGTGGAGAGTCAGCGAGGCGATGTGTTTCTGCTGGGGAATACTTCGTGGCGGATCATGAACGTCCGAGGTGGCGACGTCAACGTGGTGGATGCTGGAGGAGCTCCCCCCACAATTCCGTTCTGGTTCGGCGAAGCACCGGGCCGTACTCTGGAACTTTCTGCGGAAGTGTCGCGCTTGCGAGATGATCTCTCCGCACGTGTGATCGATCCCGTCGGGACTGAAGCCTGGCTGGTCGAAGAAACTTCCTGCACCCCAGCGGCGGCTCAACAGACGGTGTTATATGTCACCGCGCAGAAGGCGGCGATCGGCCTGCTGCCGACTCAACGGCAGGTGGTGTTCGAGCGTTTCTTCGATGAGAGCGGCGGCATGCAACTGGTGATCCACGCTCCGTTCGGCGGCCGCATCACGAGGGCGTGGGGCATGGCGATGCGCAAGCGATTCTGCCGCTCCTTCGATTTCGAACTCCAGGCCACTGCCGATGATGACGGCATCATTCTGTCGCTTGGTCCGCAGCATAGCTTTCCCTTGGAAAGCATGTTCGCGATGCTCAATCCGCAGAACGCGCGCAGCCTGCTCGAGCAGGCGGTGCTGGCAAATCCCATGTACCAGACTCGCTGGCGCTGGAATGTGATCCGGGCCTTGCAGGTGATGCGACATTCCGGCGGCAAGAAGGTTCCGCCCCCGCTGCTGCGATTTCGGTCGGACGATCTCCTGACGGCCGTGTTTCCGAAGCTGACGGGTTGCAAAGAGGAAATCATCGGTGACATTCCGGTCCCCGACCATCCACTCGCCCAGCAGACGATGGAAGACTGCATGTTCGAAGCCCTCGACATCCAGGGGCTACACGATGTCCTGCAGCAGATCGTCGGCCATGACATCACCCTGGTGCCGCGTGATACCCGGGAGCCATCGCCGTTTTGCTACGAGCTGCTGAATGCGAATCCCTATGCTTTCCTGGATGGTGGCGAACTCCAGGAGCGCCGTGCCCGGGCCGTCAATACGCGGCGTTCGCTGACGGTTGAAAGCGTCAGCGACCTGGGGCGACTCGATCCGCTGGCGATCGAGCGTGTGCGGCGCGAAGCCCAACCGCTGATTCGCGACGCCGATGAACTGCATGATGCCATGTTAAGCCGCATCCTGCTGCCCGTCGCCGAAGGACAGGGTTACGAACCCTGGTTCGAGCAGCTGGTCCGGGCCGGGCGTGCGACCACGATCATGATCGCAGCTCCGCAAACCGACACGATCACGGTTCCCGCGAAATCTTGCATCTATTGGGCTCCCACAGAACGGCTGCCAGCAGTGCGCGTGGCCTACCCGGAGGCACGCTTGGGCCATGATCTGCCAGTGCCCGAAGGGGTACAGGCAGAGTGGACCGACATCGATGCCCGCATCGCCCTGGTGCGCGGTTATCTCGACTCCTGCGGCCCGACCACGGCTGCACTGGTGGGCGAACTCCTCTGCCTGCCGGAGCATCAAGTGTTCGCCTGCCTGGAGTACCTGGAAGGGGAAGGGGTCATTCTGCGGGGCCGCTTCACGCCCGAAGGTGTGCGGTTTGTCGGCGAACAGACTTTAACCATCGAGCATCGCCAGGCAGTACCAACGCCTGACGAATCCGAGGCGGCTCCGCCCATCGAATGGTGCCATCGACGGTTACTCGCGCGCATTCATCGCCTGACGCTCGAAGGTCTGCGAAAGGAGATCGAGCCGGTCGATGTCGACACCTTTATTCGGTTCCTGCTGCGACATCAGGGACTGGCCGCGGGAGCGCGACTGACCGGAACCAACGGCGTGTATCAGGTCCTCGGCCAGCTGCAGGGGATCGATGTCCCTGCCGTCAGCTGGGAACGCGACTTGCTCCCGGCGCGGGTGGAGAGATATCAGCCGGAGTGGCTGGATGAATTGTGCCTGACTGGTGAAATTGGCTGGGGACGCATCTTCCCCCCGAAACGTGACCCCGAGCGCAGCCGCCCCATGGCCAGCCTCACCCGCGTTGCCCCTGTATCGATCTTCTTGCGGGAGGATATCGTCTGGCTCACCGCCCGCAGTCCGGTGCTGGATCCACAAACTCTCAGCAGCCCTGCCCAGGAACTGTTTGAATTGTTGACAGCTCGCGGAGCCATGTTTGCGGCCGACTTACTGGCGGCGACGCGCCTGCTGCCGGCTCAACTGGACGACGTATTGGGCGAATTGATCACCCAGGGGTTTGTAACGGCCGATGGTTTTGGCGGTTTGCGGAGATTGATTGCCAGTAAATCATCGACCAATGGCCGTGACTCCCACGGGCTCCGACGCGGAGTGGTACGCACGCGGCAATCCAGTTCGGGAGTCGGCCGCTGGTCGTTGTGGCGGACCGCCGCGGATCCCGCCGTCCCGCAGGAGAACCTGACCGAGCAATGGGCGTGGCAACTGCTCAGACGCTGGGGTGTGATGTTTCGCGACTTGCTGACCCGCGAAGCCGGTGCGCCGCAGTGGTGGGAGCTCGTTCAGGTCTATCGCCGTCTGGAGGCCCGTGGCGAGATTCGGGGCGGCCGATTTATCACCGGCGTCTCGGGCGAACAGTTTGCGATTGGCGATACCATTCGTACTCTTCGCCAGCTGCGCGACGAACCCGGTGAGCAGGAACTCGTGGTAATTTCGGGAGCCGATCCGCTGAATCTCGTGGGTATCCTGACTCAACACCCGCGCGTCATCAGTACCGCGTCGAACCGGGTCGCGTATCTCAATGGCAAGCCCCTCGCCGCACTGCAGGGGGGCGAAGTGCTGCGTTTCACGGATATCCCCCGCGAGCTTGAAAAAGTGCTGGCTGAAAAGTTCCGGCTGGAATTCATGGAGGACGCGATCCTGGTGCCCGAGGCCGCCCCGACCGAGTCTCGCCCACCTGTCGTTGAGAGTCCGCCAGCGACTCCCCCCAGCGTTCCGCGAAGCAGCAGCAAGCCCAAACGAGCCAACGGCCCCAAGTACCCCAACAAGATCCCGCGACCGCGGATTTCTTGAGAGTCGATGACCGCGGAGCGATCAACGACTCTCATTGTCCCAACGTCGTTAGAACGCCACCTTGGCCTTAATCCCCTGGGTCTTGTTCTGCAGCAGGCCGCGATAGTTATCGCGTTGCAGGCGATTGATATCACCGTTCTGTTGCCGCAGGTTTTCCAGCAAAGGCTGCTTTCCATCGGCCTCGCGGCGGGGTTCTCCAGGCTGACCTGCGCCCTTCTGCTCGGTCGGCTGCGGTGTCGCGACCTTTCCCAGGACTGTCTTACCGCGGAAGAAGGCGTAGCGGTTGGCATCGGTCTTGGCGATGACTGTACTGGTTCCATTGATCCCGTCAGCGACAAATATCCCGCGCAGGTCAGTTTGACCCGATTGGAAATGATCGTTCGCGCTGCCAATCGCTTTCACATGCACAGCATGAGCGTACTTGTCGGCCACCGCATCTTTGACCGTCACGCGCACACGTCCGCTGGTGGCATCTTCTTGAACTTCCAGGATCAGCGGGCTGACGAGGACTAAGCCGCTGCTGTAGAGATTGTCTCCCTGGCAGACGACCAGGTAGGCCCCCTCTTCCTTCAACGGCAGCTCCAGCTCGTGTTCGCGATCGCGGTAGTCCTTGCCATCACCCAGCTTCACGGTCAAGTCGTGATAGGGGCGGATGCCGGCCAGGTTAATCGCCGTGATCCGGCTGAGGTTCCGATTGAGTAGTCCGAACTTGAGGAGATCTATCCGGTAGACCTTGATGGTCGCCCCCGTCACGTTACGGAACTTCAGCGGCACCTTGCCCGGCGCACCCGGCTTGACCGTGGTCACTTCGGGCAGCGACAGATCCTTATGAGTAAAGAAATCAATCGCTTCCTTTGCATCGGCAAAGCGGTCCTTCACTTTATCGTATTCTCCAATCGCTTCCGCGGCTTTGCCCAAGCTGTGATAGACCTGCCCCATGATGTAAATCGACTGCCAATGATTGACGGCGATCGTTTCGGCTTTTGTCTGGGGATCCACCTGCTTCCAGTCGGCGACCTTGCGGCACATTTCCAGGGCCGCTGCGTGCTTGCCCTGCGCGAACTGGCTATAGCCGATGACGTACCAGAAGCTGTCGAGCAACTTGCTGTCGGGATAACGTTTGGCAAACTGATCGCACCGCGCAATCACATCAGGGTACCGTTCAAGATCGAGCAACGCGTTCGCCAGTGAGAAACTTGCCTGATCGGCCGCAGGGTCAGTGGGCCATGTCGCGATAAAGTGATCCAGCATCTGGACCGAAGCGGCGATCAAGTCCACACGAGTGATGCCGGCCTCACGCAGCCGCGTGTTCTGTGGTGCTTCGGGGGCTTTTCCATACACTTCCTGCGCCAATGCATAAGTCGAGGTCGCGATGTACGGCTCGGCCGGATAGGCGCGCAGCAGTTGCTCCATCACCTGGACCGACCGCAGGAATTCCCCGCGTTCATCAAGGAAACCCGCAATCTGGCTTTCCCGCTGGAAACCGGCTTCTAATGTGGCGCGATAAACCAGATAGCTGCGTTCATATTCTCCCAGTTCGCGATATGCGTCGGCCACCTTCAAAATATTCTCGAACGACACTTCGACTTCAGGCAACTTCTCTTTGATCGTTTCGAAGTATTGCACGATGTCTGCAGGTCGGTTCGCAGACAACGAGGTCTGGAACAGCATCTGCACGACTTCGCCATAGATGTCATTCAATTTGTAAGCCTTGAACAATCGGCTCAAGTGCATATCGGCAAGTGCGAAATCCCCGCGGGCAAAATACCGCTTGCCAAACTCATAGTCTTCCTCTGGGGTCAGCTTGTATTCATCTTTAGAAGCCACACCGCGCGGCAGCACCGTCAGTGGTTCTGCCTTGGCAATGCGGAATTTCGCTGGATTGTAATAACTGCGGACCACCGCGGGACGCCGCTGATAGCGTCCTGGTACATAGCCGACGACATCAAACTTGATACGTCCCGGGTGATAGCGATCTCCCAGGTAGAACGTGATTGAACTCGGACCAACTTCGTAGCGTTCGAACTGGCCCGTAATCGTCTCCGTCAGGACGGAAACACCTGCCGGCAATGGCTCGGTATAAACCAGATAGGGGCGATGCTCGTTCGGCAGATTCGAGGCATTCGAACGCCAGATGTCGACCGTCACCTCGCCACGTTCACCCACTGGAACCTGGGTAAACGGACTGCTGAAAACGGAATACGGAGCATGCAGATGATTGAATCCACGCGGGATTACTTCACCATCGAGCATCCGATGAGCAGGCTCGTAGACGCGATTGATATTCATCGCGTGTTGATCTTCAGTGCTCTCTGCGAGGGCCGACGGTACGAAGCCGGTCAGGATGGCGCTGTAGCTGAACTGACCGCGGCCTTCGATATCCAGGTTCACGCGCTGGGGCTTGTCGCTCACCAGGAACTTGGCAGGCACCGGGACCGATGCACTCGGCTGCTTGCTGGGATCGACGGACAGCTTAGTCACTAATTTCTCATTAACGAATACCGATAAGATGTACTTCTCAGGCACTAGTTTGGCGCGCCCGAACCAATCGGCCAGGGCCATCACGATCGGACCGTTCGCCTTTTCCGGTTGCCAGCGCGCTCCCATACGCACCCCCAACAACCAGTTCGCGATTTCCTCAGATCCCGGGGCAGCCGGAGTTAGCAGATTCAACGCCAGCAGATACAGACCGCGCACTTCGGCACCAGAATTCATCCACGGCATACAGCCCGCCAGACCCTTGTCTACTACCGCTTGAGCCACCGGCAACGGCAGCAGCTTTGCCTTGGCGAGCGTCAGTACTTCGCCCGCCATGGGCTTCCGATCCATGGCGATCAGCGCCAGGCTGAGATGCACCAGCGCTGACGCATTCAAATCGTTTCGTAAGCGATGCAGGCGATTCAGATGCGCGAAGTCACAAGCTCCGGCTTCTGCCAGACCGTGTAGCACGATCACTCGATTCTCGTGATCGTCTTCCGTGCTGTTGGCGAATGCCGACTGCAGGTATTGAACGGATTTGTCGAATGTCTGCTGTGGCACGGCAAAACCTGATTTTCGCGCGGCCGACATGGCCCACACGACGCGGCTGCTGAGATAGCGATCGGGGGACTCGGCCTTGGTGACTCCCGACCAGCTCCAGCCCCCATCCTCCCGCTGACTGCTGATCAACAGCGCCAATCCCGCCTGAATTCGGCCCGCCAGTTCCCGTGCTTCCGGCACATTGGAATGCCGGCTCTGACCGAGCATCTTGAGCAGGCTGACGCCCCCCAGAACATCTGACAAGCCACGTTCAATATTGCTGTGAGGAGTATAAGCCGAGCGTTCCCAAGGTCCGGAAACGCCCCCGAGAACGGCTTCGAGTAACGTGCGGTTAACACTCGGTCCAATCAATAGTTCCAGGCCGGGTTGCTGAGCTTTCACGTTTTCAGGGAACTTGATCTGGAATGACGTATTCTGCGCCGAAGTTCCGCCGGCGGTCGCGTACACGGGGATGCCATCCGGCTCAATGGCGACGGTGCGTTTCAAGGTGTCCTGCAGTTCGCCGCTGGTCACAGTCAGTTCAAAATCGGCCTTCGTACCATCGGTGATCGTGACAGGAAAGCTGACTTCCGAAATCCCCGGCAGCTTGGCATCAATCACTTGTTTCAGTTCGGTTGAAACGTCCCCAATCGTCGTCTTCAACTTGATTTCGAGCTTGGCATCTTTCAGCACTGCATTGTGAATCTCGACCAGGACCTGGCCCTGATCGCCCACCACATAGGCCATGGGCGTCTGGATCTCGGCAAACAAGTCTTCTTTCGTGATGAGTTCCGCATCGGCCTTGCCTGCCAGCGCCACTTGATTGATGCCGTGCGATTTAATCACCCAGGCTGTCGATCGATCAGGCATGATCATTGTCACCACTGCCTTGCCCGCGGCATCGGTTATCAGCAATGGATTCCAATAGCCGGTTTCGGCAGCCCGGTGGGCAGTAACCAGTTGCATTCCGTCCTCGGCCAGTCGCTTCAATTCTGCGACCGAACGGCCATTGACCACTTGCAGTTCACCGAGATCATTTAAGCCATACAGGGGAGTTTGCGAGTTGGATAAGACCTGAAACGCCCAGGCCGAGTCTTTCCCGTTCGGCGCATCGGCCGCGGCATTCGAAAAGCTCGCGACCGCTCCGTTGATCTCGGACAGCGAATAATAGTGCAGGCTCTGCGTCTGCCCGATGTCTAACGACAGCACGGTTTCGGATTCCAAACCATCTACTCCTAAGTACATATCGCGATCTTGCCAATTCGTCGCGGCATCCTTTTTCGCTGCGCCACTCCGGCGACGGAATGGGGAGCCAATAGCACGCCTGGCATCAGCGACGCCATTCGCGTTGCCCTCCAGTTGTTCTTCCAGCATGTCCACTGATTCAGCATCTTCCACGGCGACGGAACTCAATGCTCCAAGAGCCCCGGCACGCTCCGCCTTGTCGGCCCGCCCGAATGCCGACTTCCGTTTCTCCGCCTGCTGTTTACCACCAGCGAACCGACCACTCATTGCAGAGGGCTTGCTTGCGTCCGGCGCTCCCCCAGGACCATTCACAATTAGCCCCGGAGGCGGTAGTCGATCGGCAATCAAGTCCTTGGCTTTTTCCTCCTCCGTCAACGTCTTCAATCGCTCAGTTTCCGCCAGCAAAAACTCGTTGATAGGCCGAGTCGTCGGATGATACTGGAAGGTACAGCTCGACATCACACGGCACGAGACTTCCCGCGATCCGCCATTGAAGAAGGTCGTGATGACCGCGGCCCGATCTGGAAACCGCTCCAGCAGATTCTTCTGGATCAAGCCCAGCGACAATTCGGCCTGCACCGGCTTGCCCTGGGCGTCGGTGACCAGCACTTCAACCGCGACTGGTTCGCCGGGCTTGAGAGTTGTTTTGGCCGGCTTCAGCGTAATCAACAGTTCGCGTGCGACCCGGAAATCGGCGCGCGCTTCGTGATACCGATTGCCCTGCATCACGGCGACCGACAACTGGAAGTTCGGCGCCAGATACTCAGCAAAGCCGATCTCCAGCGGGTTGGCTCCCGTTTTCAGTTCAACCAGTTGATGACCGAGGACTGTCGCCCCTTCAAATGTCACCAGGGCCAGTGCGGGTGCCTCGCGCCAGTGCAGTTGCACGCGGCCCTGGTCACCCGCCTTGTAATGATGTTGATCAGCCAGGATACGCAGGCGGACTTGATCGTCGTCACCCGAGATATAGAGCGGATGCGAACCGCTGACGCGGTGGCCGAATCGGTCTGTGCCGGTCGCTCTGAGAATATAGCGTCCGGGCTTATCGAGACGGACCGTATGGCGTACCTCGCCTTGCTTCTCATCCGACTTCAGTTCGTGCGACGACTGTCGCGATTCACCCGTTCCCGTCGCGGTTTGCGTCACTTCCAGGATTTCAAAATTCAGCCCGGTGGCGACCGGTTTACCGGCAGGATCACGGACCGCAACCACAGCGTCAAACGTTTCTCCCGTGACATAGACGTCGCGGATGGTCTTGATGCTGATCTCGAACCCGCGCGTCGCCAGGAAAATCGTGTCTCCGGCCGCCAGATTCCGTTCGGGAAAACTGGCCACCAACTGTACTGGCTGGGCTTCACTATAACGTTGCGTCGGCAGGTCGAAGGCGACTTCACCCTTCTCATCGGTCGTGGCCGTCCACAGCCGGTCGTCGCCTAAGCGATACTGAATCGTCCTGCCGGCCAGCGGTGACCCATAGTAGTATTTAAGGGTAAATTTGCCTTTCACGTGCTCGCCGCGGTAGTACACTTTCTGCGGTAGATCGACGCTGAATTGAATCGGTTCGAGCTGATATTCCTGGACCAGAAAGTTCGCTTCGTAAGTCTGTTCGCGGCCCGGTTGAAACAAATGAACTCGATACTGTCCCGCCTGTGCCTGCTCGGGCAGCTGCCAGTGCGCGGCAAACGTGCCGAACTCACCGAGCGCCACCTCCTGGGTATCGATCACGCGCCCCTGGGCATCGTAGACATCCAGTTGATATTTCTCGTCCGCCTTATATGTATAGCGGTCCTCGGCAACCCAGCGCACGATGCCTTTCAGATTGACGAGCTGGCCAGCCCGGTATGCGGGGCGATCTGTATACAGGTAGCCTTTGGCAGAGAGCCCGACTGAAAACTGTAAGCCTTCCAGACCAACCTGGCTGCTGGCCGCGTGCTTGTCCGTGAAGCCAAACACCCGCAGGTCCGAAATGGTCTTCAGCTCGTCGAATTTCTGCTGCAAGATTCCATCTTTGCCAGTCGATACCTCAGCAAACACCTTGCTGCCATCGCTGACCAGCAACTTCACGTTCTCGGCCGGTTTTCCGGTCAGCATATTTTCGGCGAAGACAAACAGCTCGTTGCGTGAACTCTTCACGATGATGTCGAGGTCACTCACGACGACCATCGTGGTGGCTTCATGAGTCTCACTGCTGACCGTGACGGCCGTCACTCCCGGACCATCCACGGGGATCTCGATTGATTGTTCCAGTTTGCGGTATTGCTCGTAATTGGCCACGACATGCTCGAGGCTCTTATCGGGATCAATTAAAGCGATATCCAGCGATTCCACGCCCGAGGCCAGATGCAGCTTGCGAAAATAGTCAGTCAGATCGATGCGATAGAGTTTCACCGACACGGTCTTGAGATTGCGGGTGGTCACCTTAATCACCGGCTTCTCGCTGCTGCGGAACTTCCGTTCGGTCATGATTTCCAGTTGCGGGGAAGTCAACGCAGCCAGTCGCTGCTGAGCTTCCCCCTGGGCGGATCCAGTCACCTTGCGATAGGCCTCGACAGCCTCGGACAGTTTTCCCAACCGTTCTTCCAGAGTTACGCCGATCATCAGACTCGCACGTGAGGCCTCGTTGGTCTCAGGATACTTGCTGACCAGTCGCTGCCAGTCTTCCAGGGCCGCGGCCAGTAATTTATTGACTTCTGACTGCTGTTCCGCCGTCAATTTCGCGGGAGCTTTGACCGACGCCGTGATTCTGGCCGCAGCGTCAAACTGCATTTGACCGAAGCGGTAGAGTATCAACGCGACGCGCGGATCGAGCGGATACTTGTTGAGGAACGTTTCCCAGGCCTGCCGTGCGGCGTTGAAATCGCGACGGGTGAAGTGTTCTTCGGCAGCCGCAAATTCCGTATCGATAATTACTCGCTGCACACCACTCCATTTCGGATCGGTGGGAAATTTGTCGAGGAACGATCGCCACGCAGTGATCGCTTCCGCAAACTTCTTCTGGGCCGCATAGGCCGTCCCCAGCAGATTCCAGGCTGCCGGGATCTGCGGGGCACTCGCGTACTGTTCGTTAGCAATCAGCCCCTTTAACACTTGAATCGCCTGATCGTGGCGTCCGTGATGCAGATAGCTTTGGGCGCGGTTGAACTCGGCTTCGGCAGCCAGCGGGTGTTTCGGAAAATTCTTGACGAACTGCTCCAGCACTTCGACTCCCAATTCCAGATCACCAATCGTGGGAGGCTGCGGAATGCCATAGGTCCTGGCCAGGCGATAGCTGGCTTCGGCAATCAACGTTCCACCAGCTTCCTTGGACACATCGTTCGCCAGGAAATCCTGCCACGTCTTCCGGGCCTCGGCGGGCTGCCCGGCATCGAGTTGTGTTTGCCCCAGCTGAAACAGGGCCTCGGCAGTCAGCTTGGGTGCCGCGCGGCGGGGCCCGGGTGTCTTCGGCTGGGCATAATTGCTGATAAACTTCTGGTATGCGGCGAGCGCCTCGTTCAACTGCTTCAGTTCCTGATGGCACCGGGCGATGCGGAGTTCAATCTCCTGTTGCAAGGCCAACCCAGGACGCAGTTGCAAGGCTTGCTGATAATAGTTGAGTGCCTGCGCATAATCAGGTTCCTGCCTGGGTTTCGGCCCCGCTGCGGGCACACCCTCGAAGTAGCGATTGGCGAATTCCAGGTAGATCGCGGTCAGCTCATCGCGTCGTCCGGCCGACAGCAGTCGGTCAGCTTCCGCTTTGTAGATGGCGCCGGCCAGTTCATAACTCCGTTTCTTTGCAAGGACGGCTGCCTGACCAAACCGCGATCGCGAGAACCAGGAGGACTTGGGATAGTCCATCTCCAGCCGCGCGTAGGTCTCCAGCGCCGCATCGTGCTGGTCCTGCTCGGTCAGGGCGCGACCTTTCAGATAGAGCAGATAATCGCCCGGGGTCACCGCCAGCTTGGGGTCCGCTTCCGACAGTGCGGCATCGATCAGTCTCACCGCCAGTGCAAAATCGCGGCTCTGTAATGCGTCACGCAGTTCCGCCGAGAGCTTGGGAAGACTGGTAATCGCCGGTTTCTTGATCTCGGCAGGATTGGTCTCGATGCCGAACAACGCTCCAAACAATCCGGCAATTAACGCCACGACGAGCACGCTGCGGCTGATCGACATAATACGTCCCTCGAACTTCTCGAATGAGCAACCGGGACGTGGTGAATGGCCCGGCTGGATGTTTCTCTGTTGTCTGTTTGCGCAAAGTCTCGTTCAGATATCGCACAAGTGACACAAAAGATTAGGTCAGATTCTGACCGTACGCAGGGGTGTCGTGCACGGGTGAGCTCCGAACCAATGGACTGATCAAGACTTACGACCTTTCGAAGGTCGCCGTACTGCACAGGGAAGCCGAGGAATCTGTTATTTGCTCCCCTCTTCCTGCCGCACTTCCCTTGATACCGTACAGAGCTTCTGTCCGGAGCATCCAGAAAGGTCCGCAACCGTCACATGGCATGTCTGGCCATGCGGATGGGGAGTTACAGGCTCGGATCTGGTCTGGAGGCGTGTCCGAACCTGTGGAACGCATCAAAGACTTTTTCTGTGAATCGACGGTCAACTGCTAATTGGGGCTGTTCGCGAGATGCCCAACTGATAAACTGACTGGATCACGATTGTCGACAATCGAAAATGCCGTCCGCCGGAAATTCCTGCCTGGGTGAAGCGCACTGACTGCGAATTCACGACATTGCATTCATGGAGTAAGAGAACGCATGCGGTTCCTGAACGCGCTGGTTTTCGCGGTTGCGTCGAGTCTATTGTTCGCTGGTTCGCTCCGCGCTGACGACGCTGCCGCGAAGCCCGCCACCACCCTGACTTTCGAAGCAGACATTTTTCCCATCCTGCAGGCACGCTGTGCCAAGTGCCACGGTGAAGAAAAACTCGAGGCGGGATTAGATGTGCGGCGCCGGTTTGCCATGCTGAAGGGGGGCGATACGGGGCCAGCTTTTGTCGAGGGAAAACCTGACGAAAGCACGCTCATTGAACGGATCGAAAAGAATGAAATGCCGCCGGCCGATGAGGGCCGTCTGGACGACAAACAGAAAGCCTTGATTCGCCAATGGGTCCTCGCCGGAGCCCCCACTCTGAAGAGTCCCGAACCGCCACTCGAAGAATCAGAGATTGCCAGTCGCATCTCTGACGAGGACCGCCAGTTCTGGTCATTTAAGCCCCCCATTCGGCCGGCTGTTCCGGTGGTGAAATCTCTCGATCGAGTCCGCACGGCGATCGACTCCTTCCTCCTCGAAAAGCTGGAAGCGAAGGGGCTGGCGTTCAATCCCGATGCACCCCGAGAGGTACAAGTCCGACGCTTGTATCTGGATCTGTGGGGGATTCCGCCGACGATCGAACAAGCGAACGAATATCTGCAGGACGAGCGGCCAGACGCATATGAACTATTAGTCGACCGGTTGCTGGCGGCCCCGCAATATGGCGAGCGCTGGGGACGGCACTGGCTCGATGTGGCGGGCTACGCCGATTCCGATGGATACCTCGCAGCCGACCGCTTGCGCCCCGAAGCCTGGCGTTATCGTGACTATGTGATTGAAGCCCTCAATCGCGATTTGCCTTACGATCAGTTTGTGCGCGAACAGCTGGCTGGCGATGAATTGTCGGACTGGCGCCGTGGTGAAGAAATCAGCCCGGAAGTCGAACGTCAACTGCGTGCGACCGGTTTTCTGCGGACGGCCATGGATCCCACCTATCCGGGCTATGTGGAACCCAACGAGGTCCACCAGGTGCTCGCGGATACCGTTCAGATTGTCAGCTCCACGTTTCTTGGGCTGACTGTGCAATGCGCACGATGTCACTCGCACAAGTTCGATCCGATCTCGCAGCGTGACTATTACTCGATGCAGGCGGTGCTGCTGGGAGCTTATGACCCCGCCCGATGGCAGCCCTCAGAAGTCCGAGGCATCCCGTTGGCCACGGAAGCGCAGGAAGCGCGCATCAACGAACTGAATAAGAAGGCGGACGAACGCGTTGCCGCCCTGACCGCGACGAGCACCGAGTTAACCACCCGCTTCCGCAAGCGCCGCATCGTCGAGATCCTGTCCGCGGCAACTCCAGGAGTTGCGGTCGATCCGACACTCGTCGACAAACTGCTCGCAGCCGTGGCCGTGGCAACTGACAAGCAGAACCCAGAGCAGAAAGAACTCGTCGCCCGGCATTTACCGGGAACCGTCTGGACTGATGACGAGCTGACGAAACGCTATGCAGAATACGGCGAGGATCAAGTCCGGCTGAAGGCTGCGATCGCCGCCGAGGCCGCATTAAAAAAGACGATTGTGAAACTACGGTCGCTGGGTGACGTCGACGACAAGCCCGCCGAGGGCCGAATTTTGCGGCGTGGCGAGCATACCAAGCCGGGGGGCACAGTGACCGCCAATGTCCCCGAAGTCTTGACGACGGTCGGCTTCCAGCTGGAAGTAAAGCCGGGCTACAAGACTTCTGGACGTCGACTGGCGTTTGCCCGCTGGCTGACCGAGCCGAATCATCCGCTGCTGTCGCGAGTCCAAGCCAATCGAATCTGGGCTCGCCACTTTGGACGCGGCCTGGTACCGACACTGGCGAACTTCGGCCGCTCCGGGGTCAAACCGTCGCATCCAGAATTGCTCGATTGGCTGGCCACGGAATTCATCGCGATGGGCTGGAGTCAAAAGGCGTTGCACAAGTTAATGGTCACTTCCACCGCCTACCGCCAATCCGTCGACATGGATCCCGCGAAGACGGCCGCCGATCCCGAGAACAAACTGTGGGGTGCCTGGCAGCCACGACGTGTCGAAGGGGAGGTCGTGCGGGATGGCCTGCTGGCAGTCAGCGGGAAGCTCAATCCAGAAATGCTCGGATCACCGGTGAATGTGGCGGGTTCTGGTGATGGTGCCATCATCGATGTCGACAACGCTGGTGGCCGACGCCGCAGCATCTATCAGATCGTCCGCCGCAGCCAGCACATGACGATGCTGGACCTCTTCGATACCCCCTTGATGGAGGTCAACTGCCCGGAACGAACGGTCTCGATCGTCCCGCTGCAGGCGCTCGCCATGCTGCACGGACCGCAAGCCGAGCGGGCCTCATTGGGTCTTTCCGAGCGAGTCCTAGCCGCCGCGGCGACAGACGAGGAACGCCTGGTGTGGATCTTCCGAACCTTGTTGACGCGAACACCACGCCCCACCGAGCAACAGAACTTCCAAAGTTTTCTCGCCGAGATTCGGAAAGAACAACTGCTGAATAAGACCGCTCCTACCGCCGAGGACCAGCTCGCTGCGACCCGTGTGGCCTGGAAAGAAGCGGCACTGGTGTTATTAAACAGCAATGAGTTTTTGTTTGTTCACTAGCAGGTTAGTTGTTTTAACAGACTGGCGGCCCGGCAGTATTCATCTGCGTCTCCAGACTGATGACCAAAGCAGTTTTTAAGTGTGTTGCCAGGACTGACCGATCCATCGACCTCGACGCCGCGTCCCCTGCCAAGGGGGACTCCAGTTGCGGAGTACTTCGTTATGACTTCTACTCACTCAGCATCACCCGAATTACTCGCGGCCCTCAGTCGGCGCGACCTGTTCTCGCGGACCGCTGCAGGTTTCGCCGGAATGGCTGTCAGCAGCCTGCTGGCACAGAACATGGCTCGGGCCGAATCGTCCAGCACGCTGCGCGAGCCACATTTTCCGCCGAAGGCCAAGGCGGTCATTCAGCTGTTTCAACATGGCGGCCCCAGCCATATGGATCTGCTCGATCCCAAGCCGGAACTGAATGCACGCAACGGCCAGCCCATGCCGAAGTATTTCACCGATCTGGTGAAGATTTCGTCACACGGCAACTTGCTGGGCAGTCCATTCAAATTTCAGAAGTATGGCCAGAGCGGGATCGAATATTCGGAATTGATCCCGCACACCGCCAGCTGCGCCGATGACATCGCCGTTATCCGTTCAATGTATTCCGAGCACAACAATCACGAGCAGGCTCTATGGCACATTCATACCGGCCGGATTGTCAGCGGCCGTCCGACGATCGGTGCCTGGGCGAGCTATGCACTTGGTTCTGAGAACCAGAATTTGCCGGCCTACGTCGTGCTGCGCAACGACAGTTCGCTCCCGACTGATGGGACTCGCAACTGGTCGAGCGGATTCCTGCCGCCGAAGTATCAAGGCGTGCATTTTCGCCATTCAGGAACCCCGGTGCTGTATCTGCAACCTGCAACGCCGATCACTGACAAGACCCAACAGTTGCGGCGCGATCTGCTGTATAAACTCAACTCTGAACATCGCGAACAAGTCCCCCGTCTGGCCCCTGAATTAGAAGCCCGGATTGCGAGTTACGAACTGGCCGGCCGCATGCAATTATCGGCCGGGGCCGCGTTGAACCTCGCCGAGGAAACCAAGGAGACACAGGAGCTGTATGGAATTGGACAGTCCCCCACCGACAGCTATGCGAAGCGGTGTTTAATCGCCCGGCGCCTGGTAGAGCGAGGCGTCCGGTATGTGCAGATTTTTGTTGAAGGACAGATCTGGGATACGCACTCGAAGAACGCCGAAAATACCAGGAAATGTTGCGACCAGACCGACAAGCCAGTGGCCGCATTGTTGAAGGATCTCAAACAGCGGGGCCTGCTGAATAATGTCCTCGTGATGTGGGGTGGTGAATTTGGCCGGACGCCGGTCAGCCAGTCGGGCGATGGGCGTGATCATCACAAGCAGGGCTTCAGTATGTGGCTGGCCGGTGGTGGCATTAAAGGGGGCCAGGCTTATGGAGCCACCGACGAGTTGGGCTACCATGCGGTGGAGAACCGCGTGATGGTTGCCGACCTGCATGCGACTGTGCTGCATCAATTGGGGCTCGATCACAAACGTGTGACCTACGATGTACATGGTCGCGAAGAGCGGTTGACTGACATTCATGATGCCAAGGTGTTATCGCAACTGCTCGCGTAATGTGAGGTGAAGTCAGGCCGTGGGCGAAACCGTGAGTTATTAATCCGGAGTGATGAACTGGCGATGCCGTTTTGGTCGCGTTTAGTTTGAAAACTCTGGGTCCCGCGCCAACAACCCGTATACTAAAGAAATCACCCGACTGGACGCAAAGTTGCTTCCAGCCGGGTCTTGTTTCCTCAGGACATCTCATGCTCTGGATACAACAGAGCATGAGATGTTAGCCCCAAGAATCAGCCATTCCCTGCAACGGGGCCGGTGCCGACCAGGTCACACGTCTGATTGTTGTCGCAATCGTCAGGCGTATCGTTGAAGACCTGAGCGTTGTAGGTCGACTTGAGCTTCGGGGCCAGCCCGCCACCGGCGTTCGTGCCAGAGAAGCCAACAGCGCTGAAGCCCTGGTTCAGTGAACCAACCGCGTTCGAGATATCGTTCAATTCGGTGTTGACGGCGACGGCGACTTCGCTCCAGCCGACGATCAACGCCAGAACGGCGATGGTGATGATGAGAACCAATTCGATCGAGACGATGGCACCATTCTCGTCATTCAGAAAATTCTTGACCATTTCGTACATTGTCCTTTCGCGCAGACATTCAGAGTGAGAGAAAAAACGAGGGACCTTTCCTGACGTTTGCGGCAGCCGAACAACGGCCACTCGAAACGCTCCAGCGACGTGAGGAAACGTCACTGAGTTCGGAAACATCCAGAACAGTGCAGGGCGAACACCAACAAACGGTGAGGAAACCGCTTGGTCGTGCTGTTTTGCAACCCCGCATGAGCAACCAGTGCCGGCCGACACGAGTCACCACGAACCTGTACAGAACCAATGATTCCGGTTCATTGCGAACATGCCGTCGAAGCGTGTTGACGCCTTCGAGTGATTCTCGATGCGCGTCAGGCCAGACGTCATGCCGCACCTGTACCGTCATGCAATCAGTTGTAGATATTCCCAAGCAACGATTGTGCCGAAGAAGTCCGGCGTGCGGGAAATCCACCTCGCGACGGTTGGCGCTGTAGTAAGACTTGGGTGCAGCACTGACACATCGTCTGTTTCTGAATCACCACACTGCGTGGTTAAATAAAATGGACCAACTCTGCGGCAGAGTAAAGAGCGCAGCAGGCTCGGTGCGATTGTCCCGCGTGTTCACTTCCAAGGCTGCAGCAATCCATCAGCGTTCTGGCTCGGTCGATGACGACGCTGACCGTCGAGGGCTTGAGTCGCCCTGTCTTTGGCCCGCGCGAGTGGGGGCGAACTTAGAGCGGATGGGTGTAGAGGCGTTTCCGTGTGCGGCACCCGGACAGCAGGTGGACCGCTCGAAACACCCGTCGGATGTCAAGCAGCCGCAACAAAACGTATCACGATTCAGGCAGCAATGTCATTCCTGCTTTAACAATGATGTGTGCCTCGGTCCGTAATCGCCAGGGCCAGTGCCAATCTCCCGGCTATCGAGGCTCGAATGTGGCAATCGGACCGTTGTTCTGCTTCAAAGAATGCAACAGCCCAACTGGAAGCATGGGCTTCCAGCTGGGTATTGTAGTCGTTAGACCATCGAGAATGATCCCGCCGGGCCATC
>CAZQUW010000039.1:0-1475 GCA_964596215.1 uncultured Planctomicrobium sp. | reverse complement strand
CTGGTTCAGTGAACCAACAGCGTTCGAGATGTCGTTCAATTCGGTGTTGACGGCGACAGCGACTTCGCTCCAGCCAACGATCAACGCCAGAACGGCGATGGTGATGATGAGGACCAATTCGATCGAGACGATAGCACCGTTCTCATCATTCAGGAAATTCTTGACCATGTTCGTACTTTGCCTTTCGCGCTGCATTGAGAGAGTAAAAACCGAGAAACAAATCGCACTTTCCGGCGCATCGCCCAGCTCTGTTGAGCTTTGCGATGCAGAGCAAACGGGGTGAGGAAACCCGGCTCGCTCCTACCGACTTCTCGACGTTCAGCGGCAACCGAAATGGACTGAGGAGGTTCCAAAACGACTGCTCTTTCGCTGTCCGCCACAATTCACCAGCGTTGGCCAACGCCGGATCACTTAGCACCTGCGCAGGAAGATTGCCCACGTTCCGACCGACTGTTTCCATGTCAGAAGCGAGTGATTCGCGGTCCAGAAACTGGCTCCGGTTCACTGCGGTTCTCACATGGCGACGGTCGCCGTCTCGCCAGCAATCTGTTGTCGTGCTCAAGCAACCAAACGCACTGGACGTGCCAGAGTGGCGACGGTGCGCACAATGAGCCTTAAAGCGACGGCTACAGATGGAACGATCTGCTGCAGAAAAGCATCGAATATCGCTCGCAGACGCCCCCGGAATGCATATGGAAAAAATTTTCCAGCACCCCGTACGGTCTGCACGCCTGATTCCGTCGCGTTTCGAAAAGTGAACAGTTTGTGTTAAGCGTTCAAGCTGACGCGTTTCATTCTTTTTCCAGTCGTAGGAATTACTCGCCCTGGTTGACAGTCGACATCATGTGCCGCTGAATTCATCTCAACCTGATGCCAAGCCTGCTTTTCCGATACGATCGATCCAACTCGAACCCTAGTCCCGGGAGGTGTAAGACTGTTGCCATACACACGCCGCGAGACCGGCACACACCAGACAACCGGTAAATTGAGCAAACCGCGAACCAAACACCACGGTCGCATTCAACATCATGAATGCGATGTATGACTGCACTGCAAAACTCCACCACAGTCCCCGCCCGCCAGCCACCGGACCTGAACGCTCGGCACCAGGCCGGCCCAGCCACATCCGTAAGACATCGGCGCCCCACACCCCGACGGTCAGCAAGTTGAACCAGACGCCGCCGCCCCAATTCCAACCGACCAGTTCTTGAGTACGCCGTGCGGTGTGCTCGTAGGCCGCAGTCCAGCTCCAGCCATGTACGAGACCCATCGCCAGAACAACATGCGCCACCAGCGCCAGCCAACCGGCGGTCCAGGCGAGTCGGATCGCGGGCCGCCAACGTCCGTGCGAAGGCCGCAGGCAGAGGCCCCACGCCACCACATAACAGACGACCGCCGGCCAGGCCGACCACCGCACTGCCGATTCCACATCCATCTCAGTCAACTTAGATGTCTTCCTGAATAAAGGACCCGAC
>CAZQUW010000038.1:14891-33503 GCA_964596215.1 uncultured Planctomicrobium sp. | reverse complement strand
TGACAATCGAGAAAGAAGCCGCACATGGGGATGCCAAGGGAAACCTCTATCCCGCTACTTATCTTTCCCCCGAAAAGTACATGAATCCGGCGACTTCGGGTTTTACGGTGACTGTTGAAAAGGAGAAGCCGTTGGTTGTGAAATTCGATCTTCTGCCGTAATTCGGTGGCCAAACATCGAATCTATCAGGAAGTGATTGCAAGATTACTTGTGGTCAAATGTTTACGCAAGGCGTCGTCCTCATATTTCCGCGAAACTTCGCTCGCTGCTGCAATATGTCCAGAAATCGGAGTTGCGGTAATTCACAAATTATTCACAATTGTTGAATTATGCACTTCACATTCCTGTGTACACTGACTCAAATGGTGTGCTAGGATTTGTTGGTGCGAGAACCGTGGTGCCGACGGGCTCGCGTAGTAGTTCGTTCAGAGTCAGCAGTTTCGCAGCAATGGACTAGCTGTAAAGTGAGACGACATGACGATTCATTTCACCAGGGACCTCGAGTCACTGCAGTCGGCCATTTCCCAGATGAGCGAAATGACGACCGAAGTGGTGAGGCAAAGTGTCGCCACACTTGAGAACCCAGATCCCGAATTGACTCGCCGACTCGCAGCCAGCGACGACTTGATCGATCTCGCCGACATCGGTATCAATGAATCTTGCCTGAAAATTCTCGCTCTGCATCAGCCCGTTGCAAAGGATCTTCGTCGGATTGCCTCGGTGATGAAGATTTCTGGAGAACTCGAACGAATCGCAGATGTCGGGATCAACATTGCCGAGCGAGGTGCCGCGCTCGTGAATCTGCCGCCGATATCGATTCCTCGCCATTTGCTGGAAATGGCCCATAAAGCTGCCCTGCAGTTACAGAAAGCTCTGGGGGCCTACGAGCACATGGATCGGTTCGAAGCTGCGATGGTCTGCGGTGGTGACGAGGAAATCGATACCCTGCATCGGCTGACAATCGACGAATTGACGTTGATGATGAAGCACGACCCACATCTTGTGGCTCCGGCCATGCACTTGTTTTCCGCCGCTCGCAACATTGAACGCGTTGGCGATCATGCGACGAACATTGCAGAAGATGTGATCTATCTTGTCGACGGCCGGATTGTACGCCATGCGACCTCGATTTCGCGGTTCCAGCGCGAGTCGGCATAGGTGACGCTGAACACTGGCTGGGCCGCAGGTCTCCGCCGCAGATTTTGCAATCTGTGCAGTGGGAAGCCTGTTCAAGGTACTCGGCTGCGTGCCGCGAATGAGGGTAATTACCACTTAATTCGCGGGAATATCCACTTGCTTACGCTGTGGGCTGGTATTCAAGTGAGGGCCGTTGCTTACGCAGTATGGCGACGGCAGATGTCCAGCAAATGGTCCCAGGTGTAGAGGCCCGAACTGTGGCCGTCGCTCCAGGTGAACTTGATCGCATAATTGCCGCTGGGGGTCAGTTGCTCGGGCTGAATTGATTCGGGGATCGTGTCTAGATCCAGGATTCGTTGACCCGTCCATTCATCGATACAGCCCGCGCACGGGCACTCGCCGCGCAAGTATTTGAACGGCAGCTTAAAAATCGTGCCATCGCTCCAGTGCATTTCCAGAAGGCCCGCGTCGCGGTGAGCCTTAATTTGGGTCGGTGTCAGGGCCATATCTGTGAGCTGCCATTTCCAGCTAAGATTGTCGTTACGATCAGCGGGTGAATAACTCTCACTTCAATTGCTGTAACTGTCGGACAGCGAGTCTTTTGAACAATTCACCCCACATACGATAGGCGGATTATCGTATCGAGGAAAGCCAGTCGCTAAGGTTGCCGCGACGCGGGGTGCCCGATGGGCATTTTTCAAGTTAAGCGGACGAGTGCTTGGGCTTCCGTAACATGTTTGGCGATCATGGTTAATGGTCCCCTTCGCCGATAGAATCTCATTTCACTTGTGGCTCACTATGCTTCGTTGATAACAGAATTCCTGGCATAATCCCGCTTCAGAGTGCAGATCCGCGATAATTCACCGCGGACCCGAACTGATGCCGAGGTTTGGTCAGCGTTAAATTAAGTGCTTTCCGCGCATGCTTTCCTTCGCCCTGCTCTGTTTCCTTCCCGCGTGCCTGTTGTCCTGCCTGGGAACCGGGATGATGCGTCGACTGGCGCCGCGGTGGGGCCTGATGGATCAACCGGCGGCCCGTAAAGTGCATGTCGTTCCGACTCCCCTGGGCGGAGGCATCGGAATCTGGTTAGGGGTTGTCGTCCCGCTCGTTGGGGGCTGGCTGATCGCCTGGAGCCTCCCCTATGTACCGATTCTCAAAGACTGGCTGCCAGAAGCGATCGTGCCGCATCTGGATGGCATCAAGTTTCGCTCGGGGCAAATGTGGGCCATTCTGGCCGGGGGAACAGTCCTGTCAGTGATGGGCCTGTTCGACGACTGGAGGAGCCTTCCCTGGCAACCGCGACTGGTCGTTCAATTCCTGGTGGCCTGCGGACTGGTGTTTGGGGCCGGAATTCAAGGAACGATATTTGTGCAGGTGCCGGGAATTGGTGCCGCGTTCAGCGTATTGTGGATTCTGGTACTGATTAACTCGTTCAATTTCCTCGACAACATGGATGGGTTGTCGGCTGGAATCGGGTTAATTGCTGCCAGTTTGTTTGGCGTAATCATGCTGAGTGCGACCAGTGAACCCCGCTGGCTGGTAGGGGGCGCACTGCTGATCCTGGCCGGCTCGTTGCTTGGTTTTCTGATTCACAATCGCCCTCCCGCGACGATTTTTATGGGTGATACCGGCAGCTACTTTATCGGCTTGATGCTCGCCTGCCTGACTGTTCAAGGAACATTTTACGAAGCGAGTCAGCGGGGAACACATGTCATTCTGGCCCCGCTGTGTATTCTGGCGGTGCCGTTGTATGACATTTGTTCGGTACTGCTGATTCGAATCTGGCAGGGACGCAGTCCTTTTCAGCCCGACAAGTCGCATTTTTCGCATCGACTGGTGGAGCTGGGCCTCAGAAAGCCGGCCGCCGTCGCAACCATTCATTTGACGACATTGACGACGGGACTCGCGGGGTTGCTGCTGTATCAAGTCGAGGGGTGGTATGCTGCGGGCCTGGTGTGCGGCTTAATTGTGTGCGTGTTGGCGGTGATTGCCATTCTGGAAACGGCAGGACGTCAAGCACGAGATTGACCATGACCACTCCTCGCTCTGCCCGCCGATCTGCACCGACTGCTCCGGTGTCGTCAATGACATCGGATCTGGGGGACCCGCTGCGCGGGGTCTGGTTGGCGTTGGTCAGCGGGCTGTTTTTCATTCGCTGGTGGCAGCCGACGGAAGGGACCGCGCTCGGTGACACGCTGCCAATTGCCGAGGGCTGGTTCATCGCTCTGGCCCTCGCCGGGTGGTTGGGGTTTCGCGGGACCACATGGCGGTTCAGATGGGATGGCTTGCAGTGGGCTGTTTGCCTGCTGGCGGCCGGTCACATTCTTTCCGGGCTGATCATCGTCGGGACATCTGGTGATCGCCGCGCCGCTGTCAACCTGATCTGGGAATGGACTGCGCTCGCGGTGGCGTTTCCGTTGCTCCGTGTTACCTTGGCGAAAAGCGAAGCGCGTCGCGAATGGACGGTGGTGGCCCTCGCGGCCGTTCTGACGTTGAGCTCTTACGGTTTGACCCAGCGTTACGTGTTCTATCCGCAGATGATTGCGGACTACGAACGGCAACGTCAGGAACTTGATCAGCTTGAGGAAACCGCAGCCGCCGGAGGCTTTGCTGACGTCCAGCGGATGCAGAAGATTCGTTCTCAAATGCTGGGAAACGGGCTCGCACCACATATGCTGAGTGGTTCTGGCAGGGCTCTTCTGGAAGGTCGTTTGAAGCACAGTTCCGAACCCCTGGGGCGCTTTGCTTTGGCGAATTCTTTCGCTGGCTTGCTGCTGGTCTGGTGGTCTGTGCTGGCGTTTCAGACAGTGCAATTCGCGATCGGCAACGGAGCAGCGGCAGTTCCGAGAACTCCTGGCGAAGTAAGTCGCTCAGGGAAAGTGGCCCGACTCGTGGGGCTCGTCGTCACATTGCTGGTGATCGGATATTGCCTGCTGCTAACCAAAAGCCGGACGGCCTACGTCGGAGGGGCTGTGAGTCTGCTGGTCTGGGGGCTCGGTCGGGGCTGGAAATGGACTTTCCAGCGACGTCACCTCGTGATCGGGGGCCTGCTGGCAATTGTCGGTATCGGGGGCATTACCCTGGTGGCGGGACTTACGGGAGGTCTGGACCGACTGGTCCTCGCTGAAGCCCCCAAGTCGCTGCAGTATCGCCTGGAATATTGGTGGAGCAGCCTGCAGGTGATTCGAGAATCACCGTTGATTGGAGTCGGTCCAGGGCAGTTCAGGCAGAATTATCTGGCTCACAAGCTACCGCGGTCCAGCGAAGAGATTGCAGATCCACACAATTTGATCCTGGATGTCTGGGCAAACGGCGGACTGCTGGCCCTGGCGGGACTGGGGTGGCTGGTATTTTGTATTATCAGGGGCCTCTGGTTGGCTAAAGGGGCGTCGCGAACCGGTGTCGCTGAAAGCGAGAATTCAGCGCAAGTCCTGAAATATGAAGTCATTCCGTTAGCTCGGTCAGTCTCGGAATCAGGAGTAACGCCCCGTCCCGCACGAAAAATCCCACAGCCGGAGGCTCTATTGCGTAAAGCGCCAGTAGAACCCGGTGTGACTTCAGTGGTCCTGACGGGTTGGATGAGTCCCATTCGCTGGGGAGGGTTAGTCGGGCTGTTGGCGTTGTGGTTGGTAGAAGGCGCTCTGGAAATGCCATTATTGGTATTTCTGGCTGCCTGGATGATCGCGATCCAGGTGCTCGATGTCCTTCTGCCTGCGGAAGGCATTCGACCTGTGATGTGGGGGGCGGCAAGTTTAGGATTACTGACCCACTTGTGTGGTGCCGGAGGCATTGGGATGCCGGCAATAACGCAAGTCTTACTGCTGGCCGCGATTTTCGCTGGCAGTGGAACGTCGGACGCAACGGACATTACCTTACCAAAGTGGGGAATTGGGATCGTATTGGCCGGAGGATTGGGATTGTTCGCAGGAGGCTTCTGGACCGCGGCTCAACCGGTCGGCCAGGTTCAATCGCTCCTGGCCCGCGCCGATTATGCAAAGCTGCCCTCGCAACGAGAACAATTATATCAGCAGGCAACGTTGGCCGATCCGCTGGCGTCGCAGCCGTGGGACCGACTGGCAGGAACTTTATTCGCAAAATGGAGATCGAATTCAGAACCCGATAACGCAGATTTTCAACGTGCGATTCTCGCGCAACAGGCAGTTGTAGAACGAGACCCTCGAAGTTTTCATTCACACCGGGGGCTCGGCCTATTCTACAACGCCGGGGCCGAGAAATCGGGAAAACAGGAAGAGCACCGGGCTGCCGTGCGGGAGATGCAGATCGCGTTATCGCGTTATCCACATAACGCAGAGTTACAGGCCGATTCCGCAGAAGTCTTTATGGCTGCAGGTGAAGTCCAACTGGCCTCGGTAGCGGCTCGGGCCGCGATCGAACAGGATGACATCAACCATGTTGCCGGCCATACTGATAAATGGCTGACCGATAAGGTTCGAAAACGGATGGAGCAGTTGTCGACAAAGTGATAAATTTTGGCTTTCAATCATGCAGACGGACTAGGTCTGCATGTGCCTGACGGTGATTGCGAGTCGGCTAGCTGGAAGCGCCAATTTGGTGAACAATACGTTTGCGATTTCAGGCAGAGCCTGAGCGAACATCGCGGAAGTAGTCGTTAAGAGTAGATTGAGTCCATTGCCGCAGTCAGTCCCAGGATGGTTCGATCGCGGCACTTTTGATAGAGGAATTCCGGGCATGATGGCGTGGTCTACATTCAAGTTCTGGTCTCATTGTTTCGCAAGCTGTCTGACTCTGGGGGTTTTGGCGAGCTGCGGTCTCGGCTGCAATTCGAGTACTTCGCAGTCCACCGCGACTAAGCCTGAAAGTTCCGCCGCCAAGACGGCGGAAGGGGCCGCTGCTGACCCCGCGGCGAAAACTGCCGGGAAGGCGAAGGTCGAAGTCTTAGGCGGCGACACCTACGATTTTGGTTCAACCGAAGTCGGACAGCAGTTTGACCACGTCTTCGAGATTAAGAACGTGGGCACTGCCGATCTGACTCTCGAAAAATTGCCGCCCAGCTGCTCCACCTGTACCAGTTTTGAAATTGACAAGCTGCGCCTCAAGCCGAATGAAATTGCCAAGGCGACAGTAAAATGGCACATCAAGGCCGAGACCCCCGAGTTTCGCCAGTATGCGCCTTTCAAGACCAACGATCCGGATCAACCTGAAGTCAAAATGTATGTGAAGGGCAAAGTGGTCAAACGGATTGTCCTGGAACCGATCGGTCAATGGAATATCGGCGAAGTCACCGAAGGTCAGTCGAAGGAGTATACCGGGACAGTGACTTCCGCGACCGTGGAAAAATTCGCAGTCGAGTCCGTCACGAATGCGAATCCGAAACTAAAGGTGACGGTCACCCCCATGTCTGCGGAAAAGCTCGCTGAAATGAAGGTGAAGTCAGGATACGACTTAAAGGCTGTCCTCGAATCAGATATTCCTGTGGGCGAGTTCCGCGACCCGATCACCGTGAATTTGCTGGCTCCCGAGCCCATTAAACTGGTGGTAGATGCTGTTGCCAAGCGGAGCGGCCCCTTGCAAATTTTCGGTCCGGGCTGGCACGAAGAACGCATGCAGCTTGCCTTGAGTGCCTTTGACCCCAAGGAACCTCTCTCGACTCGTTTGTTCCTCTACACTCGCGGGGTGTCGGATGAATTGAAAATCGTCAAAGTCACCTGCCCGGATGATCGTTTCTCGTTCGAACTCAAGCCTGACACGAAATTCAAAGCTCAGGCCGGTGATCATCGGCGTTACGAGCTATTCGTGAAAGTCGCGCCGAGCAAGCGTGAAGCGGTTTACACCGCGTTGAAGCCATTGAAGATTGAAATCGAAACCAACCAGGAAAAGGTCCAGGTGATCAAGTTGAAAATCACCTGCCAGGCCATTCCGTAGGGGCTGGTTGCCGCAACTATAATTCCAGGTGAGTCCGGTACCGTGAGGGCCCGGCCTTCTGCTAGCCTGACTTGGCGCCGCTCAATCCCCGCTCCGTACATCACGTTACACGGGTGGGGGGCTGTCTGCGGCAGGCCGATGCCCCTGATCCGGAGGGATCTCACCTGTGGTTCCGACTTCAAACGTTGAACGTGATTCGCAACTGGCCGTGTTGATCGATGAGCTATTAGAGTCAGCTCGCAAAGGTCAACATCCTCCATTCGAAGAGGTTGCGCGGCAGCATCCTGACTTGGCTGGAGAGTTACGCGAGTTGTGGGCGACCGCACAGCTGGCCGACGACCTGGGAAGTTTGCACGACGAAATCACGATAATTCCTGGCTTTCATGTGATTCCCGGACTGGTGTCCCCCGCACCGAAGCCAGATATTGTTGGTGCCCCCCTCCGGACTTTCGGTGACTATGAGCTCCTGGCGGAAATCGGACGGGGCGGGATGGGGGTCGTCTACCGGGCACGCCAGATTTCCCTCGGCCGTATTGTCGCGCTGAAAGTACTGCTGCGCGGCGAACATGCTTCGTCGGGCGATATCGCCCGGTTTCTGCACGAAGCGGCTGCCGCTGCAGCGCTTGATCATCCGCATATTACGCCCGTATACGAAGTGGGTGAGCAGGAAGGGCAACCCTACTTCAGCATGAAGTATGTCGAAGGGACCACGCTGTCTCGTCGATTGCTGGATGGGCCTATCGGGCCCCGCGAGGCTGCGGCACTGCTGGCGCCAGTGTGTCGCGCTGTCGCCGCGGCCCATGCGGGAGGCATCCTCCATCGCGATCTGAAGCCATCGAATATCCTGATCGATCGGGACGGGTTGCCGCTGATCACCGATTTTGGTCTCGCTAAACGGACGTCAGACGGGGGGGACCGCGATGAGGGGATGGCGAGTCTCACGCAGACCGGGGCAATCCTCGGAACACCCAGCTATATGGCTCCCGAACAGGCCGCCGGTCGCCGCGGTGCGGTGGGAGTCACCACAGACGTCTACAGTCTCGGTGCGATCCTCTACCAGATGTTGACCGGCCGTCCGCCATTTCAGGCGGCGACCCCGTTTGATACCGTCATGCTCGTGCTGGAACAAGATCCCCTGCCGCCCCGGTTGCTGAATCCCCAGGCTGATCCAGACCTGGAAATGATAGCGTTGAAATGCCTGCAAAAACCGCAAGAGTTACGGTATCAGTCGGCAGCAGCACTGGCCGACGATCTCGAAGCGTTTCTCGCTAATGAACCCATTTCCGCCCGCCTGACCAACCTCAGTGGTATCATCAGTCGGATGCTGCGTGAGACTCACCACGCTGCCGTGCTGGAGAACTGGGGTCTGCTGTGGATGTGGCACAGCCTGGTCCTGCTGCTTTTATGCCTGATGACCAACTGGTTCAAGCTGGAACACTTCGACCGACCTGAGCCGTATCTGGCCTTGTGGACCATCGGCCTGGGGGCCTGGGCTTCCATTTTCTGGAGACTGCGACGGCGTTCAGGTCCGATTACGTTCGTGGAACGACAGATCGCGCACGTGTGGGCCGGCAGCGTGATTTCCTGTACCCTGCTGTTTGTGGTCGAAATCATTCTGGGACTTGAGGTCCTGACGCTGTCCCCGGTTTTGGCGCTTTCCAGTGGAATGGTATTTCTGGTCAAGGCCGGCATACTTTCAGGCAGTTTTTACCTGCAAGCCGCGGCGTTGTTTCTGACGAGTATCGTGATGGCCTGCTGGCCCGATTACGGACTGGTGGTCTTCGGTGTCGTCTCCGGATTGTGCTTCTTCCTGCCCGGTCTGAAGTATCATCGTCAGCGGCGGCTCTCGAGAAAGGCGGCCCAGTTCATCGGTTGATATTCCACACGCGGGAGTGTCACCTGTGGCAGGACAACCAGCATACCAGCTCGAAACATGAGCGCGCGGATGCTGCGAATTTGGGAGTACATTGCACTCGCTGACGCTTCGAGCTGTGGATCAGCGGCCTGAATCGTCGCCTCAACACTCTATTTTCCTCGAGTCTGATCACTCAGTACGCGGAAAATGAAGTACCACAACGAGCCGATCAACCCACAGCAGAACAGCAATCCCAGCCGCATGTACTGCTTCAATTGCAGTTCCATTTGTTGCACCGGATACTTGGCGGTCGAACGCCGCTCCTGGACGACAGCGATCCAGTCGGTCTTCCCCACAGGCCAGAATGCGGCTAGCCAGGTGCCGCCATAACGTGCCTGATCCAGCTGGCTGACGGGGTCTTGAAATTCCAGGCTGCGATCCCAATCGGCAATATCCAATGGCTGATTGGAAGCGGCACCGGATTCCACCCGTTCTTGTAATTTGGCTAATTGACCGGCATGTTTCGGATCGACCTGCAGCCGTTTACGATCCGACTCGGCCAGCCGTGCGAATTTGCGATCGGACAGCCAGGGATGGTCAAGCAGATGGAAGGTGGGATCGTGCTTGACATCGTTCGTGACATGTCCATCGTAGAGCGCGATTGTACGTTCGATCTGATTTGTGGTTCCGGCTGCCTCGATCTGCGGCTTGTAGGCAGCCAGTAATTGCTCCAAGCTCATTGAGCGACCGAGGACCCCAATTACTTTGTCACGGCTCGATGAATAGATGGGGACCGTAATCGCGACACGGTACGCATCGGACGCCTCACTGCGGTACGCCATCGATACATAGGGCTCACTGATGGGGCCGACATCTGCGGGTACGTTGTCCTTGGGGAAGTTCATGCGGCGTCCGTGAAAATAATCGCGGAACCGATAGTTTTTGCCTACAGTGCGGCTTTCATACGGGTCGCGGTAGAGCTGCAGCCCGGTGGCGTCATCAACGAACCAGCTGGTGTCGGGTTCCAGCCCCTGCCGCCTGCGGGCCTCATCGACCAGGGACTTCCATTCCCCCAGGACTTCTCGCAGTTTCAAACGCTCTTCCCACGGCAGGTTCCCTTCACTCTCCAGCGCTGCGGCGACCCGGACATCCTCCGCCACTTTACGCAGTTCGCTGGTTCGGTCTTCTAATTCACGTTCGATCGACCGGGCGAGGATCTTAACGGTAACGGCATCGCTCTCTAACGCTCTATCGAGAAGATTGTTCTGGGCAGAAAGGACTGCAGCCGACATTGCGTTGTTGGCCAACGTGCCAATGACGAGCAGCAGGGCAATCGGGGCTGCGATGCCCAGCGTCAGCAACGGGCGATTGGTGAGGTGCCGCGTCCGTGCATCCAACGCGTCGAGAACCGCCTGGGCATTCGGAAATCGCAGATTGGGGTCGATCTGCAGGCACCGATCGATGATCTCTGCCAACTGCCGGTCGACGCCGCGCGCCCGCCAGTGAGCCCGAGGACGCGGGTCGCTCCGCAGGATGCGTTGGTATGTCTCCAGCCGGGATTCGGCAGGTTGTGTCTCCGCCAGTCGTTTTTCATTGGCGGGTGAACGATAGGGAGGCTCACCTGTCAAAGCCTGGTACATGACGGCGCCCCACGCGTACACATCCCAGCGTGCGTCGGGCACGGCATTGATATCCGCCTGCTCCGGGGCCATGAAAAACAGCGTACCCAAGGCATGATGCTGCTCGTGCGACAACCGCGATTGGCCGAAGTCCGCCAGCCGTGCCTCCAGGTTCTTGTCCAGCAAAATATTGGCCGGTTTCAAGTCGCAATGCAGGATGCCGCTCCCGTGGGCATGCACCAGGGCCATGAGGACGTCGCGGCCAATGCGGGTTGCTTCCTTGGTGGTCAGCGGCCCCTGCTCCAGGAGATTTAATAGCGACCCGTTCTCGAGGTACTCCATCACATAGTGCGGGGGGTCTGCATTCCAGCCGACGGCGATCAGTCCGACAATATTGCGGCAGGTGTAGAGCACCGCCAGCTTTTCGACCTCACGATTTAACAACGACCAGTCGAGCCCGCGGCGTTGCGTATAGAATTTTATTGCAACGTTCTTGCCAGTGCCCAACTCGGTGGCCAGCCACACTGAGCCGTAAGCACCTTCACCCAGGCTCTCCTTAATCTGATAGCCGGCCACTGCAGCAGGGGGATGTTCGCGACGGATGCTATGTGCCCGCGAGCGCTCACGATCAGCATCAGTCTGCACCCACGTCCCCTCGGAGACGGCCATACCGTCCGCTGCTTGTTCCGAGGCTGGGTTCACTGTCACCGTCCACCGCCATCTGCTGAGTCAGGGGAAAGCCGTCCCTATGGAGGGTCGCGAGTCTATATCTCTACATTATTTTACCGCCTTCACCCTGTACGGGCAGGAGGTAAATTAACCGATTTCTCCCGAAGTTGGCGATCTTCACGATTGTCATGCTGCAGTTGGCCACATTTGAGCTACCGAACCAATTCTCGTAGCATAGGGGAAGATATCGCAGTTGCGGTCCTGAAGCGGATCGGACAGTCTGCGGAATCGACGGTGTACCCTTTCGGAATTGTCCCCTCAGAGTGCCTTTGCAGGAGTAGAGACTATGCCCGGTCGAATTGAAACGCGGCTCAAAGAATTGGAACTCACCCTGCCCTCGGCACCTGAGGCAATCGGATACTACGTACCGGCGACACGCATTGGAAATCTGGTCGTGACGAGCGGTCAGCTTCCAATGAGTGGCAAGGAACTGCTGTTCGCCGGCAAGGTTGGCGGACACGTTCCAGATTCACACGGCAACAATGCGGCCCAGATCTGCGCGTTAAATGCCCTCTCCCAGATCAAGGCGTTGATCGGCAGCCTCGACAAAGTCACGCGGATTGTGCGCGTTGAGGGCTACGTGGCGTCAGCCCCGGAATTCACCGGGCAGGCGCAAGTCGTCAATGGCGCCTCGCGACTGCTGGTCGATATTTTCGGCGAGTCCGGCAAGCATACTCGCGTATCGGTGGGGGTTGCCGAACTGCCGCTAAACGCATCGGTAGAACTGGTGATCTGGGCAGAAGTTGCGGACTAACGATCGCTCGATCGTTGTCGCGGTAGTGCGGCGGCTGTCAGGACAACGCCACTGTCGCGGGTGAATCCGAAGCTGGTAACTCAGCGTACAGGTCAACCGCGACAGTCTGCTGGGGCAAGTCGGGTGAGTTCCGCTTGAGTTCCAAACGCACGCCATAGTTGAAGACCGCGCCCACCTTAATTCGAACTTCCGAGCCGTCGGCGACTTCGCAGTCGATTTGGGGGGGCGCTGAAAATGGCGGGCTGAACGGTACGTGCAACACCGCTTGCTTAGATCCTGGCTCAAACTTAGCCACCAGTTGGCCTTCCAGCAGATCGGCACCCGTTTCGAGGTAACGCCGCTGCAAACGACTGACCAGTTCCCCTGTAGTCTCTTCTTCAAGCGGCGGCTCATTCAGAACAGGTTCACGCGCCAGCGAAATCAGTGACTCGCGGGGCACTGTCTTGAACTTCGAAACGGCCGGGCGCGCGATCGGTGTTGCATCTGGCGGACAAAGGAAGCGTGCGACTTCCGGCCAGATCACTTCGCCCAGAATCCATCGCAGCCAATCGACCGAGATTGTGGAGACGCAAAACCAGCCCACAAGGGCCAGCCAGACCGCCGTTGCTGTGACACCCAGGTAGGTCCAGTGGGAAGTCAACAAGGTGAGTGAGATCGTCAGCAGTGGCAGGCCGATCAAGGTCCCGCATACCAGGCTGTCGCCGGGCGAAAGACGATAGGGAGGCCATTCCGCGGCAACCTTGACGCTGCAGCACAGCAGGCTGGCAAGCAGCAAGCAGATTGCGTAACTCGGCGTGGAGATCGTATCAGCCAAGGCTCCGTATCCCCAGCGAACCAGGATGATCGAAGCCAATAAGCACAGCACGCCGTAGCCCGCCACCGCAGACAGCCGCGACGGAGCAGCGGACCGAATCAACTCAAATTTGCTGGGCATGGAGGTCCGTCTCCGTGGGGGATTTAATCGTTCAAGTTAAAACTTGCCTCAGCTGTTTATGCAGTGGGCCATTCCGTCGGTGCTGTTGCCTGCGTCCCTGAATTGGGGCCGCTGGCCTAAACGGAAATCGGCTCTGCAATGCAAAGGAGCCCGGCCGCGCGTGGCAGCCGGGCTCCTGGTGATTGTACCCAAACGAATTACAAACCGGCAGCCTTCTTCAAATCGGTTGCCTTATCGATTTTTTCCCATGTAAATTCAGGCTCAGTGCGTCCGAAGTGTCCGCCGGATGCCGTCTTGCGGTAAATCGGGCGACGCAGATCGAGATACTTAATAATGCCCCGCGGTGTCAGCGGGAAGATCTCGCGAACGATCGCGCTGATCTTATCTTCCGGCACCACATTGGTCCCATTGGTTTGCACATTGATGCTTACCGGATCGGCAACACCAATCGCGTAGGCCAATTGGACTTCGCACTCGGTAGCCAGGCCAGCCGCAACGATGTTCTTGGCGACGTGACGAGCCATGTACGCTGCCGAGCGGTCGACCTTTGTGGGATCCTTACCGCTGAACGCACCACCGCCATGGCGGCCCCAGCCGCCGTAGGTGTCAACGATGATCTTCCGGCCGGTGAGGCCCGTATCACCATGAGGACCACCAATCACGAAGCGCCCTGTCGGGTTGATGTGGTAATCCACTTTCCCCGTCAGCAATTCGGCCGGAATCGACTTCTGAATGACTTCCGGAACGATGAATTCTTCGATCTGTTTCTGATCGACCTTCTCTGAATGCTGCGTTGATACAACTACGGCAGAAACACGGACGGCCTTCTTGCCATCGAATTCCACTGTCACCTGGCTCTTGCTGTCAGGACGCAACCAGTCGACGATCCCCTGCTGGCGGATCTCGGTCAACTTATTCAAGATCCGGTGCGAAAAGGCGATTGGCAAGGGCATGAATTCGGGAGTGTGATTGCAGGCATAACCGAACATCAACCCCTGGTCACCTGCACCGTCGCGGTCCACACCCATGGCGATATCGCCGCTCTGGCTGTGCAGACCGAGGAAAATCCGGCAGGAGTCGGCATTAAAGCCCATGTCTTCGCCGGTGTAACCGATGTCGCGGACGACATCGCGGACAACCTTCTCATGATTAATTTTTGCGGACGTCGTAATTTCACCAGCCAGCACCACCAAGTCTGTGGTGCACAGCGTCTCGCAGGCGACGCGCGACATCGGATCCTGAGCCAGAATGGCGTCCAGAATCCCATCGGAAATCTGGTCGGCCACCTTGTCCGGGTGCCCCATACTGACCGATTCACTGGTGAAAAAGAAATTTGCCATCTATCACTCCTGTTATTAAAGCGTACGTTTCAGCCAACCCGATACAGTGCCGTCAGTTACGGCCAAACTGCCGTGCAGATTGGCGAGGAGTGAGCGGAAATCAAAATCGGAGATACCAGGACCATCAACCGTCCCGGTACCGAGCACGAACGCATCTTCCTCGGGAACCGTCACGTACCAATTGGTGCAAAGATTGTAGAAATACCGCGAACTAAGAACAACTGTCGGCGGCGAGTGTTCATGACGAATGAGGGAGTTCACGATCGAACTTAGACCATTCTGGCCAGGGCACCCAAATTCCAATCGCCATTCGGAATTCGAGATGCGTCATTTCTGAACCGGCCGTAGCCATCTGGCGAAGAAATCCAACGACTCTCGTTCGGTACGAGTCATCTCAGTCCCGTTCCAGCCATGATTTACCCCCAGAAGTAACTCAATCCGGCCGGGAACCTTGGACTTCGTGAGAGCCTGGGCCATAAACCAGGCTTGATCATAGGGGACCAGGATGTCTTCGGTTCCCTGATACAACAGCATGGGGGCGTCCCCCTTGTTGACATAGGTGATCGGCGATGCCTGCTTATAGAGTTCCGGCTTCTCGCCCTGTTCGAATCCAATGAAGTGTTTGACGATCCCTCGGGAGATAGGCGGCAATTCCACCTGAAAATTGGTGGGGCCGAAATACGCCACGACCGCCTGAACCTTGCTCGATTGATCGGCCCAGCCACCCTCACCTTCCAGCCCGTCCCCCTGGTCCATGACTCCCAGCATCATGGCGAGATGGGCACCTGCGGAGAATCCAATCGCACCCAGTTTGTCTCCATCGAGTTGGAGGTCCGCCGCATGTGCTCGTAGCCACCGCGCCGCACACTTCACATCTTCGATCTGTGCCGGAAACGGGTCCTGTGGTGCAAATCGATATCCGACCGAAACCGCCACATAACCTTGTCGGGCCGCGTATTGAATCTGATTGCTGAGATCATCACGACTGCCAGCTGCCCAACCGCCGCCATGAATGAACATAAGCCCTGGCCGTTTCTCGCCTCCCCCCTTGGGAAGCGCCAGATGCAACCGCAGCTTGTGTGAACCACCGGTGCCATATTCAACATTCGGCCGGTATTCGACGTCGAATTGTGGTGGTGCATCAGCGGCACGAAGTGTGGGGCTCGACGTTGATAAGTGAAGAATAACGCCGAGCAGGGCGATGCACAGAACACGCATATGAAAGGCTCACGATTTCAGGATTCGTGGTGAGCCGGGCGGCGTCAGCCCCCCAGACTCTTACTCACGGGACTACGTCGCGGATGATGAGTTCAACAAGCGAGCGAGGCGACAGACGCCAATGCCGAATCCTTTAACTCAGGTCGTCGGTTCGGCGCCGCCTTGCCAGACATCACCGGTTTCAAATGCTTCCATCGCCCGGACTTGAGCCTTGTTGAGGCGGTACAGCATGACTCCGAAGATCGAACACATGACCGTGGGCACGCCCAGCATAAACAGAATGCTGGCCTGATAGGCTAACGGCAGACGCGTATCAACAGCATTCGCATTCTTACAGGATGGACACGCTTCCGCAGTTCCGGAGAACATTCCCGAACCCAGCAGCACTGACATCGTTAAGGCGGTTAACCAGAATCGTCGCGACATGTTTGTTCTCAATTCTCCCGGGCAACTCAGGCTGCCACTGGCCAGTGGTACAACATCAGATATATTATCACCCCGGTAATGGAGACGTAAACCCAAATCGGGAACGTGATCCGGGCAATCGAGCGATGCCGCGCCCAGTCACCACGCAGGGCACGATAGATCGTCATCGAAGCCAGGACCGGGACCGCCGCCGCGAGGATGATATGGCTGATCAAAATCAAGAAGTAGATCGGCCGAATGAGTCCGGTACCGGGAAATTTCTTCGACAGTACGAAGAAATGGTAAGTCAGGTAGGACCCCAGGAACACTATGGAAGTGGCGAAGCTCGACAACATTAGTGTCTTGTGGGCCTGCACCCTGCCCTTCTTGATCATCACATAGCCTGCCAGCAGCAGGATTGTCGCGAGTCCGTTAAGACTGGCGTTTAATGCAGGCAGCGACATGACCCAGTCCGGGGCCGTATTGACAGTTTCTTCTGGTGGCTCTTCGGCGGGGCGTGTCATGGTGAGTCCCGCGGCCTCCGCACCCTCGACAGCTACGGTTTCACCCTCAGAGGCAGCAGGGATGTTGGCAACCATCTTGCCGCGCGGCGCTTTGCCCTGCAGGATGCGGCGCAACAACGCCATCTCGGCTGGTTCCAGGGCATTGTATTTCCCCAGGACGCGCCCCTCTTCGTCAACATGCATCAAGTTGTTGCTGTGAATGACATCAAACCCTTCCGGACCTTGTGTGGCCGCGACCGGCATCCGAAAACTCTTGCCAATCAAGTTATAGATCTGGGCTCGATCGCCAGTCAGCCAGTACCAATGAGGCACCTTTCCCGAGGCGTCTGGCTTCGCATCGGGGACATAAGTTGTCGAAAAGTTCTTCAAGACCTCAGGCGTATCGACTTCCGGCTGGACGGAAAACGTGACCAGTGTTACGCCGGTCTGCTCCTGCAGGATTTTCATTTGCCCCACTACTGCCGGGCATGGTCCTTTGCAGCGTGTAAAAATAAAGCCCGCCACCCATTCCTTGCCCAGCAGTGTTTGCCTGGTGACGGTCTCTTCAGTGCGATCCGTCAATGAGAAGTCTTGAATGCCGGCAGGATCCCACAAACTCGGACGAGCGCTCGTTGTGTGGGGCGCGTCCTGGGCTTCGGCGCGGACCGGTGCGACGCACAAGAGTCCCGCCAGGATCGATGCAGAACAGAACAGTTGGGTGAAATAAGTTCGCATTAAGCCGATAGCATTCATGGAAATACCCCAGTGGGGGTGACGTCAATTGGTCTGGGCCCCGGCATCGCAGCAACTCCATCTGAGCTCTAACGAGCATTACGGGAAGACTGCCGGCTGGCCAGGACAACGCTCAAACTGATACATACCACGGCAAACATAACTGTTACCAGGATCGATGTCACCAGCGAAGGCAAACCAATCGAAGTTGGCAATTGATGGTTCCAGTAAAGTAATCTTCGGAGGGCAGCGATGCCATAAGTCAGGGGATTCAGCCGCATCACCCATGACAGCCAGCCCGTTTCACCACCCGGAAAAAATGCTCCTGACAGCAGCCACATCGGCATCAACAGCATGCTCATCAAGGCATGATAGCCTTGTGTCGAGTCCAACGGCCAAGCCATCACAAACCCCAGGGCGGTCAGCGTGAATGCCAGCAATCCTAAGAAACCGAAAATCAGCACGAATTGTAACGGACTGATCGCGATTCCCATCCAGGGAGCGAGTGCCAGAAAGTTGCCTGCCTGAATCAAACTCAACAGCATCCCACCGGTCAACTTTCCCAGCACCAGTGCCAACCGCGAAATGGGGGACACGAGGACCCCCTGCAGAAAGCCCTCTTTGCGATCCTCAATGATTGAAATCGTGGAAAAAATTGCGGTGAAGAGAACAATCAACACCGCGACGCCCGGAAAGAAATATTCCTGATAGGTTAACTCGCGGCCCAAGGCCATTGACCAGGCGGGAGCCTGGAAGGAATTTCTCAATCCCGCACCAAACAGGATCCAGAACAGCAACGGTTGTCCCAGTGCCCCGATGACCCGCGTCCGTTGCCGCAGAAAGCGGATCAATTCTCGCTCGGCGAGCGTCCACACCGGAAGCCACAATCCAGGCCGCGCGGACTGCTGATTCTCTGATGGCTGGTTCATGGTGAAGTCCGATGTATCGTAGCCTGACTCTTCAGAGTCGGGCGAGTGGCATAGCATAACGCCCAACTCGGGAGAGTCGGGCAACGGTTGGATCTCACCAGAATTGTTTCCCGGTGCGTTGTACAAACACATCTTCTAACGTGGGTTTGCCCAGGGTCACCGAAGTGATCGCGGAACCGAACTGCGAGACAACATCTCGCAGTAAATCATGCCCACCTTCATGTTCAATTCGCAGCAGGTCACCGACACGCTGCACGGCCACGCCAAACCGCGCAGTGATGTCACTGGCCAGTCGTTCCGGCTCTCGCGAGCGGATCGTCAGGCAGTCGCCACCAACTGAACTTCGCAATGCATCAGGTGTGTCCAGGGCTACCATTTGCCCTTCGTGCAGCACCCCCAGGCGGTCGCAATCTTCCGCTTCATCCAGAAGATGGGTTGTGACCACAATCGTCAGCGACATTTCCTGCCGCAGTTCCCGCAAGTACTTCCAAAGTTCGATCCGAGCTCCGGGATCGAGTCCTGTGCTGGGCTCATCCAGGAGCAGCAGGCGGGG
>CAZQUW010000038.1:6933-14791 GCA_964596215.1 uncultured Planctomicrobium sp. | reverse complement strand
ACCGCGGACTGTTGGGTGGCCAGGTCAAACCCGCCGACATTCGCTGTACCTTGCTGCAAGGGCAGCAGTGTGGAGAGGATGCGAAACAGGGTCGATTTCCCGCCACCATTCGGACCCAGCAGCCCGAAGATCTCCCCTTCATTCACGCTGAATGTCAGGCCGTTCAGAGCCTGCCGCTCGCCATAGGCGAATCGAACATCCTGCACCGAAATGGCCGGTGCTGCAGCGGACATGTTGAGGTCTCTCTTGATTTCGTTGAAGTACTCGTCAGAAATCAGCCACGCGTCGGCCGCCGGTCAGTCGCTCAAAGGTGCCTGCCACACAGACAAAAGCCCGGCTCAATATTGGCCGGGCCTCGATCTGCAGTCAGTCGCCAGTGACTGGCGCTTTATTTGTGCGGCTTTTCGCTAGGGCCTTTTTTGGCCGGTGCCGCAGGCTTTTCTTCTTTGGTTTCGTGCGCCGGGCCAGTGTCGCCCATGGTATGCTTCAGATCTCCGTGGACGGCGGTCGAACTTCCAGGATGTTCGTGACTCACTTGCAGGTCTTCGGCGGCAATCAAGCCTTGCGGGACGATTACATTGTAGTAGTGGAAGGCAATGTCCGGAGCCAGAGCGAACGGCAGTGCACAGGCCAGGACCGCGGTCGGAGCCAGCAGCACGTACTTCCAGGCCCGCTCGAACTTGATGTGCATGAAGTACAGCAGGACAAAGCTCGCTTTGCAGACTGCCACTCCCAGGATCAAGACGATCAGCGTCGGCTTGGACAGAGATTCTTTAGCCAGATCAAAGCCAATCGACAACACGGTGCACACACACAGCAATCCAAAAATTGCCGTGTAATTGACCGCGTGGTGTTCGTGGCCGCTATCGTGCCCACTATCGTAATTGTGTTCATCGGACATTGCCGATCACTCCCTGTCGTAGCCCGGCTCATTCTGCCGGGAATATTATAGTGCGATCCAACAGCCCAACTCAGTGAATTGGGCCAACTGCTGTATTTGAAACTAGAGGATATAGATCAACGGGAACAGGAAGATCCACACGAGATCCACGAAGTGCCAGTACAATCCAGCGTTTTCCAAGATGACGGCGTCATCGGGATTGACACCTAACTTGGCACCCTTGGCCAATACCAGGCCGAACAGAATCATGCCGACGATCACGTGGATCGCATGGAAACCGGTCATCAGGAAGTAGGTCGAAGCGAACAAGTTGCCGTACAGAATCGGATGCGGGACCGTGATATGGGCAAATTCCTTGTGGGCCTTTTGCCACGCCTGAAGTTCGCCGGGTGTCTTATGCTTCTCGTCTCCCCCCACCCGATGGAGCAGTTCCGACGCCTTGGCTTCGCCCGGTTCGGTGGATGCTCGATTGGCTGCGACTTCACTGGCGAACGGCTGAAAGACAGCGCGAATCTGTTGCTTCTTGACCAGTTCGGCATCAATGGTCTTGATCCTCTCCTGCAGGCCCTTAACCGCAGATTCACCACCCTTACCGTCCGCAATATCGCGCTCGAGGGCGTTCTTTTGGTCTTCGAGTGCCAGGTAGCCCGTTGCCAGTTCGAGATTGCGAACGAGCTTCTCACAGGCCTGCTGGTTTGATTCCGGAATACGGCCCGGCAGAATGTCGTGGTCAAACTTGCCGTAGTATTCGTATGACTTGATTCCCAAGAACAGACAGGCCAGGCACAGCGTCAGAATCACCCACGAGCGGGCAGCCATGAACTTTCGCATGTTCATAGCTTCGTGAGCCAGCACCACGAAGTAACTGGAGAGAATCAGTACGAATGTATTCAACCCACCCCAGAAAATCTTAATATGGGTGACATTGGTGTCCGTCGGCCAGCCCGGCGAGCCCAGACGTACGACAATGTACGTTCCGATGAAGGCCGTGAAGAACATGATTTCTGTTCCCAGGAACAGCCACATGCCCAGCTTGCCATTCGGAATCGCCACACCCATCCGCAGGGGAGTTTTGGCAGGAGTTGCAGTCGTCGCGTGTGTCATGTCACGTATCAATCACAGACAGAAAAACGGTCCCCGGGTCATCAGCCACCAGGCTGAGTCCCACAGATTGCCGCTCAAAATATCAAGACAACAGTTGGTATCGGTCCCAAACCAAAGCCCCCAGCAAGGCGGGCAGGTAAAGCAATGACGTCCACAGCAATCGTCGCGCTGCCGGGACCGTCTTATATCTCAAGAACTGCACCGATGCGACCACGTACCAGACACCCAGTATCGTAGCAGCACCCCAGTATCCAATTCCGGCCATGCCCCACTGAGCTGGCAGCCAGCTGACAGGCAGGAGCGCCAGTGAGTAACCAATTGCCGTCAAACCCGTTTTCACGCCATTTGGATCATTGACCGGAATCATCTTCAATCCGGCGTCTGCATAGTCCTGCCGATACAGCCAGGCGATGGCCATGAAGTGTGGGAATTGCCACAGGAACAAAATCGCGAACAAGGCAAACGCACCCGCGTCCAACCCGCCACCCGCTGCGGTCCAGCCGAGGACTGGGGGCAACGCACCGGGGATCGCTCCCACAACTGTGTTGAGAACCGTGTAGCGTTTGAGTGGAGTGTAAACACCAGCATATAAGACCAGCGTCAAGGCCGCCAAGCCGCAGGTCAGGCCATTCACAAAGCAGCCCAACCACAGCAGACCAACAATCGCGGTAAGACTGCCAAATGTGGCCACTTCCCACGGAGCTAACCGGCCAGCAGGCAACGGGCGACGGCACGTTCGTAGCATTTTTCCATCGATGCGTTGCTCGATGAACTGGTTCCAGGCGCTGGATGACGCGGCGACCAGTCCAATTCCCAGCATGGCGTTGCCCAGCAGGCCCCACCAGTTGTGATGCAGGCCTGATTCTGCGGCAGACAGCGCGAACCCCAAGCTGACAGTAATCAGCGCAAGGACGGCAATCTTCGGCTTGGTCAACTCGATATAGTCGGCAACGCGGATCCGCAATTTGCTGCTCACCGACGTTTTGGCCAGGAAACCCACTTCCCGGGAGACATTCGGTTTGGTCGTGGAGGCGAGACTCATCGGTTCCCTCCCGTTGCCAAGGTGCCCGGGCTCATCAAGTTTGCTGCGTTTCCGTGTGGCTGGTGTCGCAACCACATGATTCGAATCACGCGGACCAGATAGACGATCGACAGCATCCAGACCATCATTCCCAACACCGTATGACCGGTACGAGACCAGATCTGCAGCGGCGAACTCTGCTGTGCCACATAGTCACCGAAACCGTATTTGGCGATGAAAGTCACTACACCGAGGCAAATCTGTAACAGAACGCAGGCGATCAAGGCGCTTGCGTTGCGACGCAACCATTGCACGCCGCTCGTATAGGCCCCGACCCATAACCACATCGTGGCCAACAGGACCAGCATTGCAAAACCAATATGTTCGTAAAGGGCCAGTCCGAGATGTCTCAGCAGGCCACCTAAAATAAACTGCAACTGAATCGCTACGACTGCAGTGATTGCGCTGATCCCGGTCGCGAGATTCCAATCGTCAGTTTTGAACGTTTCAGAATCATGCCAACTGCGACTCGTCACAACTGCGACGGTGGACATCAAGGCGAAGACCCACGAAGCGAACAGACCATGCACCATTGCCAGTCCGCGTGCATCAACAACAACTCGCCGACCGCCGAGTAATCCTTGTCCGATCACGCAGAGCAATACGGCCACTCCGAGGTATCGCACCCAACGGCGCGATTCTCCAAACCAGAGGGCAGCCGCCAAACCAATACTGATGACACCGACCAGCATGCCCGCCAGTCGATGCCCGTGCTCGAGGAACTTATCACCGACTGATTGTAACCAAGGGTACAGAATCATGTTGTGGCCATCCGATGACGGCCAGTCACGAAACGCCATCCCGGCATCATGAGTTGTCACCAGGGCTCCGACCGTGATCGGCAATAACAGCGCTACCGTGGCCGTAAATACGGCCAGGCGGTGTAACCAGGGTTGGTAGCGCGGAATCATGTTAATACAACGATCGAATCTAGGCCTTGGAGGGCTTCTCAGTCAGGCTGGCCCGCTCAACCTGAGCGGGTGCCTGGAACACGAATCGGTGGCAACTAATGGCCCGATGCGACAATACCGGCTTGGGACGACTTGGGAATATACTCGGTCTGCATGATGTAATCCTTCTCGGTCAACGGCGAGGAGTACTCATAAGGACCGCGGTAAACGATGGGCAGTGATTCAAAGTTGCCATGTCCCGGGGGCGACGGTGCGGACCATTCCAGGCCATTCGCATTCCAGGGGTTCCGACCGCACTTCTTACCGCAGAAAATGCTACCGAAGAAGTTCGCCAGCAGAATGAACTGGGCCAGTCCCATGATGATCGCGCAGACCGTCATGAACTGATTCAAGGACAGCAGATGCTCAAGTGACGGATAGTGATACGGGTCCGCCAGGCGTCGCGGGAACGCCGCAATACCCAGCAAGTGCATCGGAAAGAAGGTGCCGTTGAAGGCGATAAAGCTGACGATAAAGTGAATCTTGCCCCACGTGTCATTCATCATCCGCCCGAACATTTTCGGGAACCAGAAGTGGATGCCGGCGAAGACGCCGAACAGGGTTGAACCAAACAGCACGTAGTGGAAGTGGGCGACGATGAAGTACGTGTCATGGAAGTAAATGTCAACTGGAACGGCAGCCATGAAAATGCCGCTCAATCCTCCGACAATAAACATGGACACAAATGCCACGGCATTCAACATCGGTGTGTTAAACCGAATCTTGCCGCCCCACATCGTTCCAATCCAGTTGAATGTCTTCACCGCGGACGGCAAGGCGATCATCATCGTCGAAACCATGAACGACATACCCAAGGCCGGATTCATGCCGCTCGTAAACATATGGTGTCCCCAGACGATGAACCCGAGTCCAGCGATGGCGGACATCGAGTACACCATCGGCTTGTAGCCGAAGATCGGCTTGCGGACCATGCAGGCCATGATGTCGGAGACCATACCCATGGCAGGCAACAGCATGATGTACACGGCAGGGTGCGAGTAGAACCAGAAGAGGTGCTGCCAGAGCAGCGTCTGGCCACCACCCACCGTCGGAGCAGCATTGTTGACTACGATCCCGGCGGGTACGAAGAAACATGTCCCGAAGGAGCGATCGGACACCAGCATAAAGCCGGCAGCCGTCAGTACTGGCAATGCGAAAGCCTGCAGAATAGCGGTGATAAACATCGCCCAGATGGTCAGGGGCATGCGGAACAGGGTCATGCCCGGGGCTCGCATGTTGATGATGGTCGTCATGTAATTGACAGAGCCCATCATCGAGGACACACCGACCAGAGTTACGGCGATCAACCAGCAGGTTTGCGCCATACCGGAACCGGGGGCCGCTGTCGGCAGGGCACTCAAGGTTGGATATGACGTCCAGCCACCCGCGGGGCCGCCACCGAAGAAGAAGCTGGCGGTGAAGAAGCCGATGGCCGGCCACATAAACCAGTAGCTGAGTGCATTCAGCAACGGGAAGGCCATATCGTCCGCGCCGATCATTAGCGGAATGAGGAAGTTGCCGAAGGCCCCTGCCAGTACCGGAATAATCACGAGGAAAATCATCACGGTGGCGTGCATCGTGAAGAGCATCGTGTAGGTTTCGGGAGCGATAATGCCGGCCTGGCTGCCGAACAATATGTCGCCCAGGATCGGCATCCGCTGGAAGGGGAAGGCGAGTTGCCAGCGAACGCCCAAGGCGAGCGCTCCACCGACCATCAGCATGCAGAGTGTCGTGAATAGGAACTGCAGTCCAATGATCTTGTGATCTTTGGAAAACGTCGGGAGCGCTCGCAGGATTTCCCACGTGCTGGGCTGGTGATAATGACCGTGGCCGCCGTGTCCGTGGTCATCGTGATCGTGTGCGCTCGGAACTGCGTGATCGAGAGTGCTCATTATTGCCCCTCTCCTTCCTTCGTTTCAACTTTCGCTGGCACGCCGTCGTCAGCTTGCTGCTGGGCCAACGCATGCAGGTATTTTGCAAAGTCTGCTTCAGATTCGGCCGAAATACGGCCCTTCATCTTGTAGTGGCCCCAGCCACACAATTCCGCACAGATCAGGTCGTATTGACTGCGTTTGGATGCTTCAAACCAGACCGGAATCACCAGGCCAGGCACGGCATCCTGCTTCACACGCAGATCGGGAATGAAGAACGAGTGCAGTACGTCTTCCGTCCGCAGGTGGATGAGCACCTTCTTGTTGGCCGGACAGTGCAGGTCATTGACCGTATAGACGTCGTCCGAAGAAGGATGCTTCAGCCATTCGTCGATCTCGGCCTTATTCTTGAAATTGCGGCCCGGGGCCGGATAGCGGATGCGCCATTCAAACTGCCGAGCAGTGATCTCTGCCAGGGGATGTGCCAACGCTTGCTTATCAAACGTTTGCACCATGCGGAACCGAGCCCACACATCCATCTGGTACAGGGAGAGGAACAGCAGCACACCCGCAGGGGTCACCGTCCACACCATTTCCAGAATGTGACTACCGTGAGTAAAGGTGCCCTTCTCTCCTGATGTATCTCCAGAGAACTTCCAGAGCACATAAAAGAGGGCCAGATTCGTCCCGATGAACACCGTCGTCACGATCACCAGGATCAAGTAGAACAGGTTGTCAATTTCCTGCCCGAGCGGCGACTGAGCGGGCAAGTGGAACCACCAGCCGTATTGCGGTGCCAGCCAGCTCCAGACGATCGCCACGATCGGCCAAGCGAGAAAGAACAGCGGCCAAAACCTGCGCACGAGAAATCTCCCTGGAAGGGACAATCAAAACAAGGTCTCAGTGGTGTTTCGTACCGGCAATGGCCAGTCACGCATGTCGCACTGAGCAACTTTTCGTTCGTCAAATAATATTTACGGTGAACTGCTTCTGGCTGTGTTCCGAACCGTCGGTGTCAGCCATCTCAGCGAATCTACTTGGCAGGTGCAGCCGCTTGTGCCGTAATCGGCATGCGGGGCTCCAGCGTTTGTTTCTGGTGCGGAACATCCAGGATGTAATTCACAATATCCCAGATGTGCCGATCCATGCGTTCGGCAACTTGGTCGTCCGTCAAATCATTGCCCTTTTCGTCTTTAGCATCCCGCAAGGCGGTTGCAAAGCCTGCCATTTGGGTCCCCTTGATGCCGGCATAGATCCTGCGATACAGGTCGATAGGACGGCGTCCACCCCGGTATTGACCGAGCGTCAGATTACGTGGCTTGACCGGGTTGCCCCAGTTGTCATGGAGCCCGCGATTCTCGAACTTCTTTTCCGGGCTCGAACCGGGAATCGGCCAGTAGTCAACAGTTGAAGTTCCGTCTCCCTTGGCGGCAAGGCCATGACAGCTATAGCACTTCAGCTTCTCAGACATATAGAGAGCCCGACCGCGGGCAATTGACTGGGCGTCGACACTGGGGAGGTGGCGGGGATGCTTCGGAACGATGAGGTTTGCTTCGTCTTCGGCTGCCGTCCAGTCGGCGGCTAAGTTGTCACCGACATCCTTGAGGGTACCTGCAAACTCGGAGGGCTGATCTTTTTCAGCAGGAGCCGTTGTCTTCAAGAACGTGTCGACGATCTCGGCACGTTTTTCCCCGTTCTTGATACGGTCGGCGACAGACTTGGCCGAGTAATCCGACGACAATTCGGCGACGAGACGCTTTTCGAATTCGCCACGCATTGCCAGCCAGCGGACATATTCCACCAGGGCGGTTAGCTCGCCGGACTTCAGCAATGCGAACGAGGGCATGCTGGTACCAGGAATACCATTTTGCAGCACCAGATGCAGATCGTCCCGGCGGGCTTTAACACCTACAGCGGTCGACGTGAATTTGAATTCGCCGCGACGATAATC
>CAZQUW010000038.1:0-6833 GCA_964596215.1 uncultured Planctomicrobium sp. | reverse complement strand
GGAGTACCGAAGTGATCGAGAACAGCTTTCTCGACCGGCTTTTGGGCTTCCTTAATCAGCAACTTCGTCTCGTCACCGAGTACGAACTTGGCTTCGGGACCGCTGCAACCAGCCAGGCTGGCGACGGTAATCACAACTGTCAGAATTACACCGACTCTCACGGGCAGACCCTCCGAGTCATCCTCGATCGTATGGCATCGTCATCTGAACCACATGAACGGTTCAGATGAGTTCTGTCGGATGGGAGACAAAGGCCGTCAAACGGCCGGTATTACTACAAAGGCCGATGGACGGCCGTCATTGCTTGCTACTGTGAACTATTTGCCAAACTTGGCTGCGGCGTATTTCAACTCGACCGGATTCTCACCAGCCTTGATTGTTACTTTATAGCCGCGTTCCAGGAGTTTACCACTCTCGTGCCAAACTTTGAGCACATGCGAACCTGCCGGCAACCCCTTAATCACGAACTTGCCCTGTGCGTCCGAAACGGCAGCATAGCCGTGATCGAGTGGTAAGTGATAGGCACTCATCCAGGGATGCACGTCACAAGTGACCTTGAAGGGCTCGCGCTCGGGCTGTACATAAGTGATGGGCACCCCTTTGCGTTCATTGGCGCTGATGGCACCGTTGAAGCTTGAATTTCGATTGGGGTAAGTGTGTGTATTATGTCCCACCGCGTCGTCGCTGAGAACCATCAGAGGTATTTTGGTGCGGACGATCACGGCGTGCGGAATAAACTTGCAACCCTTCTGGTCGAAAATTTGCTGTTCTGGTGGCGGCACTGGAGAGGCGCCTGCGGGTGCTTTCTCGAAGAACACGAAGACATTCTGAATTCCCTTGGAAGCGGGATCAACTACCAACGCTTCGTCCGGAATTGTCATCGCACTGCACACTGCCTTGTCCTTAACATCCGCGCCCATGGTAATCAGCGGAGCCAGGGTGGGGGCGGCACCCTCGAGCAGGATCGTCCCGACCAAGTCGCCGGTTCCACCGGTCGTCGCCGGTGCGGTCTCAGCGGTCGTCGCTGCCGGGGTCTCGGTGGTCACGGTATCTCCTGCAGGTACACCTTCCTCGGCAGGCTTCAAGGTGACCGTCACTGGCGGCAGATCGGAAAGACCGCAACCACTGATCACCAACCCGGTGAGGGCCAGCCACGTATAGTGATTCTTCGCGATGTTCATCAGTTTCATTATTTCGCTTCTCCCGGCTGAGCCGCTGCAGCAGCGGGGGCAGGGGCCGGACGTGTCAATTTCGGCTGTGTCTCAGTCAAACGGTGGTAGTTCATTAACGCGTCTCGCAGTGAGGTGGCTTGCTGAACACCGTCGCCGCTAAACAGTTCTTCGTACTTTTTGCTGGCCCGGTCGAACACCGCTGGCATTGAAGTATAAGGAGTGATCCAGGCTGGCTTGTACAACCAGAGCATCGTCCATTCGGGTCGCAGGCGATCGGCAACATTGACCAGGTTGGGGCCTCGGATGTCCTTCTTCGGGTCAGCCGCCTGGTATTCCAAGCCACCGACTGCATGACACTGGACACACGCCTTGAACATCTGCCAGCCGTCGGGCAGGTATTTAGGATGTTCCATTTCCTTCGCTGTCAGGTAGCTGGCGTCACGTTGTGGGACATTCTGGTATGGATACTCGGCACCGTCGACGGCTGCAAAATAGTTCGCCAGAGACATCGCTTCTGCGTCACTCATATTGAACTGCGGCATTCGCAGCACAGTGGTATGACGCAGTTTAATCGGATTCTTCAAGAAGTCGTACAGCCAGGGCGTCTGCACCTTAATGCCTTCGAGGTACAGAGGCGGGGGTGAGGCCTGCCAGGCGATCGAGCGGTTGGGCTCGGTGCTGGCCTTCATAATCGCTTCGACCAGCCATTCGGCGAACTCACCACCACGAGCGGGTTTGTAGCTGACGCGATTGGTTTCCGGGACCAGCATACGGGCACCGGGCACGAGCAGCTTGTCACCAATCTTCAACGTTTCCCACAGGTCGTAAGCATATTCGCGATCTTCCTTGTCGGCTTCTGGATCGGGTGCCTGATAGAGCAAACCGTGGAAGCTGATAACCGGCAGCTTGGTATTGTCTTCCTTGGTGATGGTCTGACCGGTCGTTGCTTCACGCGGTGGCTTCAACTTCAACAACAGATCCAGTCCCTGCTGGAACTCGGCTGGAGCGAGCTGGTAGCCGTCAATGGTAGCCGTGTCAACGCCGTACTTGACTTCCGGCAGCTCCAGGATGTGGCAGCCGGTGCAGTTGTATTTGGTGATCAGTTTTTCGCCTTCAATTCGGTCTTTCGCAGGACCGGTCGGCTGATACAGATATTTCTCAGCGGGCGGCTCGGCCACCAGGCCCAGAATGAAGGTGGATACAGCTTCGATCTGGTCTTCGTTGAACGGAAACTTCGGCATCCTCAGGCGTTCGTCATAGCCCTTGGTTTCAATTTTCTTGTAGTCGTAGCTGCGTGGTGCACGTAGTTTCTGCCACAGGAATCCGGCCCGCTCACCGTGCGAGATTTGCTCGTAGAAGAATGCGTGGCTGGTTTCCCGCTTCTCGACGGCCGGATCAGTGAAGCCGCCGCTGATGGCCAACTCAAGGGCGTGCTCCGCACGGTCATGCGTGCTGCTGCCATCCGGTTCGCCGTGGTGGTGCAGGTACTCCGCAATGTGTTCCACTGCCAGCTTGTTCTTGCCCTTGCGACCCCAGTTCTGGAGAGCAGTACCAATCGGACGAGCCTTGTCGAATCCGGGAATCTCATGGCAACCGTAGCAGCCGTAGCGCGAAATCGTACGGCGACCTACATAGTTCAGGAATTGTTTTTCCGTCAGCTTGCTTCCCTCACCAGGCTTGCCGGTGAAGAGTTCGATTTCGTCACCCTTGATCAGATCCTTGTTCGTCTCCGGGTAGTAACCCTGAGTCATAACGTGGTCGACTTGTTCCTTGGTCAGAACCTTGGACAAGTACAACGCGGCGAGCTCATTCAAGCCACTGCTGTCCTTGCTGAGAGGTTCAAACTTGCCGGGACCCTTCGACAACAGATATGCGGTGATGTCAGCGGCCGGGTCGATCGTCTTGCCCGCTTCCTCGTAAGTTTCGAGGTACAGATTGGGCATCTTGGAACGGGGGTGGTGCAATTGCGGATTGCGAACCCACGTATAGAGCCAATCGCGCCCCTTGTCTCCGGGCAGCAGCTTCTCATGCACCCGGCTCAAGTTCGGACCGAAGTCTTCCTTGATTCCTGGGAAGTCGTTGTGCGAGTGGCACGACAGGCAGCCCCGTTGCGAGAACAGCGTCTTGCCTCGTTCCGCATCAGCCTTGTAATCACCCGCAGGCTTCAGCAATTCGACAGGAGTTGACTTGTCAAACAAGTAATGGACCAGTGAATTAATTTCGACAGGCGTCAACTTGGCGTCGTGAGCGTCGATCTGCCCTTCCAGGTGGAAGAACTTTGGCATACGAGTTTCCGGACGGAACTGCTGAGGGTCGAGTGTCCAGAACTCGGTCCAGGCGATCGTCGTCTTGTCACCAATGTGAGCGAGCGACGGGCCGACCTTGCGCATATCGCCGGGACGAGCCGACGGGTCGTTTTTGAGTTTCTCGGCCTCTTCAGCGGTCGGCTCCAATCGCAGATCGGGACCGATTGGTTTCACGCCGTCGTAACCATTGATTTCATGGCAGCCGAAGCATCCGAACTGACGGACCAGGTTGTATCCTTCGAATACCTTCGGTGCGGTTGCGCCGAACTTGGGATTTACACCCAGTTCAATCACGCTGTGGTGACACTTAATGCAACCCGATTCGGTGAACCGCTCTGGGGACATGGGGAATTCCCAGAAATGGTTGTGGAACCATTTGTGTTCGTGATCCCACTTGTGAGCCACGTCGGGCGAATTCGGCGAGTGAGACGCATTCTGGAAGCTGGTTCCAGAACCCTGGCCTTCGTGGCAGATCGTACAACCGAACTTGCCCACCGGGTGGGGGCTGGTCGCGGTCAGGTACACGTCGGTTCGAGGGTGAGTTGAAAACGGTTGCGGATATTTATCCGCGGGGAAGGCGGCGACGCCTCCACTTTCCGTCATGTCGATCCCCTGGTGGCACGTGCGGCAACGATCGAATCGTGCCACATCCTTCATCCCACCATAGTTAATGGTCAGATTCGGCAGCCAGTCCTGTTGAATACGTAGCGGCGAGTTGAAACCGTCGATGATGGGCAGTTCCATCGACCAGCGTTTCCAACGGGACAACGCGGTGTCCGGCTCAATCTTAGCCAGTGCCTTATGGGTCTGCTCAAACGTGTTACGGAGCTTTTTCAGGTCCGTTTCAACCTTGATCTCATTGGCTTCCAGAGCCTTCAACTCGTCGAGATCCATCCCGTCGAGTTCAGCCTGTTGCTGTTTGCGGATCTTCTCGTCTGGCTCGTTGTTGATGGCTTCTTGCAAGGCAACCTTGTCGCGCTTCTGCAGAGCATCGCGGCGGGCGGTGACTCGTTGCAGGTTGATCTCGAACTTCACGACCTGTTCTGTCGTCTTATCGAAGATCCGTTTCAAACGATCCATTTCGGCCTGGGGTTTGTTGTCGCGAACAGCCAGGTCGTAGTTGGCCCGATCGACCCCCTGCTGGGCCTTCTTGGTCTTTGTTTCCAGGTCGGCGCGGGCAAAATCGCCCAAGACCTTGCCCAAGGCCGAGTTGACCTTGCCGCGGGCCACTTTGACCTTTTCGAGGCTGGTTTCAGCTTCTTTGATCTTCTTCTGCAGGTCCTCAACCTGTGAGTTGTACTCAGGTGTCTGGATCTGCTTTTCCTTGGCCTTCAGCTTGTCGGCTTGCAGCGATTGGAATTTGTTCTGATAGACGCGCCATTCGTCGTCATGGTCCGCAGCCATCATCCAGATGGTGACTGCGAGCAATGCGACGGAACTCCACGCGAACACCTTGTGTGTTTTCGGTAGACTGTACCAGTATTCTTCCGTTGCGGGCATATCGTTGGGCCTTGTAAGGCGTCTTTCGGATGAGGCAAGCTCACCGTATTTGAGTCGGGTCCTGTTACTTATCCAGTGGCTTCCACCCTGGCCTGGCAATCAGCTGACGATAGGTCTCAGATATTAAAGAACCATTCGGGGATTCCGACAATGTATTTCAAGCTGAATGACCATCGCAGCACCATCTTGATGGGGAGTGAAGCCATAAACAGCAGCAGGTTGCTGAACACGATGAACCGGATGAAGCCCATCTTGACAGCGAACGACCGGAAGATCGTTGCGGCCAGGAGAAACGGGACTACAGCCAGGTAGAACAGGCAGAGCAACAGCCCCAGCCATTCGCGTTGCAGGATGTAGAACACTTTAGTCAGCTCGTCGGCACCCGCGGGAGCCGTGGGAATACGCGACTGCAGCCAGTAAATCCAGAAGTATTCGGACAGATTGACGTTGTTGAGCACTTCCAGCTTGTGGGCGTCCCACGGTTCGTAAATTCCGAAGAAGTTCCAGTTGGGACCTCGCAGGAATGTTCCCAGAATGATCATTCCGACCCACAGCGGCAGGAAGCCGAACATGAAAGTCAGAATGGCAAACTTACGTTCGTTGAACGTGTAGTAACCATTTCCGAGTTTGTTGTAATCGATGTACGGAATTGCCATCAGACCGACCAGAATCAGACTAGGCAGCACCACACCGGCCATCCACGGATCAAAGTACACCAGCATCTCCTGGAGACCCAGGAAGTACCACGGGGCTTTTGACGGGTTCGGTGTCTGGGCTGATGACGCCGGCTCTTCGAGCGGAGCCGGCAGCAACAACGCCCAAGCGACGAGCACCACGGTCGTAATGACCATGCAAATCAGTTCCGAATAGACGAGATCCGGCCAGACCAGGATCTTGTCGTTCTTCTCTTGTTCGAACAGCGGCCGTCCTGCCGCGCGGCGTTCATCGTTGTCCACGGCGCGTTTGAAATACAGCCAGGTGAAGAAGCCTACGATGAACAGCATCGACACGATGGGTACGTTGTCAGGCTTACCGACGATCTGACGGAAGTCGTAGTCCGTCATGCTCAGTGTCAGGAACAGTACCGACAGGTTCAACAGAACCCAGCCGACGGTTTCTTTGACGAACCATTTTCGCAGCACGACGACGCCGACGAACAGCACCATGGTCAGCGTGAAGTACGGGACCGGGGCTGCACCCAGATCAATGAATTCCTTGACGAAATTCGGCATCCGGATGTAAAAGTGCTGCGGGGAGGAAGAGCCCGTCAGGTGTGCCAGGGCAGCCATCAGCAGCACGCCACTATAGGCGCCCCAGCCGGCGGCTTCCTTGTCGCGGTGCGGATCAGTTTTCATGATCCGGGCCGTCCACCAGATATTCATAACCGCGAGCAGCAGGTACAGCCATCCGAGGCCGAAGATCACGCTGGGCGTCAGGTCTGGATTATGTGTCATTCCAAATACCACCGTGAAGTCGCCGCTTCACTTCGTCAGGTTCAAATTCGAAACAGGTCGTGCGGGCACACCGCAAACTTCTGAAGCCACCTGGCCATTCCAGTTTAGAGTGGCTGGCTGATACCACCGTCTTTGCGGATACGCCAGAAGTGGATTGCAATCAACAAGGCGACGACGAGCGGAATCGCGACGCAGTGCAGAATGTAGAAACGATTCAAAGTCTGTTCGCCGACGAAGCGGCCGCCTAACAGGATAAAGCGGGCATCACTGGCGTTGGTGATCAGATCGAAACCGCCAATATTCAACAGCTGGAATCCAGGACCTTCATGGCCCAGGAACGGTGTCGCACGGGCCATATTGGATCCGACGGTGATGGCCCAGATGGCCAGCTGATCCCACGG
>CAZQUW010000037.1:31564-34512 GCA_964596215.1 uncultured Planctomicrobium sp. | reverse complement strand
AAAATCTTCACGAGTGCCTCAGCAGATCTCAAACATCGTACTCTGAACTCTCCGTGTTCTCTGTGTCTCCGTGGTGAACTCTTCTATGAAAACGGCGCGAGGCTGGTGAACGGCAGAGGGTTCAGCCACGGAATAACACAGATGAAACACGGATTAATTCTGTCACAGCTCACACAAATTCCACCATATCCCTCGCTCTTACGACCAGCGAATTGATCTCTGGGCAGACGTCGCGGAAACGATGATCCAATCCGTGTTTCATCGGTGTGAATCCGTGGCTAAAAGAATCTTCCGTCAAAAAATTCTCTCTCCGTGTTCTCCGTGTCTCCGTGGTGCAACCTTCTCTCAACGACGTCGGTCTCGCAACCTAATCCAGCAGGTTGTTACTCTGCTGGACTTCCACGTCGGTTTCCACCACGTGGGCGCTCCCTTTGCCCAGCCGGCAGGAGGCGATCAGGCAGCGGGTGGGCTGCTTCAGGTGGATGGCGGAACGCATCAGCTTGGTGTCGCGGTTGTCGAGGATTGTGCAGCCGGTGATGATCGTGTCAGTGCAGTTTTCGAGATACATGCCGCTCGGTGCGCCGTCAAAAATCTGCGAGCCGCTGATGTTGAAGCGGCGGCAGTTGAAGAGTTCCAGCAAGCCCTGCCGTTCGATGGGGACCGTGTTCGGCACCGTGTGTTTGCCGGCCTGGCTGTCCTGCAGAATCATACCCGTGATGTTGCAGTCGTCGCAGTTTTTAAAAGTGACTCCCGTGCACAGCTCATTCAACTGGTAATCGGGATTGTGCTCGAAGCAGTTGGCCGCCAGCGTCACGTGCTTCGAGTCCTCAATCAGGATGTTGCGGTGATGGCCGCTGTAGACGAAGTTGCCGGTGATCGACATGCCGCGGACCGACGTCAGATGGATGTTGGTCTCCTGGCTGCCGATCAAATTCCCCGTGATGCACCACATTCCGGCCTTATGATTCTTGTCACCCCCGGCACCAATAAAGCGAATATTGGCGCCGTTCTTACTGTAGGTGGCCTGGATGGTATTGCTCGCAATGGTCCCTTCCCGGACCGATCCTTCGCCGACATCGATGTAAATCTCGGCGGTCGCCACATCGTCCGCGTCCGGCACTTTGATTGCTCTATTGTTGTTGTATTCGATGTCGTTGCCGGTGATCTGGAAATTGCGGATCTCGCAGTTTTCCGAGCGAATCCCCCCGAGTCGGTTATAGCTGATGTGACACCCGATAATGTTGATCTGGTGCAGGTTCAACTGGTTGAGATAGATGCCGATGCCCGTGTTGTGATAGACGTGGCAATGGCTGATCAGCACATTGCGGGCCCGGCGGGTGATCTCGATGCCGTTCCGCACGTTGCGGATGAGCAGTCCGGTCAGCGTGGGCTGCATCACACCGCTGATGAGGATGCCGTCGGCTTCGGGGTGGCGACCTTCGATTTCGAGTTCACTGACGGTCGGCATGCGTTCGTTCAGCCACTCTTCAGGGCGAAACGTCCCCGGGTCGGCCGATCCGGTGTGGCTCGCCTGCAACACCAGCGCGGCGCCGCGACCGGCCATGATCAGCTTGGCGGTCCCGCCCGTCCCCTTCAGTGCGATGCGGCTCCGCTGTGACAGGTCGATCACGATGGACTTCGAGATCAGATAGTCACCGCGGGGGAATTCAACAAGACCGTTGCCGGCCTGCAGGCAATGCTGCAGGGCGACTGTATCGTCTGTCTTGCCATCACCTTTGGCACCGAAATCACGCACGTTGCTCATGCTTAGTCTCGCCCGCTGAATGGAACAATCACTGTTGATATTAACGTCAACAGTTAAATCACAGCGCGTTCCGAAGTGCAATGGTGACGGACCAATCCGTAGTCACGCGTGCCCCTTCAAATGTGGCGGGGGCTGCGAGGTTCCCAATCTCAGACGAGTTCTGATGCCAGCGATCGCTTTATGGTCCTGCTTACCAGTGCATCACATAGCCGCCGTCGACGTTGATCGTCTGCCCCGTCACTTCGGAAGCGCGGGGGGACGACAGAAAGACGATCATGTCGGCGATATTTTCCGGAGTCTGCCAGCGACCCAGGGGAACGATCTGGCGGACCTTGTCTCCCGCCCAGTCTTCGTAGCTCCGTTTTTTCTCCGGGGTCTGATCATTGTTCCACGACTCCCAGACACCGCGGTTCAACGGGGTCTGAACCATTCCCGGGCACACCGAATTGACTCGGATGCCGCTGGGGGCCAGGTCTTTCGCCAGGCACTGGGCGAAATTGATATTGGCGGCTTTCGACGCACTGTAGGGGGGGTCGGTCTGCGATCCGATCTGCCCGGCGACTGACGAGACGAACACCAGGGTCCCCCGTCCGGTCTCCAGCAACGCCGGAACGACCGTGTGGGCCAGATGGACCATCCCGAGAATATTGACGTCGAGCACTCGTCGCCAGTCCGCCGGCTGCAGCTTGGTAAAGGGAAAACCAAACTTGCCAGAACCAATCGCGGCGGCGTGCACGACGTGCTCGGGAACACCCAGATTCTCCACTGTGTGCTGTTGAGCGTGCTTGACTGACAGTTCATCAGCCACATCGACCACCAGCCCAATCGTGCGCACGGCAAATTCGGCAGCAATCTGTCCCGCCTGTGCGGTGACCTGGGGCGAACGATCCCACAGGGCCACATGGCAACCTTCGGCCGCAAACCCGCGCGCAATCGCCCAGCCAATCCCACTGGCCCCACCGGTGACAACGGCGACGTGATCTTTGAGTTGCAAATCCATGAAGTTGAAATCCGATTCTGATACGGCGGAACAAAAGGGCGTGGCAGGCGGGGCACTTCTGCCCGTCTGTCAACAGCGGGCGACAGACATTGGCACAGCACCGAATACTGTTACTGTGGCCCAACATCGCAACAGCCAGGTGATGCCCCCAGTTTAATTCACACGGGCCAGAGTGCCCATCGT
>CAZQUW010000037.1:0-31464 GCA_964596215.1 uncultured Planctomicrobium sp. | reverse complement strand
GCAACAGCCAGGTGATGCCCCCAGTTTAATTCACACGGGCCAGAGTGCCCATCGTTCGACTTCCCGGTTCTGACTTCAGACTCCAGGGCGGCCCTTGCGGTACTTCGCACTGGCACGCTCCAGAATCCGCTTTTCATTGGAAGTGAGGGCCGACATGCCTCCCTCGTGGAGCTTGGCGAGAATGGCATCGAGCTGGGCTTCGGCCTCCTGCTCCTGCTCGGTTTCGCGGCGGCGGCGTTCTTCTTCACGCTGCTGTTTCCAACGCTGCCAGAGACCGACCCGTGGCTCCTGCGTCTGCGGTGCCGAACGTTCCAGGCTGGTATAGCCCTGCGAGAAGTCGTAGCCGAACTCGGAATCTTCCACCATTTCGCCAAACTGAATCCGCTGCAGTTCCTGCATCGACATCAGCACCAGGAACAGCGCCAGTCCGAACAGCCACATCAGTTCCTTGTCGAAGACCCCGATCAGCCCCAGGCAGATCGACGCCACAAGGCCAATTTTGGCAGCCCATTCGGCACCAGGCAGGGGCCCCATTCGCGAACTGAGAATGGCGCGCAGCATCTGGCCGCCATCCAACGGATGGGCCGGCACCAGGTTCAACACCAGGCTCATCCAGTTCAGCGAGAAAATCACGACCATCAGGTCCGACAGCGGCGCTTTGCCGAAATCGGCAACCGGAATGGGCAGTGTGAACGGATTCCAGCAATGCGCGGCATAGGTTGTCGACAGCACTTGCGGCAGGGTCGCGGCACAGAGCGCCAGATTCACCAGGGGCCCGGCGGCCACGGTTAGAAACTGTGAGCGGAACGTGCGAGCCGGTTGGACGAATGCCAGACCACCCAGCGGCCAGATCAGAATTTCGTCTGCCTGGCCACCCGTCCGGCGGGCTCCGAAAACGTGACCGAACTCGTGCAGCAGCACCGAAACGAACAGGACACCTTCGATGGCTGAACCGTAGGCAAAGCCAAATTTGATGACGAAGACTATCCACAACAGCGGAAAGTACCAGCTGACGCGCACATCGGTAGAGAACCAGCTGCCGAGGCTGACCGACCAAAACAAGGGGTTATCACGTTGATTCATGGATGCCTGACCATTGGTCGCACGCCGCGCAGCACACAGACCGTTGCGTACCCGCCTACGCATTCTCGACAGACCGCGATCATAACTGATTCATTCTATTCCAGTACGCCAATTCTCGCAATTTTCAGGAGGCCGAAGTGCCCCATCGTGCCCGCTTCGCCGAGCCCGAGGAATTCGGTCCGCAGTCCAGGCCCAGGCCGACGAGGGCCATGTCCGCGGGAATCGGCACACCACGGCCGGCCCCAGTTCGGGGGCGCCGATCGTGTTTCATGTTTCACGAACTGCCCGGCACGCATCGAGTTGCGTGCCATTCGCGAGATCGGGGACGCGAAACTGCGGAATTTTGAGAGGTTTCGAGATTTCGTAGAGGGGAACGGGACATGCTAAAAGAAGAGGTTGTATTTGTTTCTCGGCGAACGAGGCACATTGCTGTGGGGAGCACGCAGGGCGCGAGAATCGAGCGCAGCCGGGTCCGTTGATAATCCGAACGGACCGAGGCAGATGTACGCAAGTTTAAAGAAATCAAAGAAGGCAAAGAAGTCGCCGAATCTGCGCGCTTCTTCACGAATGCGGGCCGCACACCACACGTTCGGGATCCGGGCGGAGCCACCTACGTGAACATACGATTAAAGAAATCAAAGGGATCAAAGAAATCGACCGAATTGGGATTACCGCTGGCGAAGTGAGAAGTGGCATTCGTGGTCTGGAACGCGCAGAAATCGGACAGGGTGGGGGTGCCTAACCAGCTCGCCTGCCAGAAATTCGGGAAACCCGAACCGAGCAGGACACGTGAACATCAGTTTAAAGAAACCAAAGGAGTCAAAGAAGTCGCTGCAATGCTGGGGTGCCTCTTCGCGGAACGAGGGCCGCACACCAGCAGATCGGGAGGCGTTCGATTTAAATCCAATTATCGTCAGCACTTGTGTGACAGATTCGTCTGATTCTCAGGAGCGATCCAGTACGGGGGCAGTGATTGAATGCCCTACCAGGGATCACAAAGCAGCTGAATCCAATTTTTGAAGCACAGAGCCACAGAGATCACTGAGTACTTGTGCACAGAGTTCATACAGAGCCTCTGTTTCCTCGGTGTCTCTGTGTCACAAACATGGAACTTCTTTGCGTGACTCAAAGATTTCCTGCATGGCCCGACCTAAATCATTAGCAGTTCGAAACATACGAATCAAATGCAGGCGACGAAGAATTCACCACGGAGACACGGAGAGCACAGAGAGGAAATGGATGACTCCGTGTTCTCCGTGTCTCCGTGGTGAATCTGAATTAATTTCCCCAAATGAGACTTGGGTTGCGGGCAAAGCCCGCGCTGGGTTTTCAAATTCTGCAGAATCGGCGAAATGCGCTCGGCTCGGGAGAGTCAAGCTACGTGAATGTCTCCATGAATCAGACATGGCCACGGTACCAAACAAACTGAACATCAGTTTAAATAAGTCAAAGGGATCAAAGAAGTTTGGGTGCCGTGCGGAGGATGCTGCGGGGGGCTCGCGGCGCGGAACGCGGCGTAGTCTGGCGATTCAGGGGTGGTGTATCACCCTTTAACGCTTGAATACCAGCCCCGTGCTGTCTGCCGGGCAGCGGCCGTCATACATCCTACGACCCGTACCACTGACAAAACCGTTTGGCAGGCGAAGTTTCGTTTCAGCATCATTGCGGTTACTCATGCTTTGATGCATTCCAAAACCTATGAATACCTGTCGGAAGTCCGTGGAGTGGTGCGCGGAATCACAGGGCGACATCTCGCCTGGGCCACCGCGGAATTGCCTCTGCTGGAATTGAATCGATGCACTCCTTCAAGTTCTCAATCAGTGGCAAACTGATTCTGCTGGCTGTGACCACCAGTCTGCTGACCCTGGTCTGCACGAGTGCTGCGCTGTTCGTCATCGATCAGCAGCGGTTGCAGACTTCGCTGGTCACGACGTATGCGACGCTGGCCGATACCCTGGGGTACAATTGCGCCGGGGCGCTGATCTATGACCAGCCGCAGGTCGCCCAGCAAGTGTTGTCGGCCTTAAAGAAGGATAGTGAAGTCGAACTGGCCGGGGTGTTCGACAATTCCGGAAACTGTATTGCGCAGTACGGCCGCGATTCGTACTCGGTGCCGAACGCCGAAGTCATTTTGAAAAACAAGCCGGGATTCGGCCCCGACGGCAATCTGCATATGTTGCGATCGATCACGGTCGATAACCGGCAGGTCGGACAGATCTATCTGCAGGTGCGGCAACGGCGGCTGGAAAACCAGCGCCGCGAGCAGCAATTTGTCATGTCACTGGTACTGATTGGCAGTGTCATTGTCTCGACGATCCTCGCCTGGAGACTGCAGTCGCTGATTTCCCGTCCCGTGCTGCAGTTGCTGTCGGCCGTCAAACGGGTTTCAGCCAGCGGCGATTACTCGGTGCGGGTCGAACACGATTCGGACGATGAACTGGGACTGCTGTCCGACAGCTTTAACGCCATGCTGGCCCAGATTGCCTGCCGTGACGCGGAACTCGATGAACATCGTCAGCACCTGGAAGATCTGGTGCTCCGACGCACGAAAGAGCTGGAAAAGAAGACGCATGAGGCACAGGCGGCGTCCAAGGCCAAGTCGCAGTTTCTGGCCAATATGAGCCACGAAATCCGTACCCCCATGAACGCCATCCTGGGCTATACCGAACAGCTCCGCCGCGAACGCCACAAATTCGGCCCCGCAGAACGGGAGTACGTCGATACCGTCTATACCAGCGGCCAGCATCTGCTGCGGCTGATCAACGACGTCCTCGACCTGTCGAAAATCGAATCGGGACGGATGGATGTCACACTGGAAGAGTGCTCGCCGCATCAAATCATCACGCAGGTGATCGCCCTGATGCGCGTGCCGGCGATCGACAAGGGGCTGACGCTGGATCACCAGTGGATCGGCCCGATACCGGCCACGATGCGGACCGATGCGGAAAAACTGCGGCAAGTCCTGATCAATATCATTGGTAACTCCATCAAGTTCACCGAGCAGGGGGGCATCCGCGTGCTGACGCGTTTGAACCGTGCGTCGGGCCTACTGGAAATAGAAGTCGTCGACACGGGAATTGGTATTCCCCGCGATCAGCTGGAGCAGGTCTTCCGCCCCTTCACCCAGGCAGATTATTCGATGACGCGGCGTTACAGCGGCACCGGGCTGGGCCTGACGATCAGCCGCCGCATCGCCGAATTGCTCGGTGGAACGTTGACCGTCGAAAGCGAAATCGGCAGCGGCAGCATCTTTAAATTGACGATTGACCCGGGTGAACTGGAAGGGGTGACCATGCTCGCCGCACCGCCGGCGGTCAACATCGTTCCAGCGACGGGGGCCGATTCCGAGCAGGCCATGCCGCACCTGCGTCCGCTACGTGTCCTGCTGGTCGAGGATGGCGATATCAACCGCCGCCTGATTCACCTGGTCCTGCAGCGTCATCACTGTGACGTGGTCGACGCCGAGAACGGACAGGTGGGTGTCGACCTGGCCCTGGAGCGGGAGTTCGACGTGATTCTGATGGACATGCAGATGCCTGTGAAAGACGGGTACACCGCAACCTCGGAGCTCAGGTCACGCGGGGTGACGATTCCCATCCTGGCGCTGACGGCACATGCCATGAGCGGCGATGAGGAACGCTGTCTGCAGGCCGGGTGCACCTGTTATCTGACGAAACCGATTGATGAATACCGGCTCGTGCAAAAGCTGGCCGAAGTCACCTGTTCCACACTCACCGAGCCCGTGGCCGTGGAACCCACGCCTGCGACGGCGGTTCCGAACGTATCCGAGGTCGAAGCGCTGCATTGCGATCTGCCGCTGGACGATCAGGAATTTCGCAGCATCATTGAAGAGTTTGCGGTGCGCATGGAGCACCGGCTGTGCGAAGCACACGAATTCGCCCGGCACAAGGACTGGCACGCGCTGGCCCAGTTTGCCCATTGGCTGAAAGGGAGCGGCGGGACGGTCGGTTTTCATCAGCTCACCGCGCCCTCGTCGAACCTGGAACGGATGGCGAAAGCCGAAGCCGGCGACCAGGTGGAACTGAGTCTGCGGGAACTTCATCAGTTGTTGGGACGGATCCAGGCCACTTTAAACCAACCTGCAGACGCGGCAGTCTGAATATCCAGTCGCAGCCCGGCGATGGAGGTACTCGATGCGATACCACGGCAATGTGCATGGTGGCCAGCAGGTCTGACGGGCCTGGCCAGTGGGGACGGTCCACTTCAATGACTTCAATCACGTGCAATCAAGTCGAGCCATGGCGAGACACAGGCAGAACCAGCGTGACGCCCATTACAGAGGGGTCCGATCGCCAGAGATGCTTGGGCCCCATGAGACTTCGATTAGAACGGAGCGACACCTGCGGCACAACTACTGCAACCTGCCGAGGGTACGGCATACGCGGTGGAATACTGGGGCGCATAGGCAGTCGGATAGGCCGGGCTGTAGTTGTAGGAGGCCATGGGCCGGGCACCGCAACCACCACACGGTGAGCAGCAGCCGGAAACGAGGGACAACAGACCGACGGTGATGGAGAGGAAGGCGAGGCGAGACATGGGGAGGGTCCTTTCGAAATCAGTTGCCTGAACAGGCGCGGGCCGCTGCCGAGATGGGTGGAGATCCTCGCACGAGCTTCCAGAAGCTGTGTGGGATCCCGCTGGCCGGCAGGTTGGCTGGGCGGATTGAGGAAGCGAATTAGTACCGGATCGCGAAAAACGTCACAAGAGAATTTTTTACAAAAACAGGAACTTTCGGCTGATTCTGCTGAAGTTCTGGCGAGGGCCGGAATCGGACAGTGTTTTGTGAGTGTGATCTCGGGGAACCGCTACAGGTGGACCGGTTATGGATCGGACGACACGATTGGTCGATGAGCAAAGGAGGACGCAGCCCATACCCGTAGCTCACCCACTGGAATTTCAGCCCCCATTCGCCATGTCGTCACAGCCCACATATCCCACCCCGGCTGCCTGGCGTCATCGCTTGCTGATTGGCATCTTCGCATTGCTGGGGTTGGCGATTTCCGGGCGACTGATCCAGTTGCAGGGATTCAAACACACGCAATTCGCCGCCAAGGTCACCCGGCAAAGCCTGGTGCGCGAGGATGTGATCGCCCGCCCCGGCGACATTTTCGATCGCCACGGACGTTTGCTGGCCACCAGCATCAACTCGCGCAGCCTGTTCCTGATCCCCCGGCAAATCAAGAACCCGTGGGAAATCGCCACCAGGCTGGCGAAAGCACTCGAACTGAACCCGGACCAGTTGTTCGAGCGTATCGGGCTGAATCAAACGAAACACTTTTTGTGGGTGAAACGCCGGCTGTCAGCCCAGGAAGTCGAGCGGGTCAAGGAACTCGAGCTGCCCGCCCAGATCTATGGATTTCGTGACGAATACCTGCGCCGCTACCCGCAAGGGGCGCTGGCCGCCCAGGTAATTGGCCTGCGAGATATCGACGGCCAGGGGCGCGGGGGCGTCGAACAATCATTAAATGCGACACTGGCCGGGCGCAAGGGCTGGCGGGAATTGATTCGCGACGCCCAGGGCCGCATCATCGATGTGCAGCCTGCCGCCGAAGAGGCCCCGCAACCCGGTCAGCCGGTGACGCTCACGCTGGACGCCGTGATCCAGTTGTTTACCGAGCGGGCCCTGGACGAAGTGGTCGAGCAGTTCCGGCCCCAGGCCTGTTGCGCGGTGGTGCTGGCGGCGGAAACCGGCCAGGTCCTGGCGATGGCGTCGCGGCCGACGTTCGATCCGAATGCCGCCGAAGCGGCTGCTCCGGAAGCCTGGAAAAATCGTGTCATTACCGACATCTACGAACCCGGATCCACCTTCAAGCCGTGCATCGTGGCGTGGGCGTTGCAGAAGAAAGTCCTGCGGCATGACGACGTCTTCAACTGCGAACAGGGGGCCTATCAGATGGGCCGCCGGATTCTGCACGATCATCATCCCTATGGTGACCTCAGTGTGACAGACATCCTGGTGAAGTCGAGCAACATCGGCATGGCCAAGATCGGTGAGCGGTTGACCAACCAGGGACTCTATGCGGCCGCCATGAGTTTTGGCTTCGGCCGTAAAACGGGTATCGAACTGCCGTCCGAAGAATCAGGGCTGGTCCGGCCGCTCAAGGAATGGACCAGCTATTCGACGGGCTCCGTCCCCATGGGACAGGAAATTTCTGCCACTCCGTTGCAAATCATCTCTGCGTACAGCGCCCTGGCCAATCGCGGCCGGCTGATTTCGCCGCATCTGGTGCTGCGCCTGGGTGAGGACCAGTCGCGGCCGAGTCCGATCATTGTGTCGGAAGTCGTCCAGGCGGAGATTGCCGAATGGCTGACTCAAAGTGTCCTGACGGAGGTCATCAAACGGGGGACGGGACGCAAAGCCCAGGGCAAGGCGTACGAAATGTTCGGAAAAACGGGGACCGCCCAGAAGCAGGACCCTCAGACGGGCCTGTATTCGAAGAGTCTCAATATCAGCTCGTTCATCTGCGGCGGGCCAGCAGACCATCCCCAGGCCCTCGTCCTGGTGACCGTGGACCAGCCTACCCGCGGCGGAGACGGCTTCGGTGGCACGGTTGCCGCTCCGGCGGCAGCGAAGATTCTGGAAAAAACCCTGCAGCAGCAGCGAATTCCAGTCACGACCACGATCCGGTCAGTCATTCAGCCCAAACGCTAGAAAAAAATTCCGGCCAGAGGGAATCGCACCAGATCGCCGACCATGGAGAACATGGTAGATTCGGATACCGCGGCCAGTCGATATAATCAGGAGAAGCCGTAAAGTCGGCAGATTTCAACCATCCCATTTTTCTCAAGCTCGCCATTCCCTATGGATTACCGCGTTCAACTCGACGTCTTTTCTGGACCGCTGGACCTGATGCTGTATCTGGTCAAGCGGCACGAGTTGGACATTCTGGACTTACCCATTGCCAAGATTACCCGGCAGTTCAGCGAACTGCTGGAGGTGATTGAGGTGTTGGATTTCGACATGATCGGCGACTTCGTGGTCATGGCAAGTACGCTGGTGGAGATCAAGAGCCGGATGGTGCTGCCACGGCCCGAAGAGGATGAGCCTGAGGCCCGTGACGGGGATGACGATCCGCGTAGCGACCTGGTACGCCAGTTGATCGAATACAAGAAGTACAAGGACGCGTCGCGTTTGCTGGAAGAGCAGGCCGCCGAATGGCAGGAACACTATCCGCGCCTGTCGGACGAACGCCCGGTCGAAGGGGGAGATCCCTCCGAAGATCGGATCAAGGAAGTCGAACTGTGGGACCTGGTGAGTGCCCTGTCGCGCATCCTGCGGCGGAGCCCGGCGACGAATCAGACGGCGATCATTTACGACGACACCCCGATTTCGACGTACGTACAACGGATTTATGCCCTGGTCATGGAGCAGGGCAAAGTGGCCTTCAGCAGCCTGTTCGAGGGGGCCTATTCGAAAAGCAAAGTTGTCGGTATCTTCTTGGCAATCCTGGAGTTACTGCGACATTACCACCTGCGGGCCGAGCAACCGGAGCCGTATGGCGAGATCTGGGTCTTGCCCCCTCTGGAACCGGTCGCTAATGTCCCCGATATCGCCACGGCCGTGGCATCGATGGATGAAGGGGCCGCGCCGCAAACGGACGTTCCGTAGCCCGCTGCTGTCTGAAATTAACCCGTTTCCAAGTGCAATTCGGTAGCCGAACGTGACCGCATCGTCCCCGCAAACTATTTTCGATGTCATTGGCGAAGACGGCATAACACGTTTGGTGCGTGGATTTTACAACCAGGTCCCGCAGGATGAAATCCTCGGACCCATGTATCCACCCGCCGATCTGGAAGGGGCTGAACGGCGTTTGCGGGAGTTCTTGATTTACCGCCTGGGTGGTCCTGATCGATACATTGCGGACCGCGGCCACCCCCGGTTACGAATCCGCCACGCCCCCTTCGTCATCAATCGTGCTGCCCGTGACCGCTGGTACCAGTTGATGACGGCGTCACTGGACACGGTGGGATTTCCGCCGGAAATCGTCGCGGCACTCCAGGCTTTTTTTGCCGAAACGGCGTCGTTTCTGATTAACAGCGATGGCTGATGAGATCATCAGACTGCACTTGGGACTCGCCCCGCAAAGCCCACATTCAATGGCTCTGCCATCTGGCATAGATGGCAAACTGATGCTCTGGGATCGTCCCGGTTCCGGCATAAAATCGTTAGGATCTTGACCTGAAATCGCCCTCTGACGGAACTCTTTCCCGAAAATAACGTCTGATCTCATCCAGAGAACAGTCGTCGGTCAATTGAGAGAATTTTGCTGGCTGGAATTCGCCTCCGGTCGGTTCCGGAATCCTGTCAAAGTATTCGGACCGCGCCTACGGTAGGGGTTATGACAGTCAGTCTGCTTGTAACGGTTTTTAGTGATTCCACCATGTCTCCGTTTATTCCGAGTCACCACAGTCGGTGAATCGCTGAACGGATCAAAACGATTCTTCCGATGGGAATAGGCAGCCCCCGGTGTGGGCCATTGGTGACATCATTGGGTCCTGCAACTGGCAGTGATCTGCTGATGGTCAGCTGGTCCATATGGGTGGGTGGTGCCGAGAGGATCGGTGCATATCTCGGGAGTGAACACAGTCTTTCCTGAGCAGTCGCGGGCCTGAAGCCGTGAACCCATTCGATCGCCGGTGGCGGTATCGAACGGAGCACGGGGCCGGTGGTGTGACTGCTGGTGGTAAAACTGCATTCGAACCTGGATCTTCCACAAGGAGTGTTTCCGTGTTGATTGATTGGCTCCCTCAAGCGTTGAAACGCTTCTGTCATGTGGTTCCACATTCGTCGCAGCGTCGTGTAGAACGCCAACATACGCAGACGTTTGTCGTGCAGGTCGAAAGCCTGGAAGAACGGCAACTGCTGTCGGCCGTGAACTCGTACAACGTTCCGGCTCCGTCACCGTATGACAATATTTCTCCGGTCCTGCTCCAGATCGCCGGGAGTACGAACTCCACTCCGACGACGATTACTCCCACCCCGGGAAGTGGTTCGGGCAGTGGTTCGACGGTGGCGACCGACACGACCGCCGACTTTGTCGCCCGGGATCAGCAGGGCCGCGTCGGGGTCCGGATCACCTCCGCCAATGTGAGTGCGCTGCAGTCGCAATTGTCCGCGCTGGGTTTTGTCACCACCGGTTCACGCCCTGATTTGAATTTCATCGAAGGATTCATCCCGCAGTCCCAGCTGAGCCAGCTGGGCAGCCTGGCGGGAAGCGGCTTGATGGGCGTGGTGCCGCTGTACGCTGCGATCACCCGGGCCGGGCCGACTGAAAATCAGTCGTTGCCGGCGATGGGCGTGGATCGGACCCTGGCAACGCTCCCGGGCTACGATGGCACCGGCGTGCGAATCGGCGTGATCAGCGATAGCTTCAACGCGGGCGGGCCAACCAATCTGCCGGCTTACCAGAATGGTGATCTGCCGAGTTCGGTCCAGGTCCTGCTGGAAGGTCCTGCGTATAGCACCGATGAAGGTCGCGCCATGGCCGAGCTGGTGCATGACGTGGCCCCGGGCGCAGCGATCTCGTTTGCGTCTGGTTCCTATGGTCAGGCGTCATTTGCCCAGCAGATTCGTGATCTCGCGAATCCTGCAATCGGCAACGCGGACATCATTGTGGACGACCTGATCTACTTCGATGAGCCCATGTTCCAGGATGGCGTGATTGCCCAGGCGGTCAATGATGTCGTCCGATTCAATGGGGTTTCCTACTTCTCTGCAGCCGGAAATGATGCCAGTAACTCGTATGAGAATGCGAGTCCGACATTCGCGACGGATGCGACCTTTGGTGCCGGCCAGTACCTCGACTTCAACCCGTCCGCCGGCGTCGACACTCGCAATCAGATCTTCCTGAGTGCCGGCGAATCGCTGAGACTGGAACTGCAGTGGGACGATCCGTACTACACCACTCGTGGTGTCGATACCGACATTGATATTTTCATCGTTGATTCGTCTACCGGGCAGATTGTCGCGTCGTCGACCAGCAATAACATTGCGACGCAAACACCATCTGAATTCGTTTCCATCTCCCAATCGTCGGGCTTCGGAATCTACGATGTCATCGTCCGGCTCGAATCGCCGGTGGCGACGACAGCCCCCGGCCGCATCAAGTGGGTGGACTTTGGACAGCATTCTGACACCTTCCAGTATGACACGCAGAGCGCGACGGTGTACGGTCATGCGGCCGCAGCCGAGGCCATGTCTGTCGCGGCCGCTCCCTACTTTGATCCCCAGAATGTCGAGAGTTTCTCGTCCCAGGGTGGATCGACAATCTTGTTCACGCCGACCGGTGCTCGCCTGGGGACACCCGATGTGCGGCAGCATCCCAGCATCACCGCGATTGATGGGACGAACACCAGCTTCTTTACCGGAGACTTCCTGTTCGCGTTTGGCAACGACAATGAATCCGACGGCCTGCCGAACTTCTTCGGAACCTCGGCTGCGGCCCCCCATGCTGCCGCCGTCGCTGCCTTGATCAAGCAGGCGAATCCGGGACTGTCTCCGCAGCAGATCTACGACCGCATCACGAGCACCGCCACCGACATTGGCCCCACCGGCGTTGATAATTTCAGCGGGGCGGGGCTGATCAACGCCTATGCCGCAGTATTTGGCAGCCCCTATCAGGGGGGGGTGGGATTCGCCGACAGTTTCGAGACCGGGGCTCTCTCAGGCAACTGGACAGCTTCGCTCAGCGGCAATGGTGTCATCTACGTCGACACGGCACACGGTGCCAGCGATGGTACAGGCAGCATGACCCTGGGATCGCGGTTTACAGGTACCAACAACATTATCCGTGACTTCGACGGATTCATCGTATTCGATGGGTCCACCGAAGCGACCCTGGATCTCAACCTGTCGGGGACTTCCGAAGACGTTTATCTGTCTTTCGCCGCCAAGAAATTGTCGTCTTCATCGAGTGGCGATGATCCGATGTCGGACTTCTTCGCGACCAGCGAGCAATCCGATGGCGTGGCCATCAGCGTGGACGGTGGATTCATCTGGCGCAAACTGGTCTCCCTGACCGGCTCGCAGGTCGGAACCTCATTCCGCGACTACCAGTTCAATTTGACCGAACTCGCCAACAATGGCGGTTTCTCGCTGGGCAACAACGTCCTGATCCGGTTCCAGCAGTACGACCAGTTCTTTGACTCCAATCCGATCACGATCGATAACGTTCAGGTATACACGACCCAGCCCCCGACGGTCACCTTGAATGGTTCGCCGCTGAGCTATGCACTGGGATCACCGGCGGTCAATATCGATGCGAATGCAACGATCGTTGATTTGCAGACAACCGCCTACGAAGGTGGAACGTTGACCGTTGCCGTCACACAGAACGGCCAGTCTACCGACCTGATCGAAATCCAGAACCAGGCATTGATCCCGAATCGTGTTCCGACCCCCAATGACATCACGCTGAACGGCAATCGAATCCTGTACGGCGGACTGCAGATTGGCACCTTCTCAGGGGGGAGTGGTGTGTCACCGCTGGTGATCACCTTCAACAGTAACTCTACGCTGGAGGCCGTGCGCTATCTGCTGCGAGACATTACGTTCCGCACGCGGAGTACCTCACTGCTGCCCCGCACACTCAGCGTCACATTGAACAACGGCAGCGGTCCGGGACAACCTGCCACACGTCAGGTCAATGTGTTGCCGGCGACGAATGTGGCACCTGTCATCGCCACGACGACTCCGGGTTCACTAAGTGTGCCACCGGGCACTTCGGCGACCGTAATTGACTCCACGTTGACTCTCACCGACAACGATTCGGCCAATTTCGCGGGTGGCGTCCTGACGATCAAGATCGTGACGAACGCTTCCACGAGCACGGACCGGATTGAGATCAGAAATCAGGGGAGCAAGGCCGGCCAGATCGGTTTCTCCGGCTCGACGATCAAGTACCAGGGGACGACGATCGGCACGTTGTCTGGTGGAACAACCACCCGCACCATCACCTTTACCGCCGCTGCCACCCCCGCTGCCGTACAAGCGTTGCTGCGAAACATCACGTTCCGCACCACTTCCACGTCCGCGCGGTTGGGCACCCGCTCGATACAGTTCCAGGTTTCGGACGGAGATGGCGGCACCAGCCTGGTCTATACCCGGCTGGTCAATGTCGTCAAGAAGAACAAGGCACCGGTGATTGGTGGAATTACGAAGACCATTCCGGTCTACCATCTGGGTAAGACACCGGTGGTGATTGAGCCGTCCGCAACGATTACCGACTCGGACTCGTCGAACTTCAACGGTGGCTCGTTAACAGTGAGAATCACCTCGAATGCCAATCCGTTTGACATTCTAAGGGTTCGCAACCTGGGTTCGAACATCGGTCAGATCGCAATCTCGGGAAATACGACAGTGCTTTACGGCGGGATTGCGATTGGGACGATCTCGGGTGGTACCAATCTGACGCCTCTGGTCATTACCTTCAATTCGAATGCCAATGCGGCGGCGGTGAGAGCCCTGACTCGCAGTATCACGTTCCAGACTTCCGGTACCATCCCTTCGCTCAAGCAACGCACCATCAGCTTCCAGCTGAATGACGGGCAGGGGGGGATTAGCACGGCCGTCTCCAAGTTTGTGAAGGTCAGCCGTACCTAGTCGACGCGGACGCGGGCCCCTCAGCCCTGAATTGATCGCCAGCATGCAAAAACCGCGGCCAGGACTGTTCTCAGTTCCTGGCCGCGGTTTTGTTTTGTTGAGGCTGTCAGCACAGCTCCAATTGAGCCGTGAGTCACGGCCGGACTTAATAGGCCCCTGCAAGCCGGACGTTGCATCACAGTGGCTCCATCCGCGCCAGGGCGACGCCGTGTGACCAATCAATCATGCTCCGGAATCCCTGCCGCGGATTCGCCACAAAACTCTGCGGCAGTCCCCGCATGGTCAGGCGGAACCTCGACGAGATTCCGCCGCAAGACCTCACTATCGATTGAACAGGAACGCCGGACTGTTGATCAACGCCCACATCAAGTCCTGGGCCCCTTCCGCCGGGTTGGGGATCTGGGCGAGGAACTCTTCGCCCTGCTTCGTTTCTTCAGGGGTCGGGAAGCGGCAGACCACCGAGAGATAAACTTCCTCGATCAGTCGCTTGCTGTCCGCCTTCTCGGCGACCAGCCGGCCAATCAACGCCTGCGGATGGGCGATCGCGTCACCGATCGTGGGACCGTTGATGAGATTCAAGGTCTGTGACAGGCTGACTTCGCTGGTGCGTTCGCATTCACACGGCGATTCGCGCGGCGGGCGGCCAAACATATCCAGGAAGCTGAGGTCCACTTTTCCGTCGGGCAGCTGGGTCGCCCGGAAGCCCGCCGGAACACCAGGGATCGTCCCCGGGCTGCCCGTTGCTTCCATAATTGCATCGTACAACTGCTCGGCCCCCAGGCGGCGTGGTGACGCGTGCGAATAGTTCGTGTTGTCGTCCTGATTGAACTGATTAGTCTGGATGCTGCGCTGATACGTGTGCGAGCTGACAATGGTCTTGATCAGGTGCTTCAGGTCAAAGTCATGGGCAATGAAATCGGCGGTCAGGGCATCCAGCAATTCGCCGTTCGAGGGCGGATTACTCTGACGGATATCGTCGACAGGATCGATGATGCCACGTCCCAGGAAATAGCTCCAGTAGCGGTTGGCAAGGCTCTTGCCAAAGTAGGGGTTCTCCTTAGAAACCAGCCAGTTCGCCAGTTGCTCACGCGGATCGGTCAACTTCGGATCAATCCCGGCGTGCTTGTAGGGGAAGGCGGCGGCGATCGGCTGCCCCGATTTGGGATGCATGACGACCTGGGCCCCGGGCTGGCTGAAGATGACTTCCTCTTCCGCCGTCGATCCCGGCTTGCGTCCGACTCCCGAGAAAAATGCGGACAGCTCGTAATACTGGATCTGAGTCCATTTCTCGAAGGGATGGTCATGGCATTGATTGCACATGAACCGGGTCCCGATAAACACCTGGGTCATGTTTTCCATCACCAGGCGTGGCTCGCGGGAAATGCGGTAATAGTTGGCCGCCGGGTTTTCGAAGGTATTGCCGTTGGCCGTCATCAGGTCCGACACAAACTGGTCGTACGGCAGGTTGGTTGCGATCGCATTGCGGATCCAGTTGCGGAAGCTCCAGACACCTTTCTCCGTAATGAACTTGCGATTGCTCATCAACAGATCGCTCCATTTCATCGTCCAGAAGTCGATGAAATCGGGGCTGCTGAGCAGCTCGTCGATCTTGGCGTCGCGCTTCGTTTTAGAATCGCGTGAATCAGTCAGGAAAGCACGCGTTTCCCCCGAAGTCGGCGGGACTCCGGTCAGATCAATCTTGATCCGCCGCAGAAACTCAGCGTCGGTGCAGAGCTCCGAGGGCAGGACTTTCAGGCGTTTCAACTTATTGTTGACCGCTGTGTCGACAAAATTGAATTCGGGGCTCTCTTTCCAGGCAAAGCCTTCACGATTTCCCAGGACCGAGCACACGTTGGTGATAAATGCACCTTCGTAGCGAATCAGAATGCTGGCCTCGCCGCGGCGCACTGCGGTGACCGTGCCCGCTTTATCGACAACGGCCTTCTCGAAGTCACTGGTCTCATACACGACATCCCGGCTGACATCGCGCGTGCTGCCATCGGCGTACTTCGCGATCACGATCTGCGCCTGCGTTTGACCGACGGCGTCGAGGAGAATCGATTTCGGAAAGACTTCCAGGCTCTGCACGCGGTCCATGCTGTCAAACTGACAACCTTCCGCAATCCAGCGTTTGACCAGTTGGTAGTAGCGTGATTCTTCATCAAACAGGAATCCCCCTTCGTGGGGTACGCCCTGCGTCGGCTTCAGCAGCATCAGGCTCTGTTCGGGTTGCGCCCGATTGAAGCGACGGCCGGCCAGATCATCGGTCAACGCCGCATAGTCGTACTGCGGATCGTAGCCACGCAAAGACAGCTTGAAGCCGGCCTTGCCCTGTTGTCCCCCATGGCAGGCCCCCTGATTACAACCGGTTTTGGTCAGCACCGGTAGAACATCGCGTACGAAGCTGACCGGAGTGCTGGTGACATCGCTGACCTTCACCGGAACTGCCAGATTCTGCCCGCCGTAGCTGACATTCAAAACGGTTTCACCGATCGCCTGGGGAGTCACAAACCGATCGCCATCCAGAGTGGCCACGGGGCTGGCTACTGCCAATTGGGCCTCGGCTGTCAGATCGAGATACCGACCGTCTGCGGTCTTGCCGGTAATCAGGATACGACGAGAATCACCGGCTCCCTTGAGATCCAGGCGCGGCGGCTGGGCTTGCAGTTCCACAATGGCGATTTTGGCCGGCTCGGCGGATTGCGAGGCCGCGGGCCAGGCGCACATCGCACCGGCCAACAGGCATGTCATCAGCTTGCTGTATTGCATTAGAGACCTCATAGTCCTCAATCGAATCGAGAGCGCGATATTCGTCGTCCAACTCGTTGAGTCGGAAAGTATTCGTGGAGCGTTCGAGTCCCGTTTGCTAAATCGGGATAACTGCCTATTTCTGCCCTGCGACGGCTGGTGTGATCTGCACGGGAATAAACTGCTTTACCAGGGCCCCGGTGTTTGCATCGAACAATCGAAGATTGCCGTCAAATCCGCCGGTTGCGACCTGAGCTCCGTCGGGTCGGAAATCCACTGCAAATATCGCCCGGCTGTGTCCGGGCAACTCAAACAGCAATTTCGCATCTTCCGTACTGTAGATCCGCACCGAACCGCTCATGGCAGCACTGGCTCCCACCACGAACTTCGAGCCATCAGCATTGAAATCCAGGGCAAAAATCCGCCCGGGCAGCGGTGCATAGCCGCGGATCCGATTGAAGTCATCGCCTATCTGCCGGGCCTGCGTACGAATCATCTTGTAAAGCTTGGGTTCGCCATCGGAGCCGCCCGTCAGGAACTCATCCCTCAACGGATGACGACGAATCGCCATCAGGCCCCCTTTGAGGGCCCCCGGTGTGATGCTGGTGATGTTGTCGACGAATTGTCCGTTCTCCACGATCGACAATTTCATCGCCATGTCGCGGCCGACGGTGACAATGTGCTTGCCATCCACCGAGAAACCCGTTCCCAGCACCCAATCGGAATGGGGGTCCATCTTTCGCAGTAAAGTGAGGTCTTCGACTTTGATCAGGCGGATTCCGTTATCTGCGGCACCGCAGGCGAATAACTTGCTGTCATCCGAGAACCAGCCCCCGAACAACACATCGGACGCGAAGTTGGCGCTCCGTTCGGTCCAGTCGGCAGTGTTCCAGAACTGAACTTCACCAAACAAGCTGGGAGTTCCCCCGACTGCTGCCAGGATTTTTCCGTCGGGCGAAAACTCCAGCGACTCAATCCGCTGCGAGCGTCCGACGAGGCGCTTCACCAGCCCGCTGCCATCCGCCTGATGCACCAGGATCTCACGGAACCCGGACACGGCCAGCAGCTTGCTGTCCGGTGAGTAGGCCAGAGCGGTGATCACTGGCGGATTGGTATAGACCGGGGGGTGTTCGGCAGTAATGTTGTCCTGCAGCGCGGCCGGGGTATCATCCTTCGCCCCTTCCGCGACCCAGCGTGTAATCAGCTCGACCTGCACCTTCTTCAGGGGCTCGGCCTTCAGCGGCATTTGGGGTTTCTCGCCGATGATGAATTCGACGAGCGTGCTTTCGTCCGGTTTGCCGGCCACGATTCCCGGGCCGTTCTCTCCACCCTTCAGCAGCGCTTCGAATGAAGTCAGCACCAGTTTACCACCCGCTTTGGCTGGCTGGTGACACCCCGAGCAATGCCGCTGCAGGACGGGCCGCACCTGCCGGTAATAGCTCACAGGAGCAACCTCTGCCGGCTTGGCATCCTGAGCCACGATCGAACCAGCCCACGACAGCGCAACGGCCGTTGTCAATACCAGCGTCGCCAGCCGACGTGTCGAGCGAGCAACTACGACGTCGAACATTAAACACCTCATTATGCACCCGCAGTCCTGGCCGCAGACCAGGAATATCAGGGCGAGTCAATTGGACGGACAGACAGAATCGAGGAGTCAAACACAGGTGGGAGAGCTAGCGGGTCGGATCCATCGAATTCCATTGATATAGAATAGGCACGCGGACCGCGCAAAGTAAAGAGCGAGACGGGGCTCGAACGGGTCGAACTCCGAACAGGGGACACGACACACTTGAGTGAACGACAAACCGATTTCCGGGTCAGCTGCGTCACAATTCTGGCATTGCGACGGGATGGCTGCGGTCTGACTGATTCTGCTCGTCAGTTGAGACTGATGCCTCGTGGTGTGCGCTATTCACTATCTCCACCGGGTTTGTGCGATCCGCCCGGCAAGACAAACGTAAATGTGGCCCCCCGGCCCGGCTCGGAAGTCGCCCAGATGCGGCCCCCGTGTTCATCCACGATCGTACGGCTGATGGACAGGCCCATCCCCAAACCCTGCTGGCCTTTGGTGCTGTAAAAGGGCTGAAACATTTCATCCGCAACGGACTGCGGGAAACCGCACCCATTGTCCTGCACGCTGATTTCAATGTCCTCGCCCGCAGGACGTGAACTGACCAGAATGCGCGGCGATTCCGGCCGGGCCAGCTGCACGGCATCGACAGCGTTCAACATCAGGTTCAGGAGGACCTGTTCTACCTGGACACGCTTCACAGGGATTTCAGGCAGATCCGGGCTGAGATCAAATTCAATCGCAATCTCATGCTGCTCGGCCTCCAGTTTCGCAAACGAAACCGCTTCACGAATCAGGCGATTGATCTCTGTCATCTGCCGCGGATTGTCGCGTTTGCGAAGGAAATCGAGAATCTTGCGAATGATCTGACCGGCACGCGACGACTGCAGGCAGATATTCTGTAACGCGGTCTCCACACGTGCGGAGTGAATCTGTTCAATCCCCATCGAACGCAGGCAGGCATCGGCATAGGCCGAGATCGCTTCCAGCGGCTGGTTCAGTTCGTGGGCCAGTTCGGCACTCAACGCCCCCATCATGTTCAGACGCGAAATATGGGCCAATTCCAGCTGTCGCTTCTGCAGCGCCTCTTCCGTCGCTTTCCGCTCGGTGATGTCGATGGCAATCATGACGGCCGTCGAAACACGTGTTTCAGTCTTCGAGAAAATGGGACCGATGCAGACCGAATACCAATTCAATTGCCCATGCGGGCCATAGCCATCGATCTCGTAACTTTGTCGCTCACCGTGATCAAAGACTCGTTCAAAGATGCGGTCCATGAATGCCCAGTTATGTGGCAGCATGAACTCCCGGAAGTGGGTGCCGATGACAGCTTCCATGGTGTACCCGGGGGCACACCGGTTAATAAATTGAATCCGTCCGTCACGGTCCAGCAGTAATACGAACTGCGGCGCATGTTCGACCAGCGAACGCCATTTCGCTTCGGAGGCCTGCAGTTTGTCGGTCACCTGCCGAGCCCGCTGAATTTGCTCTTCCAGCACCTGGTTGGCCAGCAGGACGTCACGAGTCCGCTCGAAGACGCGCACTTCCAGCTTGTTCCGAATCTCTTCCAGCTCACATTCGGTCGCTTTGCGCTGCGAAATATCTCGTAAAAACACCAGGCTGCCGATAAACCGATCCGCAACCTTCAACGGCGTGATATTCAGCTCGGACCAGAAGATATTTCCCTTGGCCGTTTGAATCTGCATTTCGTACTGCCGCGGTTCGTCATGGCCCGTCATGCGGCGTTCAAAACGCTCGATGATCGCCGCCCGTTGTTCAGGCCGCAGAAAATCCGAAAAATGTCGCTTCAGCAGCACTTCGACTTCGGTTTCCAGCAGTTGTGCAATACGCGGATTGGCGTAGTCAAAACAGCCATCCCGCAGCACGGTAAAGATCCCGTCGCTGGCCGATTCGACCAGCAGCCGCAAATAGGCCCCCGAGGCGGCTGATTGCGTCTCTGCGAGCTTCCGGGCGGTGATGTCGATCAGAATGCCTTGCAGACAGATCGTTCGCTCGGAGCCGTCACGCACCGCCAGCAAGTGCTCTTCGACATAGACTTCGCGGCGGGTCGTCGCGGTCAGGCGATATTCGCTTTTGACAATCCTGACTTGGGAGATCGCCTGCTGCACATTCCGCAGCACTTTGGATCGATCTTCCTGATGGACCCAGTCCAGCCATTCGCCGCCAATGTCCAGTGATGACCCCGGGGGCAAACCGATGGCCGCTTCGATTTGCGAACTGCGATACAGCAGGCGAAACGGGGGCACCGCCTCCACAATGTAAGTCATGACCGGCAGATGGTATGCAAGCTGCCGATAAAGGTCGCTCGGCCGGGGAACCCGCTGGGGCGACTCCGGCGCCGGAGAAATATCCTGCGAGACACCGACAACGCCAAACAGCGTACCCGAGGCATCGCGCAACGGCGCACAACGAGTTTCAAACTGAGATTCACAGACGACACTGCGACCGCTGAACGGCATACCACTTAACGCCGCCCGAACCAGAGCGAGCGCCTCTGGAAAATCGCGATACATGTCCCAGACTGACTTTCCGACCGCTTCACCGGGTTTCAGGCCCAGGGCCTGCAAACCGGGGCCCTCGGACAAAATGAACGTGCCGTCGCAATCGATGGCCCAGATTACCAGCGGTGCGGCAAGATGGCTGTCAGGAAAGACGACCTGCAAGTCTTGGGAAGAAGATGTCGGCAATCAATCACCCTTGTCTGCTGGAAACAGTCGAGTTCGGACTCGAGACCGCCAATTCAGCACGACCGTCTTGATGTTTATTTCCGATGACATTGTTCAAACCAGGCAGCGACGCGCGGATTCCACCGACTCCAGCTTTCAGGGGGCGGGGCTGCCACTGTAATCGGTTCATTGCGGATGGGATGCATAAAAGTCAATTCGACGGCATGTAACCCAATCGTACCACCACCTGCCAACGGTGAGCCATACTTGCGGTCCCCTGCGATGGGCCATTTTCGCGCCGACAACTGGACCCGAATCTGATGGCTGCGTCCCGTATCGAGCTGGACTTCCAGCAGCGTCGGCCCGCCGGCCAGCGGAATTTCCTCGTAGCGCAGCAGGCACATTTTTGCTCCAGGTGCGTGCGGCGTGGTAATGGTCGACAGGTTTTCGTCTTCGTCCTTCAGAATCCAGTCTTCCAGCTTGCCTTTGGCAGGTGAGACTTGCCCGCTGACGATGGCCCAGTAGATTTTTTGAGTCGATCGGGTGCGAAATTGATCCGCCAGCCGTGATGCCGCTTTGCTCGTGCGCGCGAACAGGACCACCCCCGACACCGGTCGATCCAGTCGATGGACGACACCCAGGAAGACGTCCCCCGGCTTCTTGTACTTTTCTTTCAGGTACTCCTTGGCCAGATCCAGCAAATTGTCGTGTTCCGTCTTATCCGGCACCGTCAGCAGGCGGGGAGGTTTATTCACAACCAGGCAATGATTGTCCTCAAACAGCACGCACTTTGGAAAAATGTCAGAAGCGGGCACGCGGTACAATCCTTGAACTCGGACAAACTCAAATGGTGGAAAACTGGCAATTCAACGGCCGGGATGCCCCCGCCCGGGTGAGCCAGACTGTTGCTGGAGATCATCACAATGTAACCTCTCAGCGACGAATTGTCGTGTTAGGAGCAGAACTGTTCGACAGTAAGTTCAGAACCCCAGACAAAACCGGATGTGGGAAGTTCAGAATCGCGGTACTTCAAGCAGTTCTGAACTGATGCAGACGTCTTGTTACTGTCTATTCAGGTTCATTTGTCATCTTGCTGATCCGTGTTTCCCACCCGCTTGCCGTTGAATTATCGCTGATGGATTCCAATCACACGCTGCCAGTCGATTCCCTGTTGGCCGCTCTGACACCAGCCCTGTCCGAGGGTAAAATTTCTCCGGCCACATACACCTCGGTCACTCATTGGCTGACTGCACCCGAGTATGCGGCATTCGTCCCGGAAATCGCCACGGCGATTGAGCGATCAGCCTGGACCGAACTGGAAGCCGCCTTCTGGGAAGTCATTCCGTTCGGCACTGGTGGCCGCCGAGGAGCCATGGGGGCGTATGGAACGGCAACCATCAACCGCCGAACGATTGCCGAATCGGCCCAGGGGCTGGCCGCATACACGCGGCAGGCGACCGGTAAAGAACACCCCCGGGCCGTGGTCGCCTGCGATACCCGCCTGCGGTCGGCGGAATTCTCCCGGTTGACGGCGACCACGCTGGTGGCCAACGGGTTTGAAGTGTTTCTGTTCGAAGGTCCGCGGTCGACTCCCGAGTTGTCCTTTGCGGTCCGCCACCTGGGCTGCGATGCCGGCGTCATGATCTCCGCCTCACACAATCCCCCCAGCGACAATGGTTTCAAGGCTTACTGGTCCCATGGTGGCCAGGTACTTCCGCCCCACGACACGGGAATCACAGCCGCTGTTCTCAATGTGAAAGAAATTCGCGCGACCACCATCGAAGAAGCGTTTCATTCCGGGCGGCTGTCGATCGTCGGCGAAGAAGTTGATCTGCCCTATCTGGAAAGTGTGGTGACGTTGTCACTGTCGCGAGCCCGCGGCATCCGGGTGCTGTTCACCCCGCTGCACGGTGTGGGCGAGACGAATGTCTTCCGCGTGCTGCAGGGAGCTGGATTTTCCGGTGTGGACATCTTTGGACCGCAACGGCAGGCCGACGGTGAATTCACCAATGTTCCGGATCAGGCCCCCAATCCAGAACGTCACGCCGTATTTGGACCGGTTATCGCAGCCGCGACCGCGGAGACTGACCTGATCCTGGCCAGCGATCCCGATGCCGACCGCCTGGGGGTTGTCGCCCGTGGTGCGGACGGCACCTGGACCTGCCTGAATGGCAATCAAGTCGCCGCCCTGCTGGCCGACTATGTCCTGCGGAAACGCACCGAGAATCACTCGATCTCGCCCGAACATTATCTCGTGGAGACTTTCGTCACGACCCCGATCCTGGCCCGCATCGCGGCCGCGTTCGGCGTGCAGATCGTCAATGATCTGCCAGTCGGCTTTAAATACATTGGCCAGGTCATCGAAGACCGCGGCGCGGACCGCTTTCTGCTGGGATGTGAGGAATCGCTGGGCTACCTGGCGGGCGGCTATGCCCGGGATAAAGACGCGGCGATCGCGGCCTTGTACATCGCCGAATTAGCTGCGGAATTGAAAACCAGCGGGCTGACCTTATGCGATCAACTCGATCAGCTGGCATTGAAATACGGTCTGCATTGGGAAACCCTGCACACTGAAACGTGCCAGGGCGCCCGCGGACAAGAGCAGATCGCCAGCATCATGCGTCGCCTGCGCGAGTCGCCCCCCGCATCTCTGGGAGAGATCGCGCTGATCCAGGTCGCCGATTACGCGGCACACGAATTCCGGTCGTTGCCTGCCAATCAGCGTCTGGCCGAGTTGCCGCAACCCCGGGGAAATATTCTGCGACTGATCGGGACAGCGGCGGGGTTCGACGTCACAGTGACGATTCGTCCGTCGGGCACCGAACCGAAGTTGAAGTTCTATTTCGCGGCCTGCCAGCCGGCCATCACTGCCCCCGAACTGCCCGTACGAAAAGTCGCCATTCGCGAATGTCTGGCAGACTTTCAGCGCGAACTGGTCACCTGGATACACGACGTGCTCAACCCACCATAACCCGACTCCCCCGTGTCACGCGCATGGAATCAGATCAATACGATTTCCGGATGGAAATTTACCGCTTATGAGACGCCTGCTTCCTTACTTTCAACTGTGCCGCATGCCAGCGGTCTTCTCGGCGATTGCCGATATCTGCTGCGGCTATGCGCTGACGCACCGTCAGCCGCCGACGCTGGAACCTTATCCGGTCTTTGGATTATTGGTGCTGGCATCGTGCGGACTCTACCTGGCCGGCATGATTCTCAATGATGTATTCGATCGTCACATCGATGCACTCGAACGCCCGCGGCGCCCCATTCCCTCAGGACGAGTCTCTTTAACGGCGGCCGTACGCCTGGCGGTGATTCTGCTGCTCGTCGGCAACCTGGCGGCAGTCTGTGCCAGTTTTACCAGCGGTTGCCTGGCATTAATCCTGACGGTCGCCATTCTGGCCTACGATGGCGGCCTGAAGAATACCCTGCTGGGTCCCGTGGTCATGGGCAGTTGCCGTTTTTTTAACATACTCCTGGGGGCCAGTGCCGTCGGTGGACTGACCGACGTATTTACCGCTCCCCAGCTGGCAATCGCCGCCGGAATGGGGATCTACATCACGGGAGTCACGATCTTTTCACGTCAGGAAGCGGCCCACAGTTCGCGGGTCATGCTGGCCTTCGGCATGGGGGTCATTAACCTGGGCCTGGCCATTCTGATGGGCTTCATGCTCAATTTCCCGACCCCGCTGCGCAGCAAGTACCTGGCCGTGGTGGGTTTTATTGCCATTATTTCGATGATCGACGGCCGCATCCTGGGCAGTCTGCTGCAACCGTCGCCAGCCCGCGTGCAGGCCACGGTCAAAACACTGCTGATGTCGCTGATGTCGTTGAACGCCATCATCATCTTCCATGCCACAGGTTCCCCGGAACTGGCCATCGGGGTGATCGCCATGTTATTGCCCGCGATGTATCTGGGACGCTGGATGTCAATCACGTAAGATGTCCGTGGTACGGAGCCAGGTACGCCGGGTCAGTTTTTTGTCGTCACTTCGAGGAAGCCCCAGTCATGCCCAAGGTCCTGATCGTCATCGGTGATGCCACCGAATGTATTGATACGATGTACCCGTTTTTCCGGCTGCCGGAAGACGGATTTGACGTCGTCGTGGCCGCTCCCGAGAAGCGGCTGTACCACATGGTGCTGCACGAAAAGCCGCCAGGATGGGATATCACGCAGGAGACGCCGGGGTACCATCTCGCGTCGGACATCGCCTTTCGTGACATTCACCCCGCAGATTACGCCGGATTATTCGTATCAGGAGGCAGGGCACCGGAATACCTGCGCTACGACCAGGACTTGCTGGCCGTCACGCGGCATTTTTTCGAGACCGGCAAGCCCGTCGCCTCGGTTTGCCATGGCATCGAAATCATCGCCGCCGCCGACTGCGTACGCGGCCGACGCGCTACCACAGTTGCCAAATGTGCCCTGGATATCACCTCATTTGGGGGGATTTACGTCGATGAGCCGTGCGTTGTGGATGGCAATCTGGTCACCGCGCGCACCTGGCACGACAATACCCCCTTCATGCGTGAATTCCTCAAGCTGCTGAAGCAGAGCAAATCGTCGTAGCCCCCTGACAAAACCGGGTTGGAGAAATTTAGCCCCGCGGTATTTCACTCGGTGCCCAACTGACGCCGAGTGTGTGTTAACGTTTATCAGACTAATTCCGAGCCCGGCGGCGCTCGGAAGCCAGGCCGGCAGCTTCGCCCCGGGCGGATTGCCGCTGCGGCCGTGACAGCTTGCCGTTAAGATCTGTCCTGAGACACGGTTCATTTGATCGAGTTCTCATTAAAAAAACCTCGTACTTAGTAGCAGACTACAATGCGAATTTTGCTCGCTAATCCCCGCGGCTTTTGTGCGGGTGTGAATATGGCCATCGAGGCGCTGGATGAGACCATCCGCCGCTTTGGAACCCAGATCTACGTCTATCACGAAATCGTGCACAACAAATACGTGGTGGACCAGTTCACGCGGCAGGGGGTCAAGTTTGTGAATTCGCTGCAGGAAGTTCCCACCGGGTCCATTCTGCTCTACAGCGCACACGGGGTCGCCCCGCAGATCCGCGAAGTCGCCCGCGAGCGCCGCCTGAAGACCATCGATGCCACATGCCCGCTGGTCACGAAGGTCCATATCGAAGCGATCAAGTTCGCCCAGGAAGGCTACAAGATCGTCCTGATCGGACACGAAGGGCACGACGAAGTACTGGGAACGATGGGCGAAGCGCCTGAAAACATCATCCTGGTCGAAACCCCGGAAGACGTCGATCAGCTCGAGATCGCCCCGGAGGTCAAGATCGCGTACCTCACACAGACGACCCTCAGCGTGGAAGAAGCGGGGCGAGTCATCAAGCGATTGCGGGAACGGTTTCCCCACATCGCGACTCCGCCGAAGGAAGACATCTGCTACGCCACCACCAATCGGCAGGAAGCCGTTTCCGCGTTGGCCCCCCAGGCCGATGTCGTGATCGTGCTGGGGAGTCAGAATAGTTCGAACAGTCGCCGCCTGGCGGAAATCGCCGCATCCTTGAACAAACCGGCTTATCTGATTGATGGCGTTCATGAATTGAAACCAGAATGGTTTAACGCGGCGCAGACGGTCCTGGTCACGGCCGGAGCCAGCGCTCCGGAAGTCGTGGTACAGGAATGCCTCGACTATCTCGTGGCGAATTATGGTGCGACCGTCGAACTGGCGGTGATCCGCGAAGAACACGTCTCGTTCCCCATCCCGCGCGAACTGCGGATGCTGGAACAAACGACGTCGGCAACCTCGTAGCCCGACTCAGCCGGACCAGGCCGATTGCCCCGCGCGACTCGGGAGAGCCAGGTGCCTGTCACTCCTGCGGCGCGGGGGCCGGAGGTACCGGTTTCCCAGCCTTCGCTGCCTTCCGCGCTTCACGCCGCATCCGGATATTTTCGATCGCCTTGAGTGCCTTCAGTGTCACATCGTCGATAGTGCGATCCAGCTTCTCATTCGCCTCATCAGACAATCCTTCGGCACGCACCGGAGTTGATTGCAACAACGCGGCCACGGCCGCGGCCTTAAACTGTTTCCACAGTTGCTCACGATCCTGAGTCTTCGTCAAATCGAACTTTTTGGGATCCAGCTTCAAAGTGAAGCCAATGTCCTTTTCCTTCGGAAAATTCTTCAACTGCGAGATCAACAACTGCGCCGCGATCGCGACCCCGGGCTTTGTATCGGCCGGAACGCCGGGTCGGATATCACGCAGGATCAGATGCGTTTCCAGTATCACCGGCAGCCTGCCGTCCTGCGGCATCAGTTGCACGATACTGACGTCACATTCGCCACTCTGCAGCCAGCGGAACGGCCCCTCCAGGTAGGTGCGAACCAGTGCGATCGGCAAGCCAGTGGCCTGCCATTCCGTCCTGGTGCCCCCGGCTGACTGTGTCGTTTGAATCAGGAACGGACGCCCCTCCACAGTGCCTGCGGCATTCGAGCGAAAGATCAGATCAAACGGCGCCTGCGCGGTGCGCACCGGAGCACACTCCAGCGAATCGATCACCAACCCGATTTGAACCGGGGCTCCGGCGACCGTGCTGTCGGTGTAAGTCACGGTGGCTTCCAACAGCTGCAATTCGCCAATGCGCAACTGCCGTGCCCGCCGCTGTAATTCGGCGACGGCCTCCTGAGGCCCGGAGGCTTTCGCAGGGCCAGAGCGGTGATAAGTTCCGGAAACCTGATCAATGCGGAGTCCGTCAATGGCCAGATTCGAACCGATCATCTTCCACAGCGAGCAGCGGGCGGTCACCTGCGACGCGGACAGGTCGAAATTCGATTCAGGATGTTGCTCGCGGACAGCTCGCACCTGATGCAGCACAAACTGTCCGCTTAGCAGGCCCCCCGTCGCCTTGCCGAAAGTCACCCGAATCCCGGATTTCGGTTCGAGCTTCGCCAGCGACCACCGCAAAATGGGCTCGGTGCCATAATTCTCCAGTGCAATGAGCCCTCCCACGGCGGCAATTCCAGCCAGCCCGGTGGCGCGCAACAGCCAGCGGATGGCCGCCACTTTTCCTGTCACTGTCTTGGCAATACGAACTCTTCGACCAGGAGTGACTGCTTGCTCCCCGCTGCTGTCGGCTGGTGGCAGACTGGGCTCTCCCTCGGGCGCCGCCACGTCGAACAGGCCACTCGCCAGACGCCGCCCCGTTAACACCCCCAGGACGGTGACAACAATCACAGCCAATCCAATCAACGCTCCGCGTGTGTCGCGGAGCAGTTCCTGAACGACTTCCATAATGGACAGGACCAAGGTTTCCATGGCAATCCCTTCGGCGAGGATTAAGTTTCAAGATCGATGCGTCCCGATCGCCAATGGCCCGATTGGAGCAGGGGTGTTGGGGGTATTTTAAAATCTCGCGGTTCGATCAACGATCCAATGACGGTCTTGCATGCAGGTACGAATCCAGGAGGGCAGTCACTCAGACTGCAGCACTCCCTGACTCTCACACCTACCGCACAGCCTTATCCCCGGGCCCAATTGTATCACTTGCGGCAGCCTTGTCAGAGATCAACCCCAGATCCCGCAGCTTACTCTATTTTGCTCTCTAATTTGCTCTTGTGAAAATCGCCTCCTTCCATTACCAATCCGCTCACTCGTCCAAATCTTATCTGCCCGAAAAATCCCCCCCAACCAGATTGCCTGACCTGCCGCCCCGGCCGGTTTGCTGATTTACTACCTGCCGTTCGCCGTCATTCGCGGTTTTACCACCTATAATTCATTGAATCGTCCTTTCAACCTCCACTCGCCAGCCCCTGCAGGAGGTGGGCCATATGTCATTAACTCGCCCAACCCTGATGCTGCTTGGTGCCCTGTTTGTCGCCTGCGCTTGTGATACGGTCGCACAAGCCGCCCCGATTCAGCCCTTTGACGCCGCCGTGCAGTCGGCAGCTGGTGAAGACATCTACGTTCGCAGTGGCCCCGGGATGGAAAAACACTACCCGACCATGAAGCTGCAGAATGGAGACAAAGTTCGCGTCTTGCGCAAGGATCCTGGCGGCTGGTTCATGATTGATCCTCCCCAGGGGAGTTACAGCTGGATTCTCAGCCGTTACGTACAGCGAAATGGAAACCAGGGGACGGTTACCGAGAACGGTGTCGTCGTCCGGGTGGGGGCCTTCAAAAGCGCGCAACGTGATGTCGAGCAGATCCGTTTGAACAAAGGTGATACCGTCGAAATCCTCGGCGAACAGGTCCTCGATTCCGACAAAGGCAAAGACGCGTGGCTGCAGATCAAGCCTCCGCGCGGTGAACATCGCTGGATTAAGGGGAGCCACCTCGTCGAACTCAATCCCGACGGTACCCCGAAGATCCTTGCCAAGGCTCCGGACAGCAAACTCAAGAATATTCCTGAATCCACGGGGGCCAACCCGGTGGAAGCCCCCCCGGCCGCCATCGCGGGCCCCACGAAGCCGCGCGGACCGGCCCCCGTCGAAGGCCCCGCCTACGTCGCCGATGCCGACCTGAATCTCAGCGGCAACGCCCCCAAAATCGGACATGCCCCGGGCCGCAAACCGGAGATGACCGATCCGTTTGCCGACCTTCCAGAAGGGGCCGCGATCGCCCCCTCACTCGGACAAAGCCAGGAACAGGCAATTCGTGAAGACCTGAAACTGCTTGATCACGAACTGGCCCAGATTCTGAAGCAGCCCGCCAGTGACTGGGAACTGGGGACGCAGCGCGAGGACCTGGAATCATTGAAAGAATTGGCCGGTAAATCGCCGATCGTCGCCCAGATTGATCAGCGACTCGCCAAGCTGGACGAATACCAGGGCCGGCACGATGAAGCCCTGATCATGGCGAAACGTGCCCGTCCCAGCCAATCGCAAGGGACCCAGGCCCTCGGCAGCGCCGAGCCGGGTGGGACCGCTCCACGTGTCACGCGTGAGACTCCCCCGCCTGGTTATCCGACCACCCCCACCGCTCCCCTCCCCGCAGTTCCTGCGGCGCCTGGTTCACCTGGCAGCCGCCCCGCGGCCCAGGGCGGATCGCGGTTCAGTGGTGCAGGAATCATTCACCGCTTGCCGAACGCACCGCCGGGCACCCCTCGCTATGTGATCGCAGCCCCCGACCGGCGCATCCTGTGCTACCTGGATCCCGCCCCCGGAATCAACCTCGATCAATATGTCGGCCAGGCCATGGGGCTGACCGGTCCGCGCGGCTACGATCCGCGAATCCGCTACGATCGCATGCAAGTCCAAACCCTGACCCCGATCCGCCTGGCACCGTGATCCGACGTCACGAGGTGACCACGAAATCTTCTCGCTGGCACTGCGGGCTGGCATTCCGCGAACCATTTGCGGAACTCTGAATCGCCAGTCTGGACCATGCCGCTGCATGCCGGAATTTCACACTCCGGTTCGATACCCGGAACAGACGCCCATCGATTATCATCTGCGAACCTCGACCGGTCTCCCCCGGCGCGTACATGATGGTAAATCACGAATCCAAAGGGCTTCTCAGCATGCGACAGGTCATTAGCACGTTGACACTCATTTTAGTCATCCTGGGTCTCACGGGATGCCCCAAGAATCCCGCAAGCTTGGGCAAAGCCGAGGTGGAAGCGATGCTCAAGGACAAGGATAAGCTCGACCTCAAGTCGATCACGCTTGATGCCAAGCCCCAGGGGGGCGGCTATACCGGCACGGGGCAGGGGACAGACGGCACCGAATATAAGATCGACGTCGTACAGGACCCCAAAGAGAGCAAGCTCAGTTACACCGCCGAAAGCCAAGGCGGCGACATCCTCTCGGGCCACATCATGCATAAATAGTTCATGCACTCCGTCGATGGAGCCGGCCTGTTGTCGCGGCACTCTCCAACTTCGGGCGTTTCGCTGTTAACGGGCGCCCGGCTTTGTCGTGTCAGGCTGCGTATTACTCAAATTCCAGGGGGCCGCGAGTGACCCCGAGCTGGTTCAACACCCGCAGTTGCTGCCACAGGTGCCGGCCGGCGGATTGTCCCGCCAGGACCTGCGAGTATTGCCGCAACAGGGCAGATGATTCTTCCGCGGTCTCACGCAATAACTCCACGCGGAACCAGCGTAATCCCAGCTGCTGCATACGGGGGATGTACTCGGCCGCCGATTGAGCGTGGGCATTGAACAACGTATTACGACAACCGACATCCGCCACCAGCGGATGCAATTCGCCCACCCGATCGCGCAGATCAACCTGGTGGTGATCACACGGCCGGCCGCAGTCACGGTAGTCTTTGCCATTCGACAGCGTATGCGCAAACACACAATGTTCCATGTGGAACATCGGCATGTGCTGGTGAATCACCGACTCAAAACGATCGGTCGGAAAACGCTGCAACAGCGACTGCAACTGCTGCCAGTTCAAATCATAGCTGGGTACGAGCCGCTGCACGCCATGCTCGGCAAACAACCCGGCCGTGATCTCGTTCGATACGTTCAGCGAGTAATCCCCCAGTAAGGGCAACTGCGGAAACTTCTGCTGATAGAAACTGAGCGCCGAGAGATTGCGAACCAGCACGAAGTCGGGAGCATAGTTTCCAATCTGTCGCAGCCAGCCATCTTCACTTGGCTTCACCACGCGCAACGTGGCCAGCGCAATGGGCACCCCTGCCGCGCGAGCCATCTTCACGGCCGCTTCATACCGCCGGACCTCTTCGAAGTCGCAATACACCAGGCTCACTTTGGGGCAGTTCGGTTCCGGCTGCCAGTCGAGCACCGCCCTGCATTTCCCACACAATGCTTTGTCCTGTGGT
>CAZQUW010000036.1:27115-34792 GCA_964596215.1 uncultured Planctomicrobium sp. | reverse complement strand
GCCTCCGTGCCTCTGGGTGCACCTGTAGATAACCTGCCCCCGTCTAAGAATATTGTCGACGAACTCGTCTTCTCGAACCTGAAGGTGTTGGGGATTCCGCCGTCACCCGTCTGCGACGACGCCACATTTGTCCGACGCGTCACGCTGGACGTAGCGGGCCGCCTGCCGACGACCGAAGAATCGGCAGCCTTCCTGGCGAGCACCGATCCCGAGAAACGTGACAAGTTGATCGACACGTTGCTGAAGAGTCCCGAGTATGCGGACTTCTTCGCGGGCAAGTGGGCCGCCTTGCTCAAGAATCGCCGCGAAGATGCCAGTGACATGGTGTCAAACTTCGCCTTCCACGCCTGGGTGCGTGACAGCTTGCTGGCGAATAAGCCCTACGATCAGTTCGTTCGCGAATTACTCGCGGCGACCGGGCAGGTCATCGGCAATCCGCCGGTCGCCTGGTACAAACGAGTGAAAGAGCCCAAGCAGCAGCTCGAAGACGTCGCCCAGCTCTTTCTGGGTGTGCGGATGCAATGTGCCCAATGTCATCACCACCCGTTCGAGCGCTGGAGCCAGGACGATTACTATTCGCTGGCTGCGTTCTTCAGCCAGGTCGGGCGTAAGCCGTCGGCAACTCGCGGCGAAGATTTGATCTTCCACAAGCGGGGCATTGCCGCGGCACCCAACATGAAGACCGGTGTCCAGCTCCGGCCCGCGGCACTCGGCGATAAGATTCCTGCCATCACTGCCGACGAAGACCCGCGACTGAAGCTGGCCGACTGGATGGGTTCCAAGGACAATCAGTTCTTCGCCAAGGCTCTGGTCAATCGCTATTGGAAGCACTTCTTCCAGCGTGGTCTGGTCGAGCCGGAAGACGACATCCGGGATACCAACCCCCCGACCAATCCTGAGTTGCTGACCGCACTGGAGAAGCACTTCATCTCGAGCGGCTTTGACCTGAAAGATCTGGTACGCACCATCACGCGCTCAAGCGCGTATCAACTGAGTGCCACGCCGAATGCCCATAACATCGTCGATCGCCAGAACTATTCCCGCTACTATCCGCGGCGGATGCAGGCGGAGGTGCTGCTCGATGCCATCGACAACGTCACCGGAACTCAGACCGATTTTGCGAATCTCCCCAAGGGCACGCGAGCGATCGCGCTACCTGATAACAGCTACAATCGCGGTTCGCCGTTCTTGCGAGTCTTCGGGCGTCCGGAGGGTGAAAGCGTCTGCGAATGCGAACGCGTGCAGTCTTCCAGCCTGGCCCAAAGCCTGCACCTGATTAACGCGGCCGAGATCAAGGGTAAGCTCGCCAGCCCGACCGGGCGTGCTGAGCAGATGGGTAAAGACGAAAGGCCGGTCGAGGCGAAAGTCCGCGACCTGTATCTGCTGGCCTATGCTCGCGAACCACGCCCCGCAGAACTCAAGACGGCGTTGGAGTATCTCGCCGAGACACGAGTTGATTCCGACGGCAAGCCCATGGATGCCGCGAAGTCTGGTCGCGAGAATTATCAGGATCTGATCTGGGCGTTGATTAATACCAAAGAATTCCTGTTCAATCATTAGGCGCATGATGACTGATCTGTTTCCGAAATTGACGACACCAGCTCGCTGGATCCTTCTGACTGCCGCATTCAGCGCTGTCAGCTGGAGCCTTCCTGTCGATTCGTTTGCACAGTCGGTCTGCCTGCCGGCACCGCGACTGCTGACGACGATGCCCATGGGGGGCAAGGTTGGCTCACAGGTCGAAATCACCATCACGGGCGAGAACCTGGATGACGCCGACGAATTGACCTTCTCGGATCCGCGTATCACGGCAACCCGGAAGCTGAATGCTGCCGGACAGCCCGAACCGAATAAGTATCTGGTCACGATTGCGGCAGATTGCCCGCTGGGTGTCCACGAAGCTCGATTGATGACACGCCTGGGCATTTCTTCGTCACGCGTCTTCTCGGTCGGAAACTTGACCGAAAGTGTGCGGACGAGTCCCAACACTTCACTGGCGACCGCCATGGAACTGCCGGTCAATTCCGTCTGCAATGCAGTGATGAGCGACAAATCAGTCGATCACTACTCGTTCCAGGCGAAGAAGGGTCAACGGATCATCGTCGATTGCGCGACGAAGGGAATTGACTCGAAACTGGACGTTGTGTTCATTATAGCCGATGCCGAGGGGCGCGATCTGCTGGTGGAGCGACGCGGTGGAGCTTTGGACTTTACCGTCCCCGAAGATGGCAAGTACATCATCAAGGCGCACGAGTTGACCTTCAAGGGGGGGCCGGCCTACTTCTACCGATTGGCCCTGTGGGAACTGCCGGCGGGTGAACCGATCGTGCGGCTGCCAGCAACCAAGACCGTCAATTCGTGCTCATGGCCCCCGGCTGGACTACCCGAGAAGGCCGCGACCGCCGAACAAGAGCCGAACAACCTCGCGAAGGCCCAGAAAATCACGCTGCCCTGCGACATTTCGGGCAGCTTCTTCCCGGCCGCCGATGTCGATGTCTTCGAATTCGAAGCCAAGAAGGGTGAGGAGTGGTGGGTGGAAGTCGGCTCTGAACGCTTTGGTCTGCCGACCGATCCTGCGATCCTCGTGCAGCATGTCGCCGGCTCAGGTGCCGATGAAAAGCTGACCGACGTTGCTGAATTCTCCGATATCCCGAGTCCGGTCCGGGTTTCCAGCAACGGTTACGCTTATGACGGCCCTCCGTACCAGGCTGGCTCGTCTGACATCATGGCAAAACTGGTCATTCAACAAGACGGACTTCATCGCCTGCAGATCTCGGATCTGTTTGGTGGTACTCGGAACGATCCACGGAACGTCTATCGCCTCGTCATTCGCAAGGCCGCTCCTGATTTCGCAGTTGTCGCCTGGGCGCTCCACATGGAGTTGCGGAACGGTGATCGCAATGCGTTGTCGAAGCCGATTGCTCTGCGCGGTGGTTCGACCATGGCCCTGGAAGTTGTTGCGATTCGCCGCGATGGCTTTGACGGAGATATCGAACTGGTGATGGACGGCCTGCCTGAAGGCATGCGTGCCCAGGGCTTGAAGATTCCGAAGGGACAGTCCCGCGGCATGATGCTCGTAACGGCCAATCAAAACGCGCCACGCGCGATCGGTAGCGCCCACTTCTACGGTAAGGCCCAGATCAACGGAGCGAACGTCGAACGGCCGTGCCGGCTGGCATCGTTCTCCTGGCCAATCCCCGATTCGTGGGGTGAGATTCCCAATCCGCGCCTGTTGGCCGACGTTCCGGTGTCGGTGAGCGGCGTGGAGTTCGCACCCATTACGATTGCACCGACGGGGGCCGAAGTCCGCGAGGTTGTCGCCGGTGAGAAATTGACAATTCCACTGACCCAGACGCGTCGGAGCGAGTTCTCAGGTGCAGCCATGCAACTGAAGACGCTGGGCGCCGGCTTTGAGCAGACACCTGCGTTTGACGTTCAATTGACCGCCGACAGTTCACAGGCGGTATTCGACCTGGCAAAACTCAAGACTCCTCCGGGCGACTACCTGATCGCCTTCTACGGAAGTGCAGTCGCCAAATATCGCCATCAGCCAGAAGCGGTCCTGGTCGCCGAATTGGCGAAGCAGAAAGCCGAGCAGGAAGTTGCGGCAGTTGATGCCGAGGCCAAGAAGTTAATCGATGAGGCCAAAGCAGCCCCGGCCGAAAAGAAGCCGGAAGCCGACAAGGCTGTCGAGGCGATCACCGCTAGGCAAAAGGCCGCAGTCGCGGCACTCGCCACTGCCGGAGAGAAGCTCAAGCAGGTTACTCAAGTGGCCCAGCCGAGAGATATTGTCGATATTGTTGTGTCCGAACCAATTGCAATTCGCGTTAAGCCAGCGGGGACAAAATGAGCAATTTCAAAAAAGGATTTTCGGACACGTCTTGCCAGGGGCCACTAGGCAGCGGAACTGGCAGCCGTCGTAGCTTCATGCAAATGGGACTGGCGGGATTCGGCACACTGAGCCTCCCGGGTCTCTTGCGTATGCAAGCGATGAACAAGTTGCAGGCCGGCGAAACCGCCAGTGCCAGCCGTGAAAAGACGGCTTGCATCATGGTCTGGCAGCCGGGCGGCCTGTCGCACATCGACTCCTACGATCCCAAGCCCCATTCGGGCAGCGAGTATCGGGGCCCGTTCGGTACCATTCCGACCAAGACTCCGGGCATGGACTTCACCGAACTGCTCCCGCGACAAGCGGCAATCTCGGACAAGTTCAACGTCCTGCGATCAATGGCACAGAAAGCAGGCGGCCATCCGGCCGGCTCGATGCAGCTGCTGTCGGGCGACCCAGATACTCGCGATAAACCGAAACCGCGCCTGCCCGACTGGATGTCGGTGACCAATTATCTCCGTTCCAAAGAGGGGCCGCGACAGAACCCGTTGCCCGGTTATGTCGGCATCAATCCCCCGCTGGAATACAACGGACCCGCTTACCTGGGTGATGCCTACTCGCCCTTTACCGTCCACGGCAACCCGAATCTGCCGACCTTCTCGGTACCGAATATCGGTCTTTCAAACCTCGGTGAGGTCAACCGTCTGGGCCGTCGGTCCACCCTGCGACAGAACCTCGACACACTGGAACGTGCCTTTGATCAAGCGGGCGAACTGGCGGCACTCGACGAATTCGAGACGCAGGCCATGACCCTCTTGACGAACCCCAAGACCAAAGAGGCTTTCGACCTGTCACGCGAAGACGATCGCACGCGTGATCGCTACGGACGCAATGCATGGGGCCAGCAGTTGCTGCTCGCACGGCGACTCGTTGAGGCGGGCGTGGAAGTTCTCACAACCAGCCTGAGCGGCCCGCTGTGTGGACGTGTCAATAACTGGGACGATCATGCCGTCAATCACAACGTGTTTGAAGCGATGAAATTCCGGTCGGAAGTTTATGATCAGGCCGTCTCGGCACTGATTGAGGACATTTACGAGCGTGGCTTGGACAAGCGAGTGCTGGTCGTCGTGACGGGCGAATTTGGACGCACGCCGAAGATCAGTTACGCAGCCAGTACCGGTGCCGGCGACGCCAGTGCCCCCGCCGGAACCCAGCAACCCGGTCGCGACCACTGGCCGCGCGCGTTCTCCAATATCTGGGCGGGTGGCGGAATGACAACCGGCAAAGTCATCGGCGCGACCGACAAGCGCGGCGAAGACTCCATCGAACGCATCTGCGGCCCCGGCGACTTCCTGGCGACGATTTACCACCACCTGGGGATCGAATCGTCAACCACACTGATCCGAGATTTTACCGGTCGGCCGACACCCATCGTCGACCACGGCAAGCCGATTCCTGAGCTGGTCTGATCGAAAACGGCAGACAGCACACACTTCAAGTACAAGGTGCCGTAGCGAGCGAATTAGCGCGTGTTACGGCACCTCGGCTTTTACCCAGCGGCTTATTTAGAGCCAGATCTTATCTGTCACAAGATCATCGTGAGGCAGTTTGCGCCTGCGACTTACTCGCGGTAATTGCGGTTAATACTACTTGGCAGCAGCAATCGGTTTGCCCATCGCATCCACCGGGCCCTGTACCGATACGCGGGACGAGCCCACCAGTTCGATCAGATCGGGAAGATCGTAATATCGCAGAGCTCCGTGCTCGACGTTGACGGCCTGATTGCGGCTTTCCGGCGCTCCGACAAGTTCTTCCCAAGTACGCAACATGCCTTCCAGCGTGACGGCCTCAAACAGATCCGGTTGCAGTGCAGCGGCGTGCAATACCGGAATCGCAGCTTCACCGATACCGACCACGTTCAGCGACTGCGGTTTCACACTGACAACCGGCAGGTCTTGAAGTGCACGAGCCCAGGCTGAGATATCCTCAACTCGCAAGCTGACATACGATCGGCCAAGCAGATAGGCCAGGAAGACTTCTTGAACATCCTGGCCAAAGTGGACCTTGCCCCAGACCCTCTTGTGATGGCCGGTTTCGGTCTCTCCGATGCCACGCAGTTCGGCCGCCAGCACAATCTGCCCCTGCTTGACCAACTTCTCGATACGACCGCCGACGGCCGCATCGGCCTGCATGCTGGTCCCATGCAGGTACAGCGTGGCTGACCCCAGTGGCTTGGCTGGAACAAACGCCAGCGCGGGCAGCTGCAGTCCCGGCTCAATGGCCAGCACGAGTTTGTGTATCTTGTAGCCATCGCGATCGATTACGCCAATGACCTGCACGGCCGGGCCCGTCTTACTCTCCACCGCTGGTTGCGTAGCAGAAATTCCCAGCGTCTCGCGTACGAGTTTGCGTTTCTCATCGGCGGTACGCAGTTTCCATGATGAGGCGCGTTGTGACTTCAATGTGGCTGCAATTTCCGCATTAATCTGAAATGCCGAGCGCTCGCCCGGCATTAGCAGCACCTGCCCCGAGGGCGTGCATTGCAACTGCTGAGGAGTCCAATCGCCCTGGCTGAGTGTTCGCGATTGTTCGTCAGTCAGCGGATCGGGCCGCGTCTCAACTTCGCGAATGGCTTTGTCAGATCCGAGCAGCCAGCGGTGCATCCAGCGCGCAGCAGCTTCCCGCTGCTGGATTACGAATCCGTGTGGCGCGTCGGCTTCGTGCATTTCGACGCGTTCTGCGTGCCCCAACCGCGAATAGAAACGTTTCGCTTCGCGGAACACATCCCAGGTCCCGCTGATATCAAATGTGGCATCCCGAGTTCCCGCGCAGATCAGCGTCGGACGGGGAGCACGCATGGTCAGATAGTCAGCCTCATCCATTCCGAAGTCCAGCTGCCCGAAGATATTTTGCTCACCGTCTTGTGGTCCTGACGTATCAATCAACCGGCGGAAGCTGGTGAGATAGCAGACTGGTGCCGCAGCCACGATGCGATCATCGAGCGCCATCAGGTATGCTGTCTCGGTGCCTCCACCTGAGTTGCCGGTGCAGCCAATCTTGTCGGGCAGAATATCCGATCGGCTTTGCAGATAGTCAATCGCCCGCATGCCGTCCCAGATGCGGAACTGGGCGATATTACCACCGAGAAGCATCGAGCTGAGTCCGATCGTTGTGTGCTCGTCGGTGCAGAGGCAGCGGACGTTGGGATGGGGAACGGGGACATGCGGCGCGATCTCGAAGTGCGTGTGCTGTCGGGACAAATCGAGCATCTGATAGCGTTCGCCCTGGCCAACCGGGTCATAACACATCGCCGCCATGCCATTACGGGCCAGCAGAATGCAGACGCGCTGGTGTCCCCCTGACAGCTTCCCATCGTGACTATGCCCGCACGGGACAATCACTCCGGGCCACGGGCCAGTCGTCACCGGCAGGTACAGATTGGCCGTGACGTGAAAGCCAGGGCGACTCTCAAACATCACGTTCTCGACGCGATATCCGTCGCCGCTGAGCTTGCCGACGATCTTCGGATTCAACGGCGTCCGCTCGGGCAAGCCGCCGATCTGTCGCAGAAAGAACGCACGTCGTGCGACCTGCCACGCGCGACAGTCCGCCTCGCCCTTCAATTTTTCAAACGCGTCTTTTCGTCGATCGATGGCCGCATAGGCCTGCCGCTTGAGATGGGCTTCAAGGGTCACCCCCGGAGCCAGTTCGCCCTTTAAAAACTCCGGCAAGACGGCCAGATCTTCGGCCGCGGAAGCTGCCGCAGAGAGCGTGAAATAGAGAACGCACGTGGCCAGCAGCAATCTCATGGCGAAGCTCCAGGAAAGCATGTCAAATCGAACACCAGC
>CAZQUW010000036.1:25048-27015 GCA_964596215.1 uncultured Planctomicrobium sp. | reverse complement strand
CTGGCGTACCGGGCGCAGACGCACCGCGTCCCACTGCGAGTAGCTGTACGTTACCGGAACGGTAGCAACGACTGTGGCGGAATCTGGTCACAGTTCCGCCACAGTCGTGAGACTTTCACTACTGCCGGGACACGCGCTAAACGACTTCGGACTCGGCCGGCACCACGAACGGCTTGCGATATTCGCGAGTCAGGAAGGCGTTGGCAGCCGGGTTGTCGGCAAACGCTTCGCGGTCGCCATCGGCATGCAGTTGCACACCCAGGACCAGCTTTGTTTGATCCAGGTCCACTTTGTTGTCGTTCAGGTACTTCACGGTCCGATCCAGCGTGTCTTTGACGTTATCGTGGACCTTCAGCGTGGCAATCTGCTCGGCGACTTCAACAGGCGTGGCCGCCTTCCCCAGCCGCCACGAAATATTGCCCATGTGACAGAGCGCCGTGGATTGATGCCCTTCCAGGATCTCGGCCTTCAGGTCCTCGCGTTTGCGACTGCGCACCGAGCTGATGAAATTGGCAAAGTGGCTTTCGGCTTTGCCTTTACCACTAAACGTGCTGATGAGTTTGCCGGCGGGGTCAAACAAGGAAGTCTCGGCGATCGAACCTTCCGTTCCATGGAACAGCCAACCACCCTTGAAACCTTCGCGGAACGGTGCGGTCTTGAGGCCGCGAGTCTCCGAAACAACGGTTTTGTCTCCGAAATCGAAGATGCAGACCTGGGAGTTCGGTGTCTCGCCGGCATCGACATAGCCGAAGCGGCCGCCATAGCTGATGACACTGCGGGCCAACCCCGTCAGGTCCATGCCCCAGCGGCAGATATCGAGCGAGTGAATGTTGTTGTTGCCCAGTTCACCGTTACCGGTCTGCCAATCCCAGTGCCAATCGTAGTGCAGGCTCTTGCGTGTCAGGGGACTTAACGGAGCCGGGCCCATGAACAAGTTGTAATCGACATTGGCCGGTACCTCGTAGGTCCCCTTGGGGCCGATGGAATCGCGCCGGCCATAAATGATGCTGCGGGCCAGCTTCACTTCGCCGAGCTTTCCGGCCTTCATATACTCAATCGCTTCGGCCAGCGCGGGATTGGAGCGGTTTTGAGTTCCCCCCTGGCACATTTTGCCCGTCTTGCGAGAAACCTGGACGATGCGGCGACCTTCGCTGATGTTGTGGCTCACCGGTTTCTCGACGTAGGCGTCTTTCCCCGACTGCATGGCCCAGATTGCAGCCAGTGCGTGCCAGTGATTCGGGGTGGCAATGAACACCGCATCGACCGATTTATCGTCGAAGACCTTCCGCATGTCCTGAACCGTCTGCGGCGCCTTACCTTGCTGTTTCTCGACAGTCGCGGCCAGTTCGGCCGACAGGCTGGTATCGGGATCGCACAGATAAACGATCTCAACGTCGGGCACCTTGCCCAACTCGGCGACGTGTGCCCGGCCTCGGACGCGGCATCCCAGCACCGCCACGCGGACTTTGTTACTGGGCGCTCCCGTGGCCTTCTCTTCGGCATAGATCAACTGCGGAGCCGCCGCTGCCGCCAGGGCCGCGGTGGCGAGCATGGAGTCTTCGAGAAAGTGTCGGCGTGTCATCGCGTTCATGATTGGTCCTCAATATTTAGATTCTCTTGCGCGAAGCTCCGGGGAGCCCCGCCCCGAAGCCTGTCGCCTTCGGGAAATTTCGACGATCAACGAACCTCAAATGGATATCGCAAGTCTTTGATTAGGAATTGCACCAGTTTTAACCCACGCCGGACTTTCGGTTACGGATTTTTGCTCACAACTTGGCCTTGGCTCGTTCGAGTGCCGCAGCGATTTCCCGTTCCAGCGCGGGCAATGGATTCAGCAGATCAAACGGCTTTTCGACCGTAGTCACACGATTCGTCTGGGGATCCCAATCCACCGGCCCAAACCGTGCCGGCGTGGTCCGGCCCGTTTCTAAATGTCCGAGTGCATCGTCCTTATTGTAATGCCAGAA
>CAZQUW010000036.1:5573-24948 GCA_964596215.1 uncultured Planctomicrobium sp. | reverse complement strand
AAGTTGTCCGGCGATCTTGGAGTCGGAGAATTGCATCTCCACTCCCGAACTCTCCGCCGCATCACGCAACGACGCGAAACCTTCGCCACATTCCTCAAACGGAAATGCCAGCACCTGCTGGATCAATTCGGAGCCCAGATCCATCTGCTGAGTCCAGTATGCACGTCTCGCTGCCTCGTCGGGCCTGATCGTCGTCATTGAATCTCCACTTGCCAGTTGTCTTGAACACATCAGGGCGCGTTGATGATTCTCTCGACTTTGCCTAAGCTTATCAAGGACGGGCGGCGCTCCCCACTGCCTGTTTCCTGCCCCCTGCCCGACGGAGCCGCAAATCATGCGCAATTCACCGTTACTCAACCGCCGCGACTGGCTGGCCGCTACGGCCGGATCACTGGCTCTGACCGCCTGCCCCGGATTGCCACCAATCCACGCGGCACCGGCAACGCGTCCACGAGTTGCGGCCATCATTACCGAATTCTTTTATCGCAGTCATGCCCATGTAATCCTTGAGAATTTTTTGAAACCATACTATTTCAACGGCCAGCGTACAGAATCCGGAATGGATGTCGTCAGCATGTATGTCGACCAGATTATCGACGGCAAGGACATGGCCAGGGACGTTTCCCGGCGGTTTAACATCCCCATCTTCCGGACGATTGCGGAAGCCCTGCAGGTCGGGGGAAAGGATCTCGCCGTCGACGGCGTTCTGTCGATCGGTGAACACGGCACATATCCCGCCAACGAACGTGGCGTGACCATGTATCCTCGTAAACGCTTCTTTGACGAGATCGTCAGCGTGTTCCGCCAAACGGGTCGCGTGGTGCCATTGTTCAACGACAAACACCTGTCGTATCGCTGGGACTGGTCAGCCGAGATGATGGAGGTGGCGCGCGAACTGAAGATTCCCTTCATGGCAGGAAGCTCTGTTCCGCTGGCTCAACGCCGGCCGGCGTTGGAAATACCGGGGAATAGTGTGATGGAAGAAGCGATCTCGATCCACGGCGGTCCGATCGAGATCTACGACTTTCATGGCCTCGAAGTGCTGCAGTCGATGGTCGAAGCACGCCGCGGAGGCGAGACCGGAGTTTCGGAAATCCAACTGATCGAAGGTGATGCGGTCTGGCAGGCAGCTGCGGAGGGTCGCTGGTCACTGCCCCTGGCCGAGGCGGCCATGCGTGCCGATGGAGGTCCCGACGTCGGACCGTTGAAGGGCTTCATTGAACCGAAAGACGGTAAGCAATACCCGATTCATGCTATTTTGATCACGTACCGCGACGGCCTGCGCGGAACCATTCTGCGCATCGGCAATAATCACACTCGTTGGAAATTCGCCTGTCGACTGGCTGGCAAGGCCGAGCCCCTGGCCACCAGTTTCCATGTCGGACCGTGGGAGAATCGCAATCTATTTAAGGCGCTCTCCCATGCCATTCAGTGCCACATCCGCGACAAGCGGGCCCCTTATCCGGTCGAGCGTACGCACCTGGTTACCGGGATGTTGGCGGCCGCGATGGATTCCAACTTCGAGCATCATCGAACGGTCAAGACGCCGCATCTGGAGATTGCCTATCAGCCGCGCGACTACCGGGCCATGCGGGAGATGGGGGCCACCTGGAAGCTCATTACTGAAGACATGCCGCAACCGAAAGGCATTGACCCCGGCGGGCCCGCCGACTGAGCATGAATTCCCTGCCGTTCACAGAGAGTGAGCCTGCGGAGGATCTGGGACCAGCTTCAACGGCAATACCAGCGGATCTCATGCTGACCTGATGACCGTGACGACTGCAGTGTATACGGGTCGTAGATCAATTTGGCTACGTGTCCGTCAGTGCGAGCGACCAGCCAGGCGTAATCCCAGGCCCCGCTTGAATAGCGCAGAGGGATCGCGGGGCGAACGCGGGCCAATGGGTGTGAAGCAGCAATCAGCAGCTGTTGCTCTGTGTAGTGATAGCACGATCCCGCCTGGATGAAGACCGTGTGCGGCAGGCCGGGTTGGTCAGCCGGAATCAGATCGGCGCAGAGTCCGCTGACACCGATTTTCCACTCGACACCTTGCGCAAAGGCCTCTGCGACCGCTGCCCGCGAGCCTGCCAGGACGTCACCGTCGGCTGAGTGGTGCAAGATCAACTGCCAGTCTTCGCGTACGAAGTAGTGGAGCCGATCAAAGGCGTAGACGAAATTGCTGGAGGGGGCATTGGTCCCGGCGTCCCAGCTATCAAGCTCGTGATACTTCGGCATTTCGGAGTGATCCGCAACAGGTGCGGGGCCGCGCGTCCCACTGGCCGGCGCGCCATCCAGATGCGGACGCGCGATCGCCTGCTGCCCATCTTCGTTATACATGAATAACGACAGCGAGGGCCGCGGACCAAAATTGTTTGGCAATTCGACCGGCTGCCGCAAAGTGAGAATTCCGCCACACCAGCGACCGTCAATCAAGTAGGTCGCCCGCATATCCATGGTCTCCTGGATCAGTTCGTTCGAACTGGATGCCGTGTCGATGTGCTCGTTGTGGCGGAACTCGGAGTAGATCCGCAAGTCGGCACCGCGGCCAATGGCATCGCGAAGAGCCTGCGGACCGCCTCCGATCACCCGGCGTTGCGCATCGAGGGTGAGAATCTTCTTCCATCCCGGGGCAGGCAAATCTGGCGACATAAATGGATTCCGCGTTATTTGACGACTCACTGGTAGACCAGTAATTAGGGGCACTGGCACCCATAACACGTCGTGCATCGTAGTCATGCAAGCGATCAGGGAATAGTGAGCAAGCCGTCACATCGGTCAATCTGGCGACGAGACTTTCCAAGGTTCACACGACGTACGCGGCGCGCAGTCACGGTGGTCAAGGTTCGGCGGCCAGTCTGCTAAAAAGCCACGGTAATGGTTCGTCGAGCGATTTCGTTTAGTTTTTCGAATTGCACTAATTTCCACTTGACCAATAAGCACGCATTGATGGAAGATGTGATTCCAGAGCCGTTGGGTTTCGCGCCCAATCAAACTCGCTCGCGTAAATTCTGCGTAGTTCGTTTCGAACACAATTTGATTTGCAGCTTTCGCTTCGTGCCGTTGGTGACACATTTAGAAACCAGAGAGGGTGTCGAAATGTTGACGTTACTGGGAGACCGGCCGAATTTTTGTGATGGACTGTCGCGGCGTAATTTTCTGCAAGTCGGGGGCCTGATGCTGGGAGGCTTGACTCTGCCTCAATTGTTGCGGGCCGAATCCCTCGCTGGCGGCAAAGCCACCGGGAAATCGATCATCAACATCTATCTGCCGGGCGGTCCAACTCATATGGACACCTTCGATCTGAAGCCCGACGCCCCCAAAGAGTTCCGGGGCGAGTTCAAGCCGATAACGACGAACGCGGCCGGTCTGGAGATCTGCGAGTTGATGCCCCAACTGGCAATGGTCGCGGATCGATTCAGTATCGTCCGCTCACTCACTGGCGTCAGTAACGAACATGCACCGACACAATCGGATTCGGGATGGTCGCAATCGTCGCTGAAACCACTTGGAGGTCGCCCCGGTGTCGGCGCGGTGATGTCGAAGCTGTGGGGCCCGTCGCAGGCTACGGAGGATCAAGGAACTGCACCCACGGCAATCGACTTGACCAACTGGACCAAGTCGGGATTCCTGGGGCCGCTGCATGATGCCTATCGCCCTGACGGGATGGGCCGAGCAAATCTGACACTGAATCGCTCAATTTCGCCGACGCGCCTGGACGACCGGCGAGCCTTATTGGGAGGTCTGGACCGCTTGCGTCGTGATGTCGATTCGCATGGGATGATGGGGGCAATTGACAGCTTTACGGAGCGCGCCGTCGGGATCATCACGTCTGGTCACCTGGCTAATGCGCTAGATATCAAGCAGGAAGATCCGCGACTGGTGGACCGCTATGGCATCGGTTCACGGCGGCGAGACGTCGATCGGTTCCTGATTGCCCGCCGGCTGGTTGAAGCAGGAGTACGGTGTGTCTCAATGAGCTGGGGTGGGTGGGACACGCACGGAGATAACTTCAAATCGATGCGTAATCAGCTTCCCGCACTGGACCGGGCCTTATCGGCACTGATCGAGGATCTCGATGCCCGCGGCATGCTCGACGACACCATCATCATGATGTCGGGCGAATTCGGCCGCACGCCACGCATCAACAACGGTGCCGGGCGCGATCACTGGCCGCGGGCGTCCTTCTTCTTCCTGGCGGGGGGCGGCATGCGTCACGGACAGGCTATCGGTTCGACCAATCGCCTGGGGGAAGTGGCCAAGGACCGACCGGTCCACCTGCAACACGTATTCCATACGGTCTATCATCAACTGGGCATCGACTCGAACTCGGTCACCCTGACTGACCCGAATGGGCGCCCGCAATACTTGCTCGATCAGCGAGAGCTGATTCACGAACTCGTGTGAAAAGCTTCCGTGTAACAGTACATGTTGCGTCCGAGCCAAATCTCCCGTGATCTGGCTCGGACGTTCTGTTTTTTTGCGAGATCGGTGATATGGCGGACCAGGGTCAATCCGAATTTGGAGATCAGAAATCATATGCTTCATCGCGACTCCAGCTTCCAGGCTGAATTGGGAACGGCACGGACTGGAGTCGGGGGGCATTCGTCATTTCTCCCGTGGTGGACTTGGGGTTCCTGCGATAACCGTGTATCGTCATGAGCAACGCTCGATGGCTGACCTTCGGCATGGGAGAAACGACGTGCGAATCGCGGTTGCAGAACTGGCTCAAGAGACTGATTCCTTCACCCCGCTGGTTGCGGATCTTTCCGATTTCGAGGCCCTCGGACTGTACTACGGGGCTGAGATCCTGGAGCGGATGCAGGGAGTGGGGCCCATTGGGGGACTGTTTCAAGTCGCCAGCCAGCAGCCAGAGACGATCGAATGGTTGCCGTTAATCCGCGCCTGGGGCGGTGCAGGAGCGACGATTACGACGGAGACCCTGAATTACCTGACCGAGCGATTGATCAGCAGTCTCAAAGCGGCATTGCCAGTGGATGCCATTTTCCTGTCGCTACATGGCGCTGCGGCCGCGGCAAATGAAGATGACGTAGAAGGTTATGTGCTGCGGGCCATTCGTGAGGTCGTCGGTGATGAGATCCCAGTCGCGGTCAGCTTCGATCACCACGCGAACATCACCCAGCAAATGGTCGATGATGCGGACCTGCTGATAGGGCACGAGACTCAGCCGCACGATCCGATTGCGACCGGGCGTAAAACGGCGCGTATCATGTTCGACATGCTGCGGGGCACGGTTCGGCCGACAGTGGCATGGCGGAAGATTCCGATGATCACCCCCCAGGATCACTTCCTGACGTCGCAGGGGCCCATGCGGGAATGGTTCAACCTGGCCCGCGAGATGGAAGGTCGTCCGGGTGTCGTGGATGTCTCGCCCTATCCCATGCAGCCGTGGCTCGACGTGGCGGAAGGGGGTTGGGCGGTGGTCGTCCACACCAACAATGATCAGGCCTTGGCGGAGGAACTGGCCGATGAGATGGCCGAGAAGGCCTGGAATCTGCGCGAACAGTTCTGGATTTCGGCCCGGATCAACGTGGAAGACGCTGTGCGCCAAGCAGTCACGGCCGAGAAGGGACTGATTATCCTCTCGGACACTGGCGATTCAGTGTATGGCGGAGCTCCCGGTGACAGCACAATCATCCTGCGAGAACTGGTGCGACAAGACGTTCCCTGCTGCGCACTAGTCCCGATCGTCGATGAAGCTGCGGTCGAGGCAGCGATCACCGCCAACCTGGGAGCTCACATCACGCTCGATCTAGGCGCTAAGTCTGATAACGTCTTTAGCCAGCCGGTCCGGGTCACGGGCCGCGTGTCCGCATTCTCCCTGGGAGTTACTGTCGAATTACCGGAGCGCGGAGCGTGTGAAATCGGCCGTGCGGCGTTGCTGGAAGTCGGCCAGATTCGGATTGTGCTACTTAGCCAACGCACCTTTGCCATCAATCACCCCGTGCTCTACACACACCTGGGTCTGGACATTGCCGCCGCAAAAATGGTCGTGGTCAAAACCGCCAGTAACTTCCAATTCTTCGCCCCATGGAGAAGCGGGTTGATCCGTGTCGACTCCGCTGGCATGACGCAATCGGATCTGACGGCCTTCAACTGGAAGCGGATTCCGCGGCCGACCTACCCGCTGGACGAGCTTGCGGACTGGAAGGTTGATGCCCGTTAGGCCGGGGGAAAGTCATTGCCGGAACGCTCAGTTAAAGTCGCTATACTATCGTATGATTCATTCTGGCTCGTCATCGCGTACGGCATGTCGACGGCCGTGGCGGGCAGTTGAATCGAGAGATCCACGCGATGTTTCCAGTGCGTGCGACACGCCACACGACGGAACAGGCAGGCGACTTCTTAACTCCCGTTAATCTGCGGCGCAGCGTGAAGGGGTCACGCCTTGGTCTCTTGATTATCCGGTCGGCGCAGGGCGTCCGGCACCGAGCGAATATTGAGATCAAACTGCGGAATGGAAGAAGTGATTGTCGCATTGCGGAAGGCAGCCCGCAGCGCGGAGTTCAAGCTATGTCGGAGGTCGATGTAGACATCACGGCTCGACATGTAGACGCGCAAGGTGAAATTCAGCGAGTTATCGCCGAATTCGTCGAACAGCGCGTGGGGCGGCGGTTCCTTGAGGACCAGTGGCTGATCCTGCGCCACCTGCAGCAGGAGTTGGCGTGCAACTTCCGGATCGGTGTCAGTACTGAGACTGATTTGTATCGTCATCCGTGAGACGGTATCGGACAGGGTCCAGTTCATCACCTTGCCGGTAATGAACTCCTTGTTCGGAATGACGATCTCGCGGAGATCCCAATCGGTAATGGTCGTGGCGCGAATTCGGATGCGCGACACTTTGCCCGTGATATCGCCCACGGTTACGATATCGCCGATGCGGATTGGACGCTCAAACAGCAACACCAGCCCCGACACGAAATTCGCGAAGATTTCCTGCAGCCCGAATCCCAGGCCGAGACTCATTCCGGCCACCAGCCACTGCACCTGGGACCAGCCGATTCCCAGCTGGGCAAAGACCAGTACGATTCCCGCAAGGGAAATCAGATAGCGGCACACGGTCGTCACTGCAAACCGCTCGCCCGCATCCAATGTCAGCTTTCTCAGTACGGTGACTTCCAGCAAGCCGGGAATATTTCTGGCGCAGGCGAACGTCAGACCGCCAATCACGATCGCGAGCAACCCGTCGGACAACGTCAACGTCCCGGGGGCGATCACCGCCGGCCCGAACGTATCAAGGATGGTGAAGGGACGGGGCCAGAGTTCCACGCGTCGCAGGATTTTCAGCGCGGGCAGAATCTCGCCCCAGATCACCAGCAGCCCCACCAGCAGCGCTGCGATCAATACCATATTAAGGATATTGCGAGTCTGGACATCTATGTCCGACAGCTTGGCCAGCGGCTCAGAGGCGACGACTTCACTCGGAACGGTGCTGCCACTGGCCGCTGCCACTTCGGCCGCCCGGCGTTCGCGTAATCGACGAATCGCTAATTCACGATAGGCCAGCAACAGCCACCGAATGGTCGAGGCCTGGACCAGCAGCAGAATCAGAATCAGCCACACCGACGAGAAGAGTCGCTCCTCAAATTGAACGGCGGTGTAGTAGTAGCCGGCAAATGCTAATCCAGCGAGCGCGATAAAAACGGCAGCTCCGGCCAGTTGCAGATAGCCACGGTGCCGCGACCACCAGGCTTCAACACCTCTCGGCGCGGCACTCCAGAGTTGATAGACAACAATTGCGAGTAAAAACTGCGACAGCACAAAGGCCAGACGCCCCAGGGTGTGTTTGACAGGCTCATTCGATTGAGCCTCGGTCAACAACACGATGAACGCAGCAGGCAAACCCAGCCCGAGCAGCCAGCGGACACTGGAGCGGATCTTTTGAATGACTGCGGAGGGCCAATTGAAATGGGCTTCGGCCAGTCCCTTATGCCGGCTGATATTGTGGGCCACTTCCAGGGTCAGGGTGAGTGGTGCGAGTGCCCGCAGTGCCTGCCCGGTGGCTTCGATGAATTCATGCCCGGCGCTGATTCGTGAAAGTCGAAACCCCAGCAGCCAAATGAGTGTCGGCCAGGCCACGGACAACAAGGCCGTGACCAGCAAGGCAATGGCAGTGGGCTGGAAACTGGCAGAGCGTCCCTTCGCAGCATCGGTACCGGTTTCTCGCAGGCGACGAAACCAGCGCCGGCGGCCTCCGAACAGTACTACCAGAACCAGCAGTGAGATTACGTAAAAGCTGGGTGTTGACTTGAGGTCGGTGCGGAATGTCGCCCACATGGCAGTCCAGGAACCGGAATTTCCCAGCCACCGCAGGGCCATCAGCAGTTGATGCACGTCGGCCGGTTTCGGCAGGTCCGCGCTGCGAATCCAGAGAATATGTTCGCTGCTGAAATCGGAGTATTCATTGGACTTGGCGATCAATTGCCGGTCGCGGGTATCGAGTTCAACCAACTTGTCGAGATAGCTGTTGGTGTCAGTAATCAGCGAATCCAGATATCCCCGCTGGACGAGCAACGCCTGGCGAATGTCGTCTTCATACAGCGTAGTGTCCAGCCTGGGATTGGCATCCTGGACCTGCTTCAGGATCAGCTTGACCTGCGAGTCGATATCCGCCAGCTGCCCTCGCTGATCTTCAAGTTCGACTAACTGCAGGTTGGCCTTGGAGATATCGGCCTGCCGTAATTCGATATCGCGTTTGTGCTCGCTGACATGCGGCAGATCTTCGCGTTGTTTCCGCAGCAGGAGGCCGATGGCTTCGGTCAACCCGACTCGCTTGACGCGATCGAGGACCTTGGCAAACTGGGCGTCGAGGTCCTGCAATTTATTTTCGCGGGCATCGGATTCCTGAGTCACCCGTTCGATATTGCTGGCCAGTTGCTGACGCTGGCTGGTCAGTTCGGCACTTTCCTGGGTCAGCCGTTTGATCGCAGGGTTGGCCAGTAGCGTGGCTTTCCGCGCGTCGCGTGCCTGCTGTTCCGACTCGATTCGCCGGCGGTCATTTACCGCTGCCTGCCAGATCTTTACGGCTTGATCGGCCTGTGCCGCCTGGACCACCGCCTGATCGCGTCGGGCGGTCAACAGGTCGCCCAGCGCTTCGTAGCCTCGCAACTCGGCCTCGTAATAGAGCAATTCCTGGCTCAGGGACCGCTTGCGAGCCTCCAGCAACAAACGATTCGCCTGCGGAACTTCAGTGTTCTCATCGGGCACTGGCTTGATGGCCAGCTGGGCTGTCACTTCCTGCAGTTGCTTGCGGGCCAGGTCCTGCAGCCTGGGGACTTCCACGCGACGGTCAGCCCGGCGATTCGGTTCGACCTGCAGTTCCGCCAGTTTCTTCTGCAGTTCCGCCTGCTGCTTCTCGGCGTCGGACAAGGCCGCCTGCATTTGCGGTAATGTCATGTCGGGGGGCACGACGGGCTTCACTGTAGTGACAGCGGGTGCTGGAGTTTTTAGCTGCCGAAGCTGCTCAGGAGCATCCTGAATCGCCTTGTTGATCATTCCGGCCTGGGAAGCAAAATCTTCCGCCGATTTCAGCTGCAGCAAGATCTTTTTGTATGTCGCCACCAGTCCTTCGCGAACTGATTCTTCGACATTCTTGGCGTCATCCAGTTTTTTCAATCGCGTCTGAATGGACGCGGGGCTGAGATCTTCCGCAGGAGCGTCGGTCGTCGGCATGGCCGCCGGAGGGGGCTCCAGCACTTGCGCTGACGCGGAACGGGGTAGACCCTGTATGGCGCCGCAGCAGAGCAACAGGATCAGAGAATGAAGTCGAAACATGCGAGACTTTCGCTAGGCACCAGGTATTACGCGTCGTGATTGGCCGGCATGCGGCGGACCCCCACGACTTTCCCGAGAATGCGAAAATCCTGGTCGGCGTCGACTGAGATCGGGCGATACTTGGGATTCTCCGGGCAGAGCTGAATGACTTCTTCGCAAATGGAGAGCCGCTTGACGGTGGCTTCTCCGTCCAGCAAGGCCACCACGATATCCCCATTTTCAGCGATGGGTTGCTGGCGCACGATGACCAGATCGCCCGCTGTGATACCGGCTTTGATCATACTGTCGCCCACAACCTTCAGGGCAAAACAGCGGCCCCGCCGGACCAGCGCTCCTTCGACCATCGCCTGACCAATGATATTCTCGTCAGCCAGAATCGGCTGTCCGGCAGCGACCGTTCCGATAATGGGAACTTCGACCAGTTCCGCGACTTCCTCCGGGGCTTTCTGCAGAACGACCAGATTCCGGGCCTTGCGAGGTTCGCGTTTCAGGTACCCCTTACGTACCAGCTGGTTCACCTGTTCGTGAGCGCTGGCCGAGTTCACCCCCATGACGGTGGCCAGTTCCTGCATGGTCGGAGGAAGGTTATGGCGCGCAATGATCCGCCGAATCTCATCCAGGGTCCGCTGCTGTGCCCCTGTCAGCTCTGTGATGCGCGGCCGTCCCGGACGTTTCTGCGGCGTGGCCACGTATGCATAACTCCTGAATTGACTTTGGGTTGCCTGCCTGACGCAGGTTGCACCATCAACATAATTGGTTCCCGACTCGACTGCAATTCTCTTCGCACATCTTGCTACCGATTACGAATCGTGATATTTGTATTATTATGCCAGATAAACATCAGGTCAATTGCAGCAGGCAGACCGGCGGAGCCGAACAAAGGAAATGCAATCTTCCATTCTCGCTGGACTCTGCAGAGTCTGACGCCTTCGCTACGTAGAAACGCCCTGCTCTGCAGAGTCGGGCGCTGGTTCATCTCATTATGCTTGCGACCACCCGCTCCGACCTGCTGCAATCGCTGAAACGGCAACTGCGGCAGTTGTCGGGTGTCGACGTTGCCCCGGGTGTGGAACCTGAGGTCAATTCGACAGGCTTTCCTGCCGTGGACCAACTGCTGCCTCAGGGTGGGATTCCCAGGGGAGGCATGATCGAGTGGCTGACCACGGGTGTGGGGGCCGGGGCCGCGACACTGGCCCTGGCCGGAGTGCGGGCTGCGTTGAGTTCTGGAGAAGCTGCCCAGCACTGCGGCTATTGGGTGGTGATTGATCCATACGGAGAATTTTTCCCCCCGGCAGTCACGGGCTGGGGCATTCCCGAGGATCGATTATTGCTGATCCGCCCCGCCAGTCCGCGAGATGCAGCCTGGGCTTTTGAGCAAGCCTTGCGGTGCCCGGGTGTCGCGGTCACCTGGAACTGGATCGGCCCCATTCAAGAACGGGTGTTGCAACGCTGGAAAGTGGCCGCGGAAGTGGGGGGTGGCCAGGGGGTCTTGTTCCGTTCCGAACAGGCTTTGCATCAGGCCTCGTGGGCAGATGTGAGATGGCTGGTGAAACCCCTGGCCCGCCGATCGGAGGTGGGTGGTGTGAAAGCCGGCCGTCGTTTGCATCTGGAGTTGGCCTATTGCCGCGGTGCCCTGGGTGGCGAACGAGTCGAAGTGGAATGCAATGATGAGACGGGTCTTGTGCGCGTGGTTCCCCAACTGGCCGATTCAGTACCGCGTCGGTTTGCGACCCGAGCTTAACCACCGCGCTCTCGTCCTGTTTCTGGAGGCGGCACGGGGATTGTCCGTCGTCGCCTGCTCTGACCTGGCGTTACGCTGGGGAATTCGCCCTGGCATGCCCTTGGCCGAAGCCCGGGGACTCTCCTCTGGAATTCGCAGTGAAGCCTCCTCGACAGCCACGCTGATCACGGAACTTTACGAGCCTGCCGCCGACCGGGCAGCTTTGCAGGCCCTGACCCTGCAGTGCCAGACATACAGCCCGCTGGTCGCGCTGGAGGAGTCGGAAACTCCTGATTCATTACTACTCGACATCACCGGTTGCGAATGCCACTTCGGTGGCGAAGAGTCCCTGGCCCGCCAACTTTGGGATGAATTCGCAGCACTTCAGTACCAGGCGCGGATCGCCATCGCGGATACCGTCGGCGCAGCCTGGGCGGTAGCTCATTTTGGAGTCACTGCCCACTGCCCGGTCGTGGTGGTCCCCGCTGGTCAGCATCCCGGCAGATTACGGCCGCTGCCTGTCGCCGGATTAAGACTGGCTCCGCGTCTTCTGGAGACCCTTTACAAGCTCGATTTGCGTGTCATCGGGCAACTGGAAAAACTGCCTCGTGCGACCCTGCCGTCGCGGTTTGGCAAAGAGCTGTTACGACGGCTGGATCAGGCCTGGGGAGCCATGCATGAACTCCTGACTCCCGAACGACTGCGCGAGCCCCTGTCGGCCACATGGAACTTCGACGAGCCCGTGAAAGAGCGGAGCAGCCTGGAATTGGTGGTCCAGGAATTACTGAGTAGAGTCCTCAGCCAGTTAAATCCCCGGCAGGCGGGAATCCGAGAATTACGCTGTGACCTACGGGGAGCGGTAGATACCTTCACGCTGACCTTGCGGCTGCTGCAATCCAGCCTGAATCAGAAGCACTTGTGGCAGTTGCTGCGACTGGAATGGGATCGTCGCGAGGACGCATTCCGGCGTTCCCCGCAAGTGGCCCCCCGTTGTATTACAGACGGCATGACGACGATCCACCTGGAAGTCTCTGAAACGGCCCCCATGAAGATCCGTCAGACGACGCTGTTTGATCTGGAGCCGGGCCGGAAAGAGGCGGTCGCCTTTCAGCAGTTTGTCGAACGCCTGGGCAGCCGCCTGGGGAGCCAGTCGGTGCTGCAACCTCAGCCGAGACCTGATGCCCAGCCCGAATATGCGTGTGAGTATCTCACCTGGGGAGCCACCACGGGGGGGCTGGCCCCCGCCATAGAACATGATTGGCAAGCCACCCTGGTTCGCACTCGCCCCTGCCGACTGCTGACGCTCCCCGAACCCTTACGAGTTCTGGCGACCGTTCCCGCTGACGTACCACACCGTATCTGGTGGGGAGACCAGCAATTTCAGATTATTCGGACCTGGGGACCAGAACGGATCGAAACCGGATGGTGGCGTGAATCTGACATCCGGCGAGATTATTACCGGGTTGAGACCGAACAGGGGAGCCACCTGTGGATTTTTCTCTGCCTGCAGACAGATCGGTGGTTTATACATGGGGCGTATGAATAGAGCGCAGGATGCGGCCCCAGGACTCGTCGTACCTGCAACCCCAAACCGGCCGACGGGCGCTGAGAGTGCCTGGGCGCGGTCTCACAATGGCCGAAAACCATTACGCCACCAAACTCTTCCCGATTTCTACTCGACAATCCGACGCGTGTGGACTTTAATGACACGCATCCCGGTCAGGCCCCGTGTCTATTTACGTTGTCAGTGTCTATTTACGTTGTCAGGATTGTGAATGAGTGCCCCCTACCCCGAACTGTACCTCGAAGGACTGCGGCTGTTCAACGAGGAAGAGTTCTTCGAGTGCCATGATGTGCTCGAAGAACTTTGGGCTGACACACAGGGGGGCGAGAAGAAGTTCTATCAGGGCTTGATCCAACTGTCGATTTCGTTGTTTCATTTTGGCAACGAGAACTACGGCGGGGCACGAAAACTCTACGAGTCGTCTCGCAAGTACATGGACGCCTATCGGCCCAGTTGCATGGGGATTAACGTCGATCAATTGCTGGCCGACCATGAGCTTTGTTTTGCCGAGCTATTGAGCTGCACGGATCCCTTCAACACCCCGGATCTGATCATCCGGGATGAACTTGTTCCGAAGATTCCGCTGCCGGCCGACGCCGAACAGGTTTAAGGGGCGCGAGTGCGAAAGTGACTGCGAAAGCACCGGATTCGACGCAAATTCGAATCCCACCTCATTCACACTGCACCGCCCAATCGCCAGGCTGAAACTCTATCAATACGTGGAATCAACCACATCGTGTGCCGCAGGATCAATCCTGCGGCACACGACAGGACGAATAACAAATAATGGACTCTTCGTTTGAAATGTCGCAGGGACTGGGGGACGATTTTTCCGGGGAAGTTCGCCTGTTTCCCCTGCCCAACGTGGTGCTGTTCCCACACGTATTGCTGCCGCTGCATATCTTCGAGCCGCGTTACGTGGCCATGACTCGCGACGCACTGGAGGGTGACGGATTAATTGCCCTCGCCCAGACCAAGGCTGGCTGGGAACTGGGCGCCGCTGACGTCCCGGAGATCAATCCCGTAATCTGTATCGGTCGCATCGCCCATCATGTGGAGCTCGAAGACGGCCGCTACAATCTGATCCTGCAAGGCTTGTCACGGGCCAGCATCATCGAAGAGTTACCGCTGGACCTGCCCTACCGACGGGCCACCGTCGAGTTACTTGCCGAAGAGCCGTTTAACAATATTTCCACCGAAGATCAGCGGCGGGCCGAGATCCTGACGAACTTTCGCAAGCTGTTTCCCAAACTGGATGTCGAACATGAGTTGCATCAAGTGTTTGAATCCGAGATTCCGCTGGGCATTTTGTGTGACGTTTTCGCCTATGCCCTGTCCCTTGAACCGGTCGATGCACAGCGACTGCTGTCAGAGTTCAATGTGGATCGCCGCAGCCGGTTACTGTTGCAATTCATCGAGAAAACGCTGGCCAGTCAGCCCGTGGAAGCAGATCGCGAGTTTCCGCCGCCATTCAGCCTGAATTGACCTGGCCCGTGCCCAAGTTCTCTGAACGCATGACAGGCACTGGGAGATTCGCGCCCCGCAGGCATCAGGCGCCCCCCCGCTCGAAACACAAGCGGCCCCCGGATCTCCCTGGTGTTGAGTTCCGAGGGCCGCATCGTATCACTTCAATCCCATTTAGATCTGATCTAGTGCCTGCTTCAGATCATTGATGATGTCCACCGAATCTTCCGTACCGATCGACAGGCGAATGAAGTCCGGAGTGACGCCTGAGGCCCGCTGTTCCTCATGGCTCAACTGCTGATGAGTCGTTGTCGACGGGTGAATGATCAGTGACTTGCTGTCGCCGACGTTCGCCAGGTGTGAGAACAGCTTGACGCTGTTGATCACCTTGCGGCCGTTGTCGCTCTGTTGCGCGTCGGTCGCCCCCTTCACACCGAAGCCCATGATGGCTCCGCAACCGTTCGGCAGGTACTTCTTGCCCAGGTTGTAACAGGGGTGGCTCTCGAGGCCAGTGTAATTGACCCAGCTGACCTTGGGATGCGACTGCAGGAACTTGCCGACGGCCAGGGCATTTTCGCTGTGCGCCTTCATCCGCAGATGCAGCGTCTCGAGGCCTTGCACGAACATCCAGGCATTGAAGGGGCTCATTGCGGGACCAAGATCTCGCAACAGTTCGACGCGTGCTTTCAGGATGTAGGCGATCTTCATCCCGCCAAACGTCTCGAAGAACTTCATGCCATGGTAGCTGGGATCGGGTTCGGTCAGGGTGGGGAACTTGCCGTTATCCCACGGAAAGTCGCCCTTCTCGACGATGATGCCGCCGATGCTGGTACCATGTCCGCCGATGAACTTGGTGCAGGAATGGATGACGATGTCCGCACCATGCTCGAACGGTCGGCAGAGCGCCGGTGATGCCAAAGTGTTGTCGACGATGACGGGCAAACCGTTTTCGTGAGCGATCTTGGTAATCGCCTCGAAATCGGGGACGTCCAGACGCGGGTTGCCGATCGTCTCCATGAAGAACGCTTTGGTGTTCTTGTCGATCGCCTTGCGGAAGTTTTCGGGATCGCTTTGATCCACAAACTTCACCTGGATGCCGAACTTGGGCAACGTGTAGTGAAACAGGTTGTAAGTTCCGCCGTACAGGCTGGTCGACGCAACGATGTTCTCGCCAGCATGACAGAGATTCATCACAGCCAGCGATTCCGCCGCCTGCCCCGAAGCCGTAGCCAGAGCCCCGGTGCCCCCTTCGAGCAACGCCAACCGTTTCTCGAGCACGTCGGTCGTGGGGTTCATCAGACGCGTGTAAATGTTGCCGAATTCCTGCAGTCCGAACAGACGCGCCGCGTGATCGCTGTCGTTAAAGACATACGATGTCGTCTGATAAAGTGGCAATGCACGTGAATTGGTCGTCGGGTCAGGAACTTGACCGCCGTGCAGGCACAAAGTCGCCAATTTCCAGGCTTGATCGCTCATGAGTCGCTCCAAAGGTGTCGGATAGTGATGGTCGTTACAGAACCGGATTTCAGGTGTCAGATCGCCGAAATCACCGGACGTCGAAAGCGGGTCTCAAGAATGTCCGAATCCTTAAAATTCGGCCACAAAGTCCGTTGACGCGTCGCGACGGCAGGCGAAATAGCGGCGTTGATCGCTCGCCGATTTGCGAATTCGTCCTTCGGCTCAGCCAACAGACTTCGAAGTCTGATCAGGCGAACTCAAGCCTGGGGATTGAAAGCACGCAGTGTAATCAGGTCAATCCAGAAAGGCAAACTTCGCTCAATCCCTTATAGGCTTGAAGCGCCGTCACCAGATGAGCGGTTTCGCTAATCGACCCTTAATGAGATTTCCTGCTGCTCGGCTGTCGCAGCCACTTTCAGCGGGATCTTCCAGGCGGCAGTCTTGAACTTGCAGACTCCCCCTTTGCCATCCCGGCAGTACGAATAAGTGACGGCAAGCTGAAACTGGCCGGAGCCGGTCTTCGCGATCAGCGGCACCTGCATCGACGCAACATTGTCGGAAACCATGGCTTCGTCGCGCTGATTGAGGTTTGCGGCTGCAACTACCGACTGCGGCCCGTCGGCTTGCAGTCGATAGGTGACAGGGGCCAGCTGATTCAACTTGAACCCCTCGGGAATCGCCAACTCAACCAGAAATCGCAACTGACGGCCAGTCATGACCGTCTGCTCCGGGACTTCCGCGGCGTTCAAATTTACAGGTTGAGTCTCTTCAGGCTCCGCGGGGTTGGGGGGCGTAAGTCCCGACAACTCCAGGGGCGCCAGTTTCTGCGTGGCGAAGTCGTAAACCTGGATGCGGTGATTGTTGGTATCGGCAATAAACAGCTTGTCGTCGGCAATCGATAACCCTGCCGGTTCGGAAAACTCAGCGGACGCATTTTTGACACCCGGTTGTCGGGTCCCCAAGAACGTCTTCACCGCCCGCTGGGCGATATCAATGACCTTAATTTTGTGATTGTAAGTATCTGCCACGTACAACTTGCCGTTGTGATGCACAATTCCCAGGGGATGCTGCAACCGGGCCTGGCTGCCGACACCGTCCAAATCACCAAATTCAAACAGGCATCGCCCTTGTGGCAGGTCGTAAGTTCCAATCAGGGTATTCACCTGGCCGGATGTTGTGGTCGACATTTTGCGCACGGCCGAACCTTCACTATCCACGACGTAAAGATATTCGCCGTCTGTTGTAATGCCCGAGGGTTGGGCCAGTGCCGCCCGAGTCAGCGACCCATTCTGAATGTCCTCTCGTCCCGATCCCGCAAACACGCGAACGGAGTCGGTGCCGTTCAGAACCCAGACCTGATGGAAGCCGGCCATCGCAATGAACAGTTTCTCGCCGACCTTCTTAACATCCCACGGGCTAGCCAGCGATGTCTGCAAAGGCCGGCCCCCCTGCAGAAACTGACGCGATTGTTTCCCCGTGCCGGCCAGCGTCTTGACCTGCTTTTGCGTCAGGTCAACCACGCGAATCAAATGATTTTCGGTGTCAGCGACATACAGCTGGTCGCCACTCAGGTCCAACCCCTGAGGATGATCAAACTGCGCTATGTCATACGCCCCGTCCTGGTTACCGATGGCTCCCGTGCCGATCACGTCCAGAAGCTTGCCGCTCAAATCAGTTACGACAATCCGATTGTGGTTACTGTCTGAGATAAACAGCCGCTTACCCGTACTGTCCGCAAAGACCTTTCCAGGAAACCGTAACTGAGTCGCGGTCGACTTCCTGGCCTCAAGGTCAAACTGCACCGGTGTTTCGTCGAGCGTTCCCTTAGTTTTGTGATAAGCAATGACCCGGCTGATCACGAGATCCAGGTTTTCGCGATTGCCTTCACCCGACAAGGTCCCGCAGAAATTGCCCTCGGGATCGATCAATGCAAACGACGGCCAGGTATTGATGCTGAACTTGCGCCAAATCGTCATGTTGGCATCATTGATGACCGGATGTTCGATCTCGTAACGTAGAATCGCGCGGCGGATATTCTCCGAATCCTTTTCGTTATCGAATTTTCCGGAATGCACACCGATGACGACCAGCTCATTCGGGTACTTTTGCTCGAGATATGTCAGATCGGGAAGGATGTGCATGCAGTTGATGCAACAATAGGTCCAGAAGTCGAGCAGGACGATTTTGCCGCGCAGATCCTTCAGTGTGATCTCGCCGGAGGTGTTCAACCAATCGGTGCCTCCCTCCAGTCCTACCGAGGGAACCCGTCTGGGGAATGGATTCTCCGAAGTTGTTTTGCCAGCGACCACCTTCTTGCCGACGTTGGAACTCTTTGGGGTGGGCTTCTTCGAACTCGATCCTGCCTTCGATTTGGCGGACGAACTGTCCTGACCGAACACATCGGCAACAGAGCAAGTGCAGAAGGTCAGGATGCACGCCGCCGCTATGACTCTAAGCTGATTCCTCGACGCCATCGCAAGGTCCTTTTCAGGAGACTTACCCCTCGTGACACGTTGGCGGTCCGTTACAGTGGCAGACTTGCCAAACGCAATAAGCCCTGACTGATATTACGGTTCGAACAATGTGAATCCAAGAAATATCTCTGAAAAACAAACTGTTAGCCACAGAAACGATCTTGCACGCCCCGTGTCTCAATTTTATCTCCGCAAACACCTCGGAGTGCGCCGAGCCCCGTGCAGCTGGCAGCTGCCAGCAGAGATGATTCTAGCCACAAGTCGAGACAGTCAAGGGGACCGAGCCCCATAACAAGGGTGCGCCGACCGGCAAAACCCGCTTAATAAGATCTACGAAGTTTGGCTGAAGTGCGGGTTAAAAGTGCCGTCGGCAAACCGAATGCTGGCCGCACGTTGGGGATCATCCAACCAATCGATTAACACCCTACACTCCGCGGAGAAAATTGAGTTCGCGGGAGATTTTCTTGCATCTTACGCCCCGTAGTTGGTAGATTAATATAACGTGCGGAACTGACGCGACCATCACTGGTTGGGTCGCTACAGGCTCCCGGCCATCTTCCACCCTCATCGTCCGGTGGTGTGACTGGCAACGGTGGACTCACCGGACCTCAACTGGCAGAAAGAGAGCGGAACGATGAAGTCTGTGTTCCTGAAGGCAGCGCTGTTGCGCCGGGCTGGTTTGGTTTCGGCCTGCGTGGCACTGGTCGCCGCGACTCAGTTGATCGGAGCCGGCAAAGCGCCGATGAAGATCCTGAAGTACGACCCCGCCGCCGAAAAGATGCAGATGTTCGAGGCGATCGAATCCGGCGCTTTGAGCGTTCGGGTCGTCGCGCATGATGCCAAGGGGGGCAACATGTACTTCGAGAATCTGTCAGGAAAGCCGCTGACGGTTGAAGTTCCCCA
>CAZQUW010000036.1:0-5473 GCA_964596215.1 uncultured Planctomicrobium sp. | reverse complement strand
GATCAGTTGCAGGCTGCCCACGAGCTCCTGAATATCTCTGCGAAGCTGGCCGAGGAGCGCGCAAAGTTGGAACCCGAAGTTGAGACTGCTTCTATCCGAACACGCAGCCCTGGTGAGTTGGCCAAAGCTGCTGAAGCCAAGTCCGCAGGCTCCAAGCCGGTAGCGGCCAAGAAGAAGTAGCTCACGATCTGGCGACGTTCGTCAATAGTAATTGACCGCTCCGGTGCAGGTATCCGCTCCGGAGCGGTTTCGTTTTGTGGGGAGTCTGAAGAATGCTGCTCCAGCCCCTTCTCAATAAGTCACTGGCCATCGTGCCAGTTTGAAATACCATGTACGAAATTGACATCGCCAACGAACAAGACCAACTAGAACTGACGGAGGAGGCGCTGCGCGACATCGTGCAGAGAACACTGTCCGCAGAACAGGTCCGCACCGCAGTTATCAGCGTGGCGATCGTGGATAACGCCACTATTTGGCGCCTGAACCGACGCCATCTACAGCACGATTACCCCACCGATGTTCTCAGTTTCCTGCTGGAAAGCGATCCGCAATCCCCCTCTGAAACTGGGCCTCGTGGAGCAGGCCGGCTCATTGAAGGCGAAGTCATTGTCAGTGCGGAGATGGCAATGCAGATGGCCACACAGTACCATTGGCAGGGCACCGACGAGCTTTGCTTGTATCTGGTCCATGGACTGTTACATTTGTGTGGATACGACGACCTGACTCCCGAAGAGCAAATCGTGATGCGCCATCGAGAGCGAGACATTCTGCAGTTCTGGAATTTAACACCGCACTACGCAGAAGACGTGGCTAGTCCCAGCGCAGCGCCTCCGAAAGGGGAGCGTGCCACGTGACCCATTGGCTGGCGGGTTTGATCGGCGTAATGTCGATGCTGCCCCTTTACTTCATTTCGCTGGGCTGTTGGAACCTGCGATCGTTTTCGCGGTCCAGGTTGGAACAGGTGTGCCGGGAACCACGCTGGGAATCTCGTTTTCAAACGATTCTCGCGCAGCACGAGAAAGTCTTGATTCGCCTGGAATTTGCGCAGGTCCTCGCAGTCATCCTCGCCTGGGTCGGCTCGACCTGGTGTGGCTCGCAGTTGGCCAATCACTTTCTGACCGCTCCCCGCGAGTCATTCGACTGGGTACGTCTGCTCCCGTACGGTGTGTTTGGCGCCGTCGCCTGCCTGAGTATGTTTGCGATCACCTGGGGGCTCTCCGAAGTCTTTCGGGAACGCAGCCTGGCGAGCGGCTGGCCCTTGTTACAGCTCTTCTCGCTATCAGGTTTGCCATTTGCCCTGTTGGCGAAAATGCTGGTCGCAGTCGGTCGACGCATGACCGGACTTGAAGAGGAAACCGTCAACGAAGCGGAGAGCCTTGCGGACGAACTGCGTTCGGTCACCGAAGAAGGCCATCGCGAGGGAGTGATTGAAGACGAAGCTCGAACAATGATTCGCCGGGTGATCGACTTCAGCGAAGTAGACGTCGCCGACATCATGACACCGCGGACCGAAATGGTCACCGTCAACGCGGATGCCTCGCTACTTGATGCCCGTGCTGTGCTGCTTGTCGAAGGCCATTCACGCGTACCGGTGATCGGCAAAACCACCGATGAAATCCTGGGAATTCTGCACGCCAAGGATCTATTGCGATATCTGGACGGCAGCATGGGCAACGCCGTAACTCTCGCCGAAATCGCCCGTGAACCGTTCTATGTTCCTAAGACCATGGGGGTTCAAAACCTCCTGGAAGCTTTCAAGGAACAACGGGCGCACCTGGCCATCGTTCTAGACGAATATGGCGGCGTTGCGGGCCTTGTCACCATGGAAGACATCCTGGAAGAGCTGGTTGGCGAGATCGTCGACGAGTTCGATTCCGCTGACGACGGCGAACCGTTTCGCGAAGTGGTGCCCGGTTGCACCGATGTTTCAGCCAAAGCTCATCTCGACGACATCAAAGAGCATCTCGGTATTGACCTGCCATCGGACGGGCAGGTAGATACTCTCGGGGGCTTCGTGTTCTCCTCCTTGGGCCGAATCCCAGTCACCGGAGAGCAGTTTCAAATTGGCAACGTCCAGTTCACTGTCCTGGAAGCCCACAAACGCCGGGTCGTTCGATTGCGGCTGAAAGTCCTGGACCAGGCATCATCCGAAGCCAGTTAACGCATTCTCCGTGTTCCGATCATGGAACTATGGAGTCGCCCGCGGATGCGCTGCAACTCATTAATTGTGCTGTTCTGCAGCTCCAATTCAGGATTCAAAGATGGTATTCTTGAATCAGCTGTTCAGAGCTCCTTTCCTATCAGCGTACGTGGACAAGTGCGGCGTCTCTATTCCCTGATCGTCGTGTTGATGATCGCGACGTCCGGGGGAGAATCACGTCCATCGATCAGATCAGAGAGCCGTGTTTTCCCAACCAGAGCTCAGGTGATTGAAAACAGATCCGGCGAGCGGTACTGATTGTTTGCAAGGCAGATGTTTCCATTCGTTTGTCAGTGCTCCATTTGAGGTCGACATTCGAGAAAAGTGAAGGTGCGCAATGAATGCAGAGGAACTCCGACTGGCGGCAGATCGGGAAGGGACGGCGACCTGGAAGCAATGGGGGCCGTATCTCAGTGAGCGGCAGTGGGGAACTGTTCGCGAGGACTACAGCGAGGGGGGCAATGCCTGGAACTACTTCAGCCACGACATGGCCCGGTCGCGTTCCTATCGCTGGGGCGAGGATGGTCTGGCAGGCATCTCCGATAACAAGCAACGGCTGTGCTTTGCCTTAGCTCTCTGGAACGGACGCGACCCGATCCTGAAGGAGCGTCTGTTTGGCTTGACTAACAGCGAAAGCAATCATGGCGAGGACGTGAAAGAGTACTACTTTTATCTGGACAGTACCCCCACGCACTCGTACATGAAATATCTGTACAAGTACCCTCAAGCAGCCTATCCCTACGAAGACCTCGTGCAAACCAGCGCCCGGCGGACACGTGAGGAGTTTGAATACGAGCTCATCGACACGGGCATCTTTAACGAAGATCGTTACTTCGACGTATTCGTTGAGTACGCCAAAGAAGCTGCGGACGACATTCTGATCCGGGTCAGCGTCTTCAACCGCGGTCCCGACGCTGCCACTTTGCGCGTGCTGCCTACGCTGTGGTTTCGCAACATCTGGTCTTGGAATGAATTAGATGTCGAGAAGCCCGCGTTAACATTCTCCGGTCGCACACCGGAATACGGCGTCGTCAAAGCCGTCGACCGTAAACTGGGAGATTGGTATCTGTACTCCGAGGGAGAAGCCCCACTGCTGTTCACGGAGAACGAAACCAACACCGAACGGGCATTTGGCGTGGCCAATTCGACCCCATATGTGAAGGATGCGTTTCATAATTACATCATTCACGGTCAGGCCAGTGCGATCAATCCGCAACAGACGGGCACGAAAGTCACCACCGATTATTCGGTCACGATTCCAGCGGCTGAATCGGCGGTGGTCCGTTTGCGATTGTCGCGCGTCCCGCCCGCCCACTTGCCCCAGAATAACGGCAGCGGACAGTCTCCCTTCGGCCGGCACTTCGATGAAATCTTCGCTGCGCGAAAGGCCGAAGCGGACGAATTCTACGGGGCCTTGACTCCAGCCGCGCTCGATGAAGATCAGGCTCGCGTCATGCGACAAGCTCTGGCGGGCATGATGTGGACCAAACAGTTTTACCACTATGACGTCGACAAATGGCTTGAGGAACGCGGTTCGGATCCCTTTAACCCGTCGCGAAAAGCCGCTCCGCGCAACGAGCACTGGCATCACATGTACAACGGCGATGTCATTTCGATGCCTGACAAGTGGGAATACCCCTGGTACGCCGCCTGGGACCTGGCATTTCATGCCCTTGCCTTAACCATCGTCGATGCGGACTTCGGCAAGCAGCAATTGAAGTTAATGCTGCAAGAACGTTACATGCATCCCAACGGGCAGATCCCTGCTTATGAATGGAATTTCGGAGATGTGAACCCTCCCGTGCATGCCTGGTCAACGATCTACACCTATCGCCTGGAAAAAGCACGCAAGGGCGAAGGTGATCGCGAATGGTTAAAAAGCTGTTTTCAGAAGCTCTTGTTGAACTTCACATGGTGGGTCAATCGAAAAGATCGTACCGGCCGGAATGTCTTCGAAGGGGGATTTCTGGGCCTCGACAATATTGGCGTGTTTGACCGCAGCGCCCCCTTACCGACTGGCGGACATCTGGAACAAGCCGACGGCACTGCCTGGATGGCACTCTATTGCCAGAACATGCTGGAAATCGCAATCGAACTGGCCATTACCGATCCCGACTATGCAGAAATGGCGTTGAAATTCACAGAGCACTTCCTGTGGATTGCTTCGTCGATGATGCACATTGGATCGGACAAGGGGATGTGGAATGAAGAGGATGGCTTTTTTTACGATGTCCTGCGACTGCCGAATGGAGAGGCACATCACCTGAAAGTCCGATCGATGGTCGGCTTATTGCCGCTGTGTGCAGCCACGGTTCTGGAAGGGGAAATGCGCAGGCTCTATCCAGAAATCATCGTACGCTTCAAGCGTTTCGTCGGCGCGCGTCCGGAGTTGCTGGCCAATATCCATGACCTGAATAAACCAGGGTATAACGGCCGTACGCTTGCTTCAGTGCTCGATGAGACCAAACTGCGCCGAGTACTTGCCAAGATGCTCGACGAGAATGAGTTCCTGAGCCAGTACGGCATTCGTTCGCTATCACGGTATCACGTCGACCACCCCTATGCCGTGCAAGTCGAAGGCCAGGAGTACCGGGTTGCTTATCTGCCCGGCGAATCTGACAGCGGCATGTTCGGCGGCAATTCGAACTGGCGCGGGCCGATCTGGTTGCCAGTCAATGTGCTGATCATTCGGTCGTTGCTCCAGTACTACCTCTACTATGGAGACGACTTCAAGATTGAATGTCCCACTGGATCGGGTAACTTTCAGACACTGTATGAGGTGGCAGACAACATCGCACGGCGATTGTCAAATATCTTCCTGCGTAACGAGGATGGTCGTCGTCCTGTGTTTGGAGGAGCGGAGAAGTTCCAGACCGATCCGCATTGGCGGGACTACATACTGTTCTACGAATATTTTCATGGTGACAACGGAGCGGGACTGGGCGCCAGCCATCAGACCGGATGGACCGGTGTCGTCGCCCGGTTGCTATACACGTTTGCGAAAGGGTCCGCAGAACAGGTTCTCGAGTCGGGAAAACGGGCCTATTCGCAGAATTTGGTCACCGTCGCCACTGGTGTTGCTGCACCTGCTACCCAAGTTGTGACTCAGTAGTCCCCCGTTTCGGGATCGGAGTTCCCTGCATTCATGTCATCTCTAAAATGTACGGCCATTGACCGGCCACGCAGGTCTCTGCAGGAGGAATTGCGCTCGAGAAAGCACCTGCTGCTGTTGTTGGTGATCACAGGCTGCCTGTTCATCCAGCCCTTCGCTCA
>CAZQUW010000035.1:2217-34992 GCA_964596215.1 uncultured Planctomicrobium sp. | reverse complement strand
AACGGGTGCCCCCCGCCTGGGATAAAGCATTCGAAGTCAATTCAGCCAGTTCCCCTGCGATTCGTGCGTCCTGCGTGGAGTTTGTCCTGGCCGGGCTATATGCCACCGACAGAATCTCGCGGTCGCAGCATCACGGTAAGATTCGTTATGACCTCGGAAAGTAGGACGTAGGTCAGGCTGTGCCTGATGCTGGGAAAGAGTTTTTAGCCACCGATTCACACAGAGATTACACGGATGGGATTTAACGTATTCGACTTTCGAACGAAGTTTTCGCGAGATTTCCGGATCGCGAGACGTTCCAGCGCGTCGCAGATGTGCGAAAGAATCCGTGTTTCCTCCGTGTCAATCCGTGGCTAAAAAACTCGTTCCTCTTCGCGATGTGGTGAGACGTCATTCGACTGTGAATGGGCAACCTGACTGACCGGGCTGTCCGTACTTTAGACACGCTTCTAAGCGTTAGTTCTGTTTTTATATGCCGACACCTTCAGAACATAATTCGCTCGGCGGCATTATTCATACTTATCAAAAGTATGATCCCACGGAATTCCCCAGCCCCAGTGCCACGCCCCCCGACATGGTATCGTCGGCCTTCGAACACATGTTGATGTATGGCGAAATGAGTGACTTCACCGAAGAACAACTCGCCAACGCGGTGAAGCTGGACATTCAACAGATTGCAGGGATGGGGGCCAGTCTCGAGTCGATCAAAAAGAAACTGCTGGAAGCCAAACGACGAATTCTGGAGACCTACGAAACCAACAAGGCGCAGAAGCTCGCCGAATCGGCGTTCCTGGATCAGGCAAAGCAGACCAAACCACCTTCCAAGCTGGCAGGCGAGTTTCACTCGGCCGTTAAGAACGAACAACTCCGTGAATTGCAGCGGCTGTGGTACCGCGCGGGCGATGAGCGTTCCAAGTTTGCCACCCAGTTACTGCATCTCTCTGAACGTCTCGGCGAGAAATATGAGATCGACGAACTGGCGCGGAAGTATGAATTCACGGGCCGCGAAACGCTGACCGTCCCCGCAGCGCTGGACGTCAAGCATGAACTGGAATTGATCGACAAGCTCCTGAAACAACTGGAAGATGCCGCGAAGAATGCACAGCTCGCCTTCATCGATATGAATGAGCTGTCCCAGTTTGTCGACCAGCAGGATCTCGACGATCTGGGCAAGTTGCAGCAACAGCTGGCCGAACAGATCCGGCATCTCGCGGAGCAACAGGGACTGGAGAAATCCAAGCAAGGCTATCAGTTAACACCGCAGGCCTATCGCCTGTTCCAGGGCAAATTGTTAGAGCGCATCTTTAGTCAGTTGCAGGAGTCGCGGACAGGCCGGCATAACGGTCCAATCGTGGGTGAAGGTGCGGTAGAGCTGCAAACCACGAAGGATTACGAGTTCGGCGATTCGCTGACCAACATGGATATCCCGGCCTCGCTGGTCAATGCGATGCTGCGCGACGGTCCGCACCTGCCCGTGCGGATGCGACCGGATGATATCGTCATTCACCGCACGCGAAACTCGCCGAAATGTGCGACGTCGGTCCTGCTCGATATGAGCGGCTCGATGCGCTATAACGGACTTTATATTAATGTGAAACGGATGGCCCTGGCGCTCGACGCGTTGATTCGCCGCGAGTATCCCGGCGACTTCCTGCAATTTATCGAAATGTTCAGCATCGCTCGTCCCCGACACGTCAGCGATATCGTGAAACTGCTGCCCAAGCCGGTGACAATTTTCGACCCGGTAGTCCGCTTGCGGGCCGACATGAGTCAGCCGGAGATCACCGAAGACGACATCCCGCCCCACTTCACCAACATTCAACACGCCCTGCAGCTGGGCCGGCAGTTTCTTCAGGCTCAGAATACGCCCAACCGACAAATCATCCTGATCACGGATGGCCTGCCCACGGCGCATTTTGAAGGAAAACACCTCTATTTCCTGTATCCCCCCGACCCGCGGACTGAAGCGGCCACGATGCGTGAGGCCGCATTGTGCAAGCGCGAGGGGATCGTCATTAATCTCTTCCTGCTCTCCAGCTGGTCACAATCAGAAGAAGACATTCGGTTCGCGCACCGCCTGGCCGAACAAACCAAAGGGCGCGTCTTCTTTACTGGCGGCAAGGATCTCGATCGGTATGTCGTCTGGGATTACGTCAATCGGCGCAAGCAGATTATTTCCTAGCTGGCACCTTATCAGCCCCATCTATTTGCGAAACAGCTGGCCATTTTTCGGCCGTGACTGACCACCTCGATGCGCCTCTGCGATCGCTTCGGGCAGCAACTTCGCCAGCTTTCGCCCGGTGACCGAGAGGGGATAAGTATGAATCTCGTCGGCCGTCAACCAACGGTATTCACCCAGGCCTTCCGGGATTTCTCCCGAAACGTGATCCGCGAGATAGGAGCGCAGCGTAATGCGGTACCGGGTCACGCTGTGCCGAATCTCGGTCAGTAATTCATTGACCTGCACCAGGACCCCTAAATCCTGCGACAACTTTTGTTCGATCCATGCCGGTTGGCGTTTCGCGGCACCGGCCAGCTCGTCGCAGGGAAAACGAGGGAAATCCCACAGCCCGGCCCAGCGTTCGCCGGGTGCGCGATGATACAGCAGGAAGCGATCGCCCCGGCGCAACACGACAGACAATTCGGTGACTGCGGTGATCTCGGGGCGGACTGCGGGCTGCGGAATCGCAGCCTGTCGATTCGTCAGGAAGGCCTGGCAGGCAAAGCTGACCGGACAGTCCGGGCAGCGGGGATTGGTCGGAGTACAGACCACCGATCCGAGTTCCATCAGTGCCTGGTTGAATCGGCCCGGATGTTCTTCGGGAACAAGTTCCTCGGCAAAACTCCACAGGACATTCTGACCCTCACGAGCACGGGGATCACCGGCATATCCCAGCAGCCGGCAATAGAGCCGCAGGGTATTTGCTTCGACAATCGGGGCCGGCAGATTGAACGCGAAGGAACGGATGGCACCCGCTGTATAGCGTCCAATTCCAGGCAAGTCCTGTAATTCGTCCACTAGTTTCGGAAATGTGCCACTTAGCTCCCCTGAGACCTGCTGTGCCGCTTTGTGGATATTGCGAGCCCGACTGTAGTAGCCCAGCCCTTCCCAGTAGCGTAACACTTCGGATTCCTCGGCAGCCGCCAATTCGTGAATTGTTGGGAATCGCGTGAGAAATCGGTCGAAATACGGGATCACCGCCACCACGGTCGTTTGCTGCAGCATGATCTCACTGATCCAGATGCGATACGGATCGTGAGTCAGCCGCCACGGAAGTTCGCGACCGTGCGCGGTATACCAGGCTTGAAGGGCCTTGCGGAATTTCTTCAGTACGGCAGGAGTAAGATTGGTTTTCGGCGCTGGAGCGTTTGCAGTTTCGGGTGATTCAATGGCTGTGGTTCGCGTCCTGCGTTTCATAGTCATGGTGTTCGTCGTCGAGTGAGCAGAGCGTGCGGCCAGCCTACCACTTCCCCTTCAGGAATCGTTCCATTAAATCCCAGCCGGCAGGATAGGCCCACTGCGACCTGGCGGCCGAGACTTCGTCATAGGTCTCGCTGCCGTTCGAACTGATGCCTGTCCCGCAGACTGCAAAGGGGACGAATCCATAACTGTGCGTTTTGGTCCGCAAGAATGTCGGATGATCGGGAGAAATCAGAATTCGATAGTCTCCCAGCGACTTCAATTTCTCCAGGACCGGTCCCACGATGTGCTCGTCGATTTGTTCCAGGGCGGCCACCTTGGCGGCAGCATTCCCCTCATGCGAAGCCTCGTCGGTGGCTTCCACATGGACGACAATCAAATCAACGTCGTCGAGCGCCGCCACAGCGTAGCGGCCCTTCGCGGCATAGTCGGTATCCAGGTAACCGGTGGCACCGGGGACTTCAAAAATCTTCCAGCCCAGCAGCCGAGCCAACCCGCGCAACAGGTCGACTGCGGTAATCATGCCCCCTTGAACTCCGAAACGCGGCAGGAACGGGGTCAACGCCGGCGCCTGGCCCTGCCCCCACAGCCAGATCTGCGTGGCATGCGACTCGGGGACGTCCCGGTGGGCGAACAGTTCCTGACTGCGGCGCATGAAATCCAGCATGATTTCGCTGCCGGTCCCCCGGGGAAAACCATGCTCGACAGGACCATCAGTCAAATCGTGCGGCGGAGTCGTATGGGTCTCGGGACCAAACGGTGCCGGTTCGCCAGGTCGGCCGCGATAGATCAACAAATTGCGATAGCTGACGCCGGGAATAAACTCCCAGCGATCATTCCCGCAGGCTTCCTGCATGACAGCCATCAGCCTGGCGCCGATGTCGTTGGGAATCTGCTCGGCGGTGAAACTGACCATGATGCCATCATGAATGGTCACCAGGTTGCAGCGGACGGCCCAGTCGTGGGGTCCCAGCTGAATCCCCTGTGCCGCGGCTTCGAGGGGGGCGCGCCCCGTGTGAAACTCCAGCGGGTTGTAGCCGAAGAGGCTCATTGTGGCGACGTCGCTGCCCGAAGGCATCGCCGGGGGCGTATTATCCGCACGGCCCGCTGCGCCCGCTTTCGCGATGGAGTCCATGTGCGGGACCCGCGCCGCCTGCAGTGGCGTGCGGCCCCCTAAAACGTCCTGCGGTTCGTCCGCCACACCATCCGGAATAATCAGCGCGTACTTCATCAGTTTCCCTCAAAATGAACACCGGCAGCGTAACATGTGAGAGGGGGAACCGTCGAGGGCTTGCGACCTGCGAACCGTTTCGAAACTCACCGGGCTGCGGCAATTGATCATGGCATGCGGAATATATGGGAAATATGTCGGCGAGCGACCTCCCGAATCGGCCTTCGCATCAGGAGCCTCTGATGAACAACTCCACGATTCCCCCCGAAAATGAGCCCCCTTCGGGCCCGCAGGGTACGCGACCAACCCTGGCGTCGGCCTGGAAATCAGTCGGCGGGGATCTGCAGGCCCCCCACTGGATCTATCTGAAGGGATTTCTATTCCTGTTTGGCGGTCTGCTGGCAGGGGGGCTGCTGCTCCTGGAACACCCGACCTGGAAGGACGCGGCGTTGCTCGCCCTGGCCGTGTGGTGCTTCTGCCGGTTCTACTATTTCGCGTTTTACGTGATCGAGCACTATGTCGACAGCGACTACAAGTTCGCCGGCCTGGGGTCTTTTGTCAGGTATTTGTGGACCCGACGGTGATCTCGTCCCCGCCACGATTTGGGGTTGCCAAACGCCGCGTCGCGAAATACCGTCTCATCCAGTTGGCCACGGATTGAACGAACATTGTCACGGAACCGATCATGCAACGTCTGAAGGTCGCACAGGCCCTGAAAAGTACCACGGTTGATATTGAAGTCGACGTTCGAGGCTGGATCCGCACGAAGCGCGAATCGAAGCAGGGTTTTGCCTTCCTGGAACTCAATGACGGCAGTTCGCTGGCGAACCTGCAGGTCGTCATCGAAGGGACCGTTACCGGTTTCGCAGAGCACAACAAGCACCTGACCACCGGGTCGAGCGTCCGCATTGTCGGGGTCTTGAAGGAATCACCCGCGGCCGGGCAGAAGGTTGAAGTCCATGCCACGTCGCTGGAACTCTACGGCACGGCCGATGCCGAGAAGTACCCGCTGCAGAAGAAGCGGCATAGCTTTGAATTTCTGCGTGAGATCGCTCATCTACGACCGCGAACGAACACTTTCGGGGCCATCTTTCGCGTGCGGAATGCCCTCTGCAATTCGATCCACAACTTTTTTCAGTCCCGCGGGTTCGTTTACGTCAATTCGCCCATTATCACCACCAGCGATGCGGAAGGTGCCGGGGCGATGTTCCAGGTGACGACCCTGGATGCGACCAAACCGCCGCTGGTCGATGGCCATGTGGACTATACGCAGGACTTCTTCGGCAAGCGGGCCTCGCTGACTGTCAGCGGGCAACTGGAAGGGGAAATCTTCGCGACGTCGCTGGGTGACTGCTACACGTTCGGACCGACGTTTCGAGCCGAGAATTCCAACACAACGCGGCATCTCGCCGAGTTCTGGATGATTGAGCCCGAAATGCCGTTCTATGAGCTGACCGACAACATGGATCTGGCGGAATCGTTCATTCGCACCATCGTGGCCGAAGTCCTGGCCGCCTGCCCCGAGGACATGGCTTTTTTTAATGAACGCATAGACACAACTATTCTGGCCAAGCTGCGGAACATCATCGACAATGACTTCCTGAGATTGTCCTATACGGAAGCCGTGGAAATCCTGATGACCTGCGGCGAGAAGTTTGAGTACCCCGTGAAATGGGGCACCGACCTGCAATCGGAACACGAACGCTATCTGACCGAAAAGAAGTTCGGCAAGCCGATCATCCTGTTCGATTATCCGCGCGAGATCAAATCGTTCTACATGCGGGTCAATGACGATGGCCGCACCGTCCGGGCCATGGATGTCCTGGTCCCCGGCGTGGGCGAAATCATCGGGGGCAGCCAGCGTGAAGAACGCCTGGACGTGTTGATTTCACGCATGCAGGAATGTGGTCTGAATCCGGAAGACTATTGGTGGTACGTCGATCTGCGCCGCTACGGTTCGGTACCGCACTCCGGATTCGGACTGGGGTTGGAGCGAGTGATGCTGTTGCTGACCGGAATGACGAACATCCGCGATGTGATTCCCTTCCCGCGCACGCCCAAGAACGCTGATTTTTAGCGACGCACCAGAGTCTCCGTGGGACGGGTCTCCAGGCCCGTCCGTCCGGTCTTCTTGAGAATACAGTATCCTCACAAATGGCCTGATGCGTCTTCTTAAACCTTCGTGGCCTTTGTGGCCTTCTGTTAAAATGGATTGGAACAGAAGGACACGAAGGTCGCGAAGAAAGAACAGAAGCGACTGACGAGTCTGGAGGCCGGTCCGTCCAGACGTCGTAAGAATACAGCATCCTCACAAATGGCCTGATGCGTCTTCTTAAACCTTCGTGGCCTTTGTGACCTTCTGTTAAAATGGATTGGAACAGAAGGACACAAAGGTCGCGAAGAAAGACAAAGTTGGGACTGACCGGTCTGGAGACCCGTCCCACTGGAGCTCGGCTCGACACAGGTCAGCTGGGGAGTTACGTCATTTCTCGCACGACGACGCGATTGCCGTTGACCTCGATCACCTGGACGGGGCGGCCCATTTCGATAAAGGGGCCGTCGCTGATGCAATCGACCATGCGGTCTCCGAATTGTGCCTTACCAGAAGGGCGCAGGATCGTTACCGCGGTCCCACGTTCCCCCTGCAGGTTGGCATAAGGCCCGAGCAACCGATGCGCGGCAAATTTTTCCGAGGCTAGATCGGGCCGCAGCAACGGTTCGTTGGTGCGCGGCAAGTTGGCACCGCCGGGCGGAACCAGCACCATGCGATTCAGCAACGGCATCCGGGGGAGGAACCGACTCAGGGCCAGAGCCGTGATGATCACCCCGATCAACGAGCCTCCCAACGTACTTAAGTGGTCGGCCAGTTCGCGATAATCGGCACTCGACGTGGGGATGAAGAACGTCTGGCTGGCCAGGACCAAAGACGCCAGTACCATCAACGCCCCTGAGACTCCAAATACCCCGAATCCCGGTACAACGAAGACCTCCAGCCCGATGAAGCCCAGCCCCAGGACAAACAACATCACTTCCAGCCAGCCGGCAGTGCCACCCAGGAATCGACTCCAGAAGAACAATCCGAAGCAGACGCAAGAGATGATCAGGAACAAGCCCGAGGGGACGTGCAGTTCGGCATAGATGCAGATGATGCCTACTACAAACAAAAAGCCCGTGACCGTGCCGTCATTAAGCAGGAAGACCAGCGAATCAACCCAGGTCGGACCGACTGCCGGCACTGATTCATCGGCAGGAATCCCATAACGCTGTTTCAACTCGTCGAAATTTGCCACCGGCTCTTCGGCGATCAGTAGTTCGTGGGCCCGCTTGCCGCTGACGGTCAACAGATTGCCGCGACCCGTTTCGTCGACGCGCTGTCCCTTGGTCCAATCTCCATTGGCCGCCAGAATGTCGTCATCGGACATATAAGACACGTCACCCGACTGTTTGTTTGTCACTTTAAAGACCGCATGGTCTTTGTCCGCCATCGCAACAGTGATGGCTGTGGGGCGCCCCTTCCGTTCCCCGAGCGTCTTCATGATATCGCGCACGACGCTCAACACTTTCTCAGGCGCACGCTCGAACGGCCCGCCCACTCGCATCTCAATCGGGGCCGAGTCGCCGATCTGGGCACCGGGATGCATCACAATGTCATCACAGCCGAGCGCAATCATGGCCGCGCCGCTTAAGGCCTGTTTCGGCACATAAGCGACTGTCCGGATCGTCTTCGTGTCGTCCAGATCGGCGATAATATTGGCGAGACTCTGACTGGAGGTCAAATACCCGCCCGGCGAGTCGATCTCGAAGATCAGCAGATTGGCCCCTTCGTTCTTCATACGCTCGATCTGGCGATGAATAAACTCTTCGATCAGGGGTGTGATCACGCCTTCGATGCGAATCCGCCGTGCGATCAACTGGTTGCCCGAAGTCGGATCTTCACGGAGGGCCTCGCGCTTGAGACCGTAAATTTTCGCAATGTCCGCGCGTGCTTCCGCAGTTTGCGAACACAGGTAATTGCCACCCCGTGCCTGGCCGCCGTTATACAAGCCATTTGAACCGGCCGCCTTGATGGTTTTATGGTCCTGAATGATGGCCTTGGCATCCATCAACCGCTGAAACTGCGCCGGGGTGACGAGCTCGGTTTCGGAAACCACATTCGGCGGCAGGCCAACCTGGCGCCGGACCCAGATAACCTCTTCGCGGGGATCCATCATGCCGTGCACCAGGGCGATGCTCAGCAGGGGATTGTGCCGCCGCGAGACCAGCGTTTCGACGTACGTCTTCACATCCTCATCGACAGGCTTGCCGCGACCGAGGTTTCCCAGTCCAGCCTTGGGATGCATGATGATTTCATTGCACGCGAGCGCCACGATGACGTTGTAGCCGGTGAGATCCTTCGGGATCCACGCGACCGTGCGGACATCGGGGAGTTGCTCGGAGAGGAACTTCGCCAGTTCGCGAACATCGCCGAAGCGACTGGGGCCGTCACTGAATTCCAGAACCAGGATGGCTTTGCGTTTTTCGGCGCGAGCCTTGGCTTCCAGCCCTTTGGCAACGCGGCTGACCTTGCCGAACTCCTTGGCGTCGATTGTACCAGCCACCGTGATGAACTGGCCGATCGGTTCCAGGGCCTGTACAGGAGCGGCGGCCGGTTCCTGGGCATCGATTCGATTGACGGGCAGAGTCATTCCGCTACGAATGACAAGTACAGAAACGACGAACGCCAGAACGCACCGCGACCAGAACCGTCCACGCAGCGGAAATTCAGCTGGGAAATGCTTGTGCAACATGATGCGCTGTACTGTCGTTTCTATTGGAGCCCAGTGACGTGCTGCGACTTGAGCCTGACGACCAGCGTCAGCACCTCCTGACGACTGCGCAGCCGACCACATCACATCTTACCAGTCATTCGACCCGCGCGGCATCCTGCATTTGATTATAAATGCCCGCAGATCCCAGTCAAACGGCCAATCCCCGTCTGAGCATAAACGCAGGAATACCCGGCTTGGATCAAAATGAGCAAGATTCACGCCACTCATGGACCGAGCCGGACCGACAACGTCGCGACACGGTGCGTCATTCTCATCATTATTGATATGATACGGGTCGAAAGTTGTCTCTCAACATCTCTTAAAACGTTTGCGAGCCGCATTATGTTGACACCTGCCACACCCCGGAGATCGCTGTTCTGGTCCGCGATGTTGGTCGCGCTGACGGTATTCTCGTTCGGATTCGACGACGGGCAGCGGAAGCTGCTGCAAACTTTTCACGACGAGTTTGTCAGCATTACTCCCGGACAGGGGAAATTTCCCAAATCGTTTCAAATGGGAAGTAATACCGGCCCCGCCTCCGAACGTCCCGCACATGAAGTGACTTTCAGCTACTCCTTTGCGATCGCGAAATACGAAGTCCCCCAGAATCTGTATGAATCGGTGATGGGTCTTAACCCCAGCAAATGGAAGGGGCCGCGAAACTCGGTGGAAATGATGACCTTTGCCCAAGCCCAGGAATTCTGTCAGAAAATCACCGCCCTGCTCCGTGAAGCCAAATTGATAGCGGCCGATGAGGAGATTCGGCTCCCCACCGAAGCCGAGTGGGAATACTGCTGCCGGGCGGGCACGACGACTGCCTATAGCTTTGGCGACGTTGCGACCAAGGAAGGCGATCAGGAGCCGAAGGCGTCGATCCTGAACGAATACGGCTGGCACACCGGAAATGCGGCAGGCAACGATCCCCCCGTCGGCGCGCTGAAACCGAATCCCTGGGGACTCTATGACATGCACGGCTATCTGTCAGAATTCGTCGCCGACAACTGGCACGATGATTACACCAAAGCTCCTCAGGATGGATCGGCCTGGACAAATCCAGGCCCGGATGGGGCCCATGTGTTGCGGAGTGGATCCTGGAAGGACAAGCATCCGAATCTGCGCAGCGCGGCGCGACGGCAGCTGGCGGCGACGGCAGTAGGCGATGAAATCGGCCTGCGCTGCGTCAAAGCGAAAGTGAAAGCCAAGTAGCCAAGGTCGTAGAACTTCTCGATGACACAAACCCGGTGAGCCCGGAAACCTGACGGTCCCGGGCTCATCGGGAATCGAACCTCGGGATGAGATGAGATTCGGACAAGTTTTCCAGGATTCCTCTGGAAGATCGAATTCGCTCGAAGGTATGATTAATAAACCTATCGAGCCCAACTCCTTGGCATGGCTCCGCAGCCAGGCAATTTCACTGCCGCAATCTCCAACAATGATTAAGCGGATCAGTGATTTCTGTTCCTCATATTGAACCGCGAGGAATACGTACCAGACGGGATACTTGGCCCGACGGGTGAGATTGCGCCGCATCGACCAGGACATTGTTCGACGTAAGGAACTGACAAATGAACAAAAAAACACGCAAACGGCTGCAAGCTCGCCCCCACACCCACACCGACCTGGTACACGTGGAGATCGCGACTCAGACGCCAATTATTCCGCAGCGGGAAGATGCTTTAGAGACCGGTCGCCACCGCGTTCTTGAGGCTCGTGAACGGGTCGGACGGAGTGCGGATCGCGAGTTTCTGAGCAACTGTTTTCCCCCGGAAACGCACAGGTAGCATTGTTCAACACGGGCTGCCGGAAGATCCGCTGCGGCCAGTTTGCCCCACCCGTCAAAGCTGCATGACCGACTGGCTGAGTTCCTTTTCTGGCCGCGAGACTGTCGTGGTGGACGTGGTTCGCCAGAAATGCCGCAGGGCATAAAAAGCCGCCAAACCAAGCCAGACGAGCCCCAGCCAGGAGGGGGTCAGGCAGGGCCACCAGATCAGCCCGAGCAACAACCAGGCGACTGCGGGTTGTTCCGCCAGCCACTCGGGGAACTTCCACCGTAACAGCGGCCAGACCAGGACCAGGACCACGAGTGCCAGTCCGATCCCCAGGACCAGGCTCCACAGCGATTCATGGATGATCGAAACTTGCAGCTGGCTGGCGGCCGAATTTTTCGCGCCCACTTGCACCAGCAGGGAATGTGGCCCTGCGAGATTGCCTTCCAGACTGGAAAACGAACGCAAAATAGCAGGGGGCAGACCGCCGGGCACCAGCATCGTGTCGACGGGCACCGCGGACTGCTCCCACTGCGCGAATTGGCCACGCAGTTTCGAAAAACGCTCGGATAACGCACCGGACTGGGTTTTCAACTTCGGTTCCGTCTGCAGGCGCTTGACCAAGCTGCCAACCTGCCGTTGCAGATAGAGCCACTGGGCATCCTGCGGGGCCGGCCCCCCACCGGCGCGCTGCTGCATGAGCTCCAGCATCATCTGCAGCTCGCTCAACTGGACCTGAATCCGTTCCACCGATTTCCCCTGCCGCGCGCGTAAGCGGAAGCCAGAGGGAGGGGTCAGTGTCACATATTCTTCCTCGCTTCTCGCCCCCGACACGTGCGGCCAGGCGAATTCGGCCTGGTTGTAGAATTGATCAAATGAAGCGGTCTGCTGGGTCCAATACAAGGTGATCGCATGGCCCGCCTGGGGATAGGTCAACGGAATCCGCAGGTGCAGATCCCGCGGGGTGTGCGGAATAAATTCACCATCCAGCAGGACTCCCTGCAGTTCGATACCCGCGGGAATATCCAGCTCGACTTGCTCCTTCTCCTGTGACCCCAGGAGAATCGAAGTCCGGCCTGAGACCTGCTGCGTCGGACCACACCAGATCTGGGTTTCACTCCACAGCACGCCCGTTTTGGGTTGATCTTCCTGCCGCCGCGGAATGGTCACGGTCCAGATCCCGGGTGACCCGCGATATTCCAGCCGCGTCGTCCCCTGCAGGTCGGCGGGCAGCAATTTTCCGAGTTCTTCGGGCAAGGATTCGGTCAACAGTCCCGAAGTGCGTGAATCGACGGTCAGCTGTCCATCGCCGGGCAGGACCAGAAAATGATCCTTGCGGGTGGCATTCAATCCCAGGATCTCGGGAACGACCACCGAACCACCTACCGGCAGGTTCACTTCACCCGATACCTGCACGACAAACCGACCGCGAACCGGCGCCTGCGGAATCAGTACGATCCGCTGGCCGCCGTCCGGTTCACGCTCCAGCAACTGCCGCACGTCGGCCGCATCCACTCGAACCAGCGGAAGTTCCGGGGGGATGCGAATCGAGAATTGCGATCCGTGTCCCTGCAGGACCTCGAACAGCAGATTCGTCGTCAGCTTCCAGCGTCCATCACGTGGCTGCAGTGACGTCACGGCAGAGTAGTTCAGGACAGGCTCATTTTGCGCAGCGCGGACGACAAACGGGCCGGCGTCCTGATTCCACTTAAAGCGGCCCACCAGCAGGTTGCGGGCGGCACCAAGACGCAACTCTGACGGCACTTCGAGGCGCTCCCACTTGCCGGGATCGGCCACTTCGACTTCCAGGTCGGGCTCCTGGTAAAGCTGCAACTTGGAATCGACAACCGTCGCATCCAGGAACCGGATGGCGGGCAACGCCGTCTCCTGCGGCACCTGCGTCGGCATCGTTCCCTGCAGGCCCAGCGTCTGGGTGCCTGTCGTTTTATCCCGCAGGAAGACGTGCAGCACATTTCCGGTCCGGGTCCAGCGCAGCAACCGGTTCGCGGCGTCCTCCTGAATGCTGACACTCGTGACGGTCAAGCGGGGGTCGATCTCAATCTGATGCGAATAGGCGGCGGCTGTCTGCACTTCGATGGTCGCGTTCACATTCCACTGTAACCGACGACTTCCCAGCACACCGACTGCCGTCATCCGGACCACACGCTGAGCCACCAGGGGCCGCAAGCCGATCTTCAACGGTGCCGGATCCAGCAGGGAAAAGGCCATCTGCGGCCGCTGATCGATCCCCTCTGCCCCCCATTCATTGAGAAAGTTCTCCACCGTCGACGACGCGATCTGTTCGCCCGCATCCGAGGCCGCTTCCGGCAGAAATTCGGAGGGCGTACGAACACCGACCAGCGCGACTGCCGGACGCAAGGGATCCAGTGTTGGAGTCATCAGGAGCACGGGAGGAATCGTCAACTGCGACGGCGGCCCCTCGTTGGCCAGTAGCGCTTCCACCTTAACCCGGAAGCCTTCAGAAACAGGGCTGCGCAGATCGACCTGCAACCGTGAGGCCCCCGCCATGGCTGGTATCAAATGCCAGTCAAACACTTCGGGACCAGACACCCCACGCACTGCCAGCCCCGCCGGCAGTTGCCAGCTGACGCTCGAGACCTGGCCCTGCAGGACACGATAGCTGACTTGATAATGTAATCGTGACACGGCTGGTTGCACATCGGCCAGCAAGACCTGCCGTGCTTCCAGCACCGGCATGGCGACAGCCGGCAGCGTGGCGGCAGACAGTTCGATGCGCAGCTTGGTAAGTGGTCCCAGTTCCAGCGGCCAGGTCTTTTTCTCGGCCACCGTATAGACGGTTTCGCCCGTCCTGAGGGTCCAGGGCAAATCAGGATGGTCGTTCTGCAGGTTCCATAATGCCGCGTGGAGACGCGGCAGGGTAAATTCCATCCACTGCCGATCGCCCACTTGTTGAATGATGGGAAATCCCTGAAATTCAATGCGAAATGTGCGAGTAGCGGTCAACATCGGCGCGGAACTGCTCGTTGACTCCGCGGTCTCGGGCATGGCGGGTGGCAGGGGTTGCGGAACAACGCCCGGCAATCGAATCGACAACGCATTCGTGCCCGGGCGAGTCAGCACCGGGTGCGGCTGCCCATCCACCAGGCAGGCCTGGTCACCGCCAAAATTGACCCCGGTCAAGGGAAGCAGAACTTCCACTTCGGCGGAATCGGCCAGGACCGTCACGTCATAGCGGGCGGTCAGAGAAATCTGCTGCGTGGCATCGCGCCGTAAAACATACTCGCCCCCCCGCAACAGCCATGCGGCACGCGGTTGTTGAGTTGCCTGCAGGGCGGTCCAGTCCTTCAACAGGCGCTCCGGAACATATGCCAGAGGCTCCTGTCCCAGTGGTTGATTGCGCTCGTCCACGGGGATAATGACGCGCGGCAAACCCGTCCCTGTACCATTGCCACTGGCTGGGGTTGCAGTCTGTGCCGAGGCAAGACTACCGCAAACCCCGACCGTGATCAGCAGTGCCAGGAACGCCGAGAATTTGGGGTTCAGGGGCCGATACGAACGAGTGCTCCCCTGCGGTATGGAGGGCGCATTGACCGGCGGTGGTGCTGACCGGCAGATTAATTTGCGTGGCCAGAGAAACGACAGCAGCGTCCCGGCGAGACAGCCACCCACCAGTTGCGCGGGCAGCGGCGGCAAGATGAACGTCAACAGAATTTCCGTCACCAGCAACAAAATTCCCAACCCCGCGCGGTGCGGCATCCGCGCCAGTCGGACTGTCGTTCCGAGCAGCAGACAGGTCCAAAAGCCCAGCCACGCGATGCTCGTGGCCTGGCGGTTCGACCACAGCCACAAATCCACACGCTGGGGCAGCATGGCGGCCGAGCCACGCCAGACTTGCCAACCGGTACCCTGCAAGCGAAGAGCGGCCTCGTTCTCGGGCGCCGGCGCAGGACGGAGCCCCTGCCCGTCGCTGCCAGCCGGCACGCTCCGCCCCGCCTGGTCGGTCTCACTGGGGACGTCCGAGGTGGTCTCAGATGGACTGTTCCAGAGTTCGGTCCAGGTCCGCAGAGCAAACGGATTGAATAATGACTCCTGCCCCGAACGTCCCAAGGGACCAAACATCCGCTGCAGAGTCGAAATGTGCCTGGCGTTTGATTTCAGAACCATCCCGCGCGATTCACTGCCGAGCCGAAATCCCGCCGGGGTCAATAATTCCAGATCGCACCGCAGTACGGGGATATCGAGCCTGGGCAGCAATAACGAACGCCACCGCGGGTGCAACAACCCCTGGCTGGGAGCCCGGTAAGTGATGGCCACGATCTGCTCGTCCGTGACGTTGGTCAGCACGATTGGCAGCCCGCGCGCCGGCGGCGGGAACTGCAATGACTGGCCATCGACCTGCACATCGGTCAGTTCGGCCGCATCGGGCAGCGTACATTCAAATTTTCGCCCATTGAATCCCGATCCCAGTTCCAACTGAGCCACGTAATAGTCGAACGACTGGGCTTCCAGCGTCCAGCGAGCCTGTAAGGCGATACGGCGAATCACCGGCGCGGGTGCCAGGACGGTGGCATCGCGGGTTTGAAACTGCAGAGCCGCCGATGGCTGACGCCAGGTCCAGACGCGTTCCAGCGGTGCGGCAGCGGCATTCGCGATACCATCAGCATCCGTGTGCCAGGCAGTCAGTTCCAGCCCCAGATCAGCCGGGGCTTTGACGCTGACTCGCCCATGGAATGCCTGGGCCTGTGGCACGAAGACCAGTCCCAGACGTCCGGTCGGTGTCAGACCGCGCGCCCGCACCCCTTCCAGTTCAAACGGGGTCGATTGTGATTGCGGCAGTCGCAACTCCCAGAGTTCGCCCGACGTTGGTAGGTCCCAGGCCGCATGTCGAAACGCCGGCAACTTGCGGGCTTCGATCGGTTTGGGAGAGGTCCCCAATAAAGTCCAGGTCAGCTGCGGACCCGGTTCACTTTGATAGACGAGAACGCGTTCCGTCTTACCGTGCCGCGGTATCACTTTTAACCGCACGGTCTTGGTCAGCCGGACCGTCGAAACATCAATTTCCATCTCCGCGGACACCTCGACGGGTGTCTGCAGGGACTGCAACGAAAAATGTCCTTCGGCCGTATTGCCGTTTAATCGCAGCAGGAGCGGGACCGGAGTCCGTTCCGTGAGTGGCGTTTTCCAGAACTTCGAACTCAGCCATTCCGGATCGAGATCCGCGGGCTCGCACGGTTCGAACGACGTTCCCGACTCCAGGACCGGTCGCACATCCGCTGCCGAATTCACGGCGACCAGCATCGTCAGGTCATCAATGTTTAACGGCTCGAAGGCAGGCACGGCGAATGTCTGATCGCCGATGGCCGCGCTGCGGCGGGCATCGATTTCGATGGTTCGCGGACGGTCGGGGGTCAACGCTTCCAGGAACTGCAGCGACAGCAGGCGCTGCCCCTCGGGCGTGGTCGTGATGTTCCATTCGAGCTTGGGCGCGTTGGGATCACGCACGTCGATGACATCCCAGCCGGCTGGAATGCGACACTCGACAGAGAACGCAGCCCCTTCGGCACCCGTCAGCTGCAATTGCGTAAAGCAGGTCCAATCGGGCGATTTTGTCTGCAGATCACTCAGGACGCGCGCCAGGATCCGCGGCCGCGGCTTACCCAGCTTGACCGTCAAAATGCCATCCGCCCGGAACTGTTTGAAGGTTAACAGATCGTCCCGAGTGACACTGGTTTCAACCCCAATCTGGCGAAACCCGGTACTGCTGAGATCCTGCAGCTGCAAGGGGGGCGTCAGCTGCAGCACCGCCTGACCTTCGACCAGTGCACTGCCCGCAACCATGACGTTGGGAAGCTTCCAGTCTACATCGGTCTTGATCGGCGATACCCCACTGAGCCTCAACACGCGCCCTGTCCCCAGCAACGCATCGGGCAACTGCACCAGCAGCCGCTGCCGGCCATCGACGGCGGTCGTCTGCCATGGTAATGGAATTTCATTGCCGTAGGTGATCGAAAAAATTTCCAGTTCGGGATCGACCCAGATGGGAATCTCACGCACCGGAGCTTGAGTCACTTCGAGACGCAAATTTGTCAGGAACCGTAAGCCATCCTGGCGCAGTTTATAAAGTGCGTCATGCTGCACGAGGATTAACGGAGTGACCGAGCCAGCGCGGGCTGGTTGATGAATGACCAGCCGGCATTCGGTGTTGGCTGCGACCACGATCGTCCACGGTGTCATCCCGTCCTGCGCCGTGCCGGCCACGACCGAGTGCCCCAATGCCGTGACGATCGCTCCTGTGGGAACTTTAAGTGTTAACTGGGAAACGGTCGCGCGAGGCAGGTTCAATACAAATTCATCATGCTGGCCGACCGTCTTGCCGCTCAGCTCCCAGCGTCCCGTGACCTCGCCGGCGGCACGATCCAGCAGAACCTCAAACCGCCCGGCGGGTGAAGTCCCCCACACTGCGGGCTGATCCCCCCATTTTAATTCGCGAACGGCGATTCCCAGCGGCTCAACGGCACAGGTGCGAGCAGTCCCGCTGGTATTCTCGAACGACCAGTTCAACTGACCGTCGGCGAGACGATGGTCCTGATAGACCGCGCTGTACTGGGCCTTCAACAGCCGAGTCGTCGACGGAACTTCGCGTGTCGTGTCGGCGATTTTCTTCAGCGCCTCATATTCACCGAGCGGCACCGGGACGCGATCGGGCAGTAAATCTGCCGTAATCTTTTCGAGGGGCAGGCGAACTTCATCCACCAGTTCGCTCGGCGGTGGCGGGACCTGAGCCGCAAACAGTGAGGACGCCAGGAAGAGGAGTACGCACATGCGAACCCAGCCCCGCAGCAGCACCTGCGGGGAAATCTGGCTCAGGAGTTTGCGTCTCATCCGGGACATTGCAGTTGGAGTTCATCTCAATAAACAAACGCTAACAAAACCTCTGCGTTCGTTTCATAACCGGTTTTCCAGGGGTTCTAATGCCACGGTGGTCTCGCCATTTTCGGAAATTTGCCGACCCGCTCCGAACGGTATTACATCCCAATCCCGGCCTCCGTCACTGGATAGGCAGCCGGGTGACTTTGTGTGACCTCATCGGATGTCAGTCCGGCTGGAATCGGTTCTTCCCGGGACGATGTGGCCACCAATTGCTCGCTGGGCGAGGCCAGTGTCAGGATCGGTTGGATTCTCGACTTCTTAAACCAGCGCTGCGCCACCGAGGCCAGTAACGCCAGAACGAGTCCCAGTCCGGCCGGCTGCAACAGGACCAGCACCGGTTCGGAATACCACAAGGTGACCAGCGTTGTCAGAAAGCCAATCCAGAGGAACGTCAGCACGTGCCGCGTCGCCGGGACATTGACCAGCACAAATCCAAAGACCAACGCCAGACTGGCGCCAATCAGAATGATCAGCGGAGTGCTGAGGGTCCGAAAGCTCATCACGGATGAGCCTTCCAGACTGCTGAACAGGTAACGATTTCCGCCGACCAACAATGCTGTGGACACCCCCTTGGGCCCGGTTGCAGAACCACTGATCCACTTCTCCAAGTCTTCAGGGGATTGTCGCGGCACACGACTCCACCAGCCGCCGACCCGTTGCCAGTCAAACTCGGGCGTAAACCCTGCCGGCAGGGTCCAGAGGTGTTGATTCTCTGGCAACTGGATTTGCCAGAAGGTCTGGGTCTGAGTCCCGTCAGACATGATCTCGGGTACCGCCAGATGGCGTTCCGCCCCGACCCCCAGAGCCGACTGCCTTGGCAGCTGATAGGCAATCGTCAACAGTTTTTCCGAGTCGCCGGTCTCGACGTCAGGCAACGTCAATTGATACTGATCGGAAGTCCCGGCTATCTGCAGGATGTTGATTTCGTCCAACGGAGCCTCGCCCCACCGGATGCGCCCCGGCTTGCTGCCAGGTGGGAAGGTAATTCGCAACCCGGTCGGCTGCCCCGTGAGCTGATACTGGGCCTGGCAGTAAACCTCTCCCAACGGGGAAAACACAGCCTGTACCAGGCAGCGGGGAGCAGCGACACCCTGCTGCCACGCACCGTCGGATTGTTCAATTTGCAAATTCACCACGGACTGCTTGGCGGTGGCCAGCCAGACCGAAACACCGCTCTGCGGTGCTTGAGGTGTCCAGCCCTCGCCGGTAATTGTCAGACGCTGGCGTTTGGGCTTCAGCACGCGAACTCGAGTCGATGTATATTCGGCGTCAGAAGACTGCACCAGCGGCACTTCGGTCGTCGACGTGGCGACTCCCATCGGCCAGGAGACCGGCAAAGTGCCCTGAATGATGACGTCGAACTTTCCGATCCGCGGGGCTTCCAATGCCAGTCGCTTCTGCTTGCGCGTGCCCTCGCCCCCTCCGGTATCAATCGGAGTAATGGGAACCAGATTGGTGGTTTGCCCATCGACCGCCAGATTGAATGTCACCCGGCCTTCCAGCTTTTCCGGAACCAGCAATAACACCTGGGGGAGTCGCTCGTAAGCGACGTCATAGGAGATTCGCTGCATGAACATAAGTTCATTCCCATCCAGACTCAGCTCCACATCGGTTTGAGTGCCAATCCGCCGCGGCTGTAGAGTCGTGGCGATCGAGAACTTGGCCCGGGCCGCATTCAGGCGGAAATCACGTCGCCGCAGGTCGAGCAGATTCGCCGGCAGCGGCACCAGGTTCGTTTGCGAGACCGTCTGCAGGCTGGAAACCGTATCACCCACCGGCCTCAAATCGGCCTCCAGGTTGTCCGCCAGCACCATCACAAAATCAGCCGGCATGACATTCGCGCCCGGCATCCCCGGCAGCGTGAATTCCTGTGCGGCCTGCCCGGCTGCCAACGGCCGCGTCGCGTGCAACAGCAGCGTAAATTGCTTCGGTTCCGTAGCCGACGCGCGATCGTTGACGCGGACCACCGGACCAACCTTGCGTTCAATCAGCTTCACCAGAATCTCGGTCGGATCATCCAGCCTGGTCTCTTCCACCTGATTCGGCGGAGCGATCGGATCGAGTTTCCAGCCTTCGTCCTTCCAGCCCGGCCAGGCGAACTTCACCTCTTCAATACCCCAACGATAAACCTGCACGTCATATTCGCCGAACAATTCCATCCGATCCGCGTTAACGGTCAGGAACAGCCGGGGCTTCACCGTGATATGGGGCTTTTCGGGCTGTAGATTGAATGCCAGCTGGAATGGCTGCCGCAGGATGGAATAGGCACTCGATACATCTTCGCGACTGGGGAACGGAGGCAGTGCCTTTTCCAGGGTGCTCAGGTTGTCGCGTTGCACGAACTGATTTTGATTATCGATGCGTTCCAGGCGATAATCGCCAACCAGCCGCAGTGCCAGGTGTCCGGTCTGAATCTTGGCCTTACTGACTTCAAACCCTTCCAGCAGGACCCGTTCCGACTTGGCCGGAATCTCGATTCGAACGGTCCACTTCAGATCGACCGGAACGGCACTCGATGCGGCCTCTTTCAGCGTCACCGTCACCAGCGACGGATCCTGGGGGTCGAGGGAATGCTCCTTGTAAAGATCGCCTTCGACCTTCAGCAACTCGCCTCCCCGCGGCAAGCGGACTTGCGCCTGATTGAAGCTTCCCTGTAATGCCCCTAATCGCTGATTGGCTTCCATCAATACCGCCCGGCCATCAACGGTCGCGGTAATCGCGGTCCGGGCTTCGAGCACCGTTTCCACAGTCCCCAGGTCCGGCTGAGGCTGCCAGGTCACATCCAGCCGCCCTCCCAGGCCCAGCATGTCGATCGTCGTCACCCCATCGGGTGCCGGGGTCAAAATCAGCCGGGCCCGGCTTTGCTCATCGACTTTGGCGGTAAGACGCGGTACCGGAACCCGCAACTTCAATTCGCTGACCACCGTCGGTGGCAGCGTTAACTGCAAACGCCGGGCGGGCAGCTCTTTACGGATCGGCACGATCACGTTGAGCTTCAGGACATGCAGTCCCTTCCCCTTGAAGTACCACAGATAGCCTTGATCAGGGTCAATTCCGCCGGAGGTGGCTTCCCCCGGGCCAGTGTAGGAATGGTCCTGCAGGGTCGCTTCCGTGAGGCGCAAGGGCACTTTGATCCACTTGGCATCCACCAGTAACTGAATCTGCAGAGTTGTCTGCAAAATGGCGTGATCGCCATCAGCGGTCCCCTGCAGCGAAATCCCGGCGACACTCCACTGTGTCGGTTCGGGTGCCAGGCGTTGACGCCGGGCCATCAATTCCGCCAACACTTCTTCCAGCAGCGGCGTGCGTAACAGCGGCACAACTTCCCCGTTGGCATTCTTCAGCGGGATGACATCACTGGCGGCCGGTTTCGTTACAGCGGGCTTGTCCGCGCCGGTGCCTGCGGCGGCATCCGATTTAGGCGGCGGAGGCGTCTGCGCGCTCAACAATCCCGCTGCGTTCCACACGCAGAAGAGTGTCAGCCAGACGATCCCGTGCCGCACATTCATGAAATGTTATTCGCTGACGGAGAAACAGGTAGACGTACACGCTCGTCGGGCGCCAGACCCCATCCGTCCCCAGACAAGTCTGGAACGTAGTGGAAGACCGCAAGACTTCCGTCCCACCGGCGTGTGCGCACGGGTTGGCCGCTGCGCACAGTTGAGACACTCTATCATAGCGCCTGCGCAAGTGGGGAGAAAGCGGGAAACCCTACCGGTTAGCGAGATTCAGAGGGGGTCGCCGCTCCGTTCGGGGGGACCGGCCGAGCTTACTGAATCGGAGTACTCAGCAGATCCCGCAGGGCGTCATGAATCGAGCCATTTGTCGCCAAAAGATCCGGAATCTCTAAAGCCAGGGGCTGGCCACTCATCCGAGTCACCCTGCCGCCCGCTTCATGCACGATCAGCACCCCGGCGGCCATATCCCAGGCCTTCAGACTGTGCGACCAGAAACCATCGAGGCGACCCGCCGCCAGATATGCCAGGTTCAGGGCCGCCGAACCGGTGCGTTGAATCGTCTGCGCATGCGGCAAAATCCGCAAGAACTGCCGAATCGGCGGCGCATCGGCCGTCACCCCGGGCGGAAAACTGGCCACAAGCAACGATTGAGCCAGGCGTTCGGTTTGACTGACGTGCAGCCGGTTGTCATTGAGATACGCTCCCTGACCCAGCTGAGCCGTGAAGATTTCTTCACGCGTCGGATCATAGATCACGCCAACGACCAGTTCGCCATGCAACTCGACACCAATCGAGACCGCGAAATAAGGATAACCATGAAAGTAGTTCGAAGTCCCATCCAGCGGGTCAATGACCCAGCGATAAGGATCCTGACCGTCAGTCCGCTGCAGCCCCTCTTCGCCAAGAAAATTGTGCTCAGGATAGCGCCGGAGGATCAAATCATGAATCACGCGCTGCGAGGCCACATCAGCCTCGGTGACAATATCGGCCGCGCATGATTTCGACGTCGCGGTGACCTTGTGAAACCATTCTTTGAGGACAGCGCCTCCGGCCAATGCTGCCGCGACTGCGGTCTTCAGTAAGTCCGCGTCGATCGCCGGTCCCTGATTCATAGTGGTCTTTTTTCCGTGGCCTGACTCTCCAGGGTCGGGCGATTTCTGATTTAAGACTGCACCCGACCCTGGAGAGTCAGGCCACTGCGCTACGCAACCGACAATTCCAGGTCGATGAACTGCCAGGGAGCTTTCTTGTATTGTTCGGAGAGAACCTTCAAGGTTTCCCAACGCGTAATATGGGACGCATGCTCAAACTTGGGCTGCACTGCCGGGAAATTCTCGAGATGCTTCTTCTGGATCACCATCGCCCGCACCTTGCGGGTTCGCATTTCTCCGGCACATTCACAGGTCAGGCAAATCAGATATTTGCCCCGCGTCACCGGCAGCCCCAGATCGCGACGAATCTCGCCCACCGCAAATTTCTCGGCGATCTCGTTTAATACGGCATTCAGATACTGCCAATAGTCCGCCTGCGGCAATGGCAGCAGCGGGTTGTCTGGCCGAGTCTTCCGGGCTGCTGCCGCCACGGCTTCGCTCGCCACAACGTTCAGAAAGACCTCGTCACAACTCTTTTCAATGATTGTGCGAATTTGCAGCGGTTCACCCGGCTGCAGCAGATTCAGCGACACGTTCACGCGATGAAAGAATTCACGTTTCCGCCAGTCGGCCCGAGCTTTGCGTTTACCAAAAAACCAGCCCAGTCCCATCAGCACGAAGCCGGTTAACACCTTCATCCAGTTGTCGTGGATAAAGTCTGAAATGGCCGCGAAAAATTGTTCGTACATAGCTCGGGGAGTCCTCCGAACCGCATAGTAGGGGGAGGTGTCCCATGAATCCAGAGCGCGATCGCCCGAACCAGAACGCCGGGGAAGTGTGGAATCGCTCGCCACGACCGTTTCGAGCCCCATCTGCTGCGGGCTTCGCAGGTCTGCCGCGTCGGATCCAGACACAGACGCGATCTAATCGAGCGATCTAATCGCCAGAACTAATCTCACCGTGATCCGCGATTTTCAGGCAAGCACGAGGTGCTCTTTGGCACGCTCCAGAATCAGGGCATGGTCCAGTCGCACACAATTGGGATCGAGAATGGTAAACAGTGCGTAGGACTCATCCTGCGGCAGGCGCTGCAATCGCGCCCAATTCACAAACTCCAGATTCTCCATGCCGCATTCAAAGGCACCGAGAATGATATCGAACAGCGAACCCTCTTTTCGAATCCGACCATTCCACACGCCGAATTCCGCATCGGGGAACTGCTGGTATCGACGTTCTCCGAAGAGATGCTCGATGCGGCGGAAACGCTGGAAGGTACGCCAGTGACGCTGACACCAGTCGCGGATCAGGAGCATTCCCAGATCCTCGCCGTAGCGTTGGCTTTCCAACCACTTGTGCTCGAGAGCCTGGTACAGGCCCGAGTCATAAATGCAATCACCTGCATGCAGGTCGCAATCAAACGGCATGGTTCACCCAGTAAGAAACGGGGTGCCACTCTTCTGGTAGGCGGTCTTTCGTCAGACTGTCCACAGCGAGAGCGCACTTCGCGAGGCAGGTCAACTCAGCAGCAACAACGGTGGGATCGGGGCAATTCCGTTGCCCAGTTCTGATTAAAAAACTGGCGGGCTTTCACTGCCACAAACTTCACACAAATTTCAATGGAGTGATTTAAATATACTGATCGGCCAAACTGCGGACAAGTTTTTTTACACAAATTTTGCCAAACGACTCAAGTTTCCGAATCGTTGACAATCCGCAACATTGCAGGCCTTAGAGGCCATTTGACCGGTACAGCATGCATCTCACGGGACTGCATACAATGAAATATCGGTGAAAGAGGTTGCCGGGATTGGGGAAAATAGTTTGCCAGCAACGATTCTCGGTGCAAAGAATTTACCACCGCGCGGTTCGATCTGTCATCCTGAGTCCCCCCCACCGATCCGCCTCCGTGAAGAATCTCCACTGGGACCTTCCACTGAAACGCGTCTTATGAATTCCCTCTAATAGACGATCTATTCAATGATGTGCTCGGACTCACCAGAGTTCAGCCAGATCATAAAACAAGCCCCCTGCAACGCGGGGGGCTTGTCCTGAATGCATCACTGACAGGCTCGATTAGAGACCGGCAAACGCCTGATCCAGAATCTTGTGCTGCTCGTTATGGTGGCTCTTGTGTGAACCGGTCGCCGGGCTGGCAGATTCCAGACGAGCGATCACCGAGAACGGATAGCGTCCCAGCAATTGCTCGCCGAAATGGATTCGCATGTACCACCAGGCCCCCATGTTTTCCGGCTCTTCCTGCACCCAATGCACCGGCGTACCAGCCGCATAAGTCGAAAGTGCGGCTTCCAGGTGTTCGGGGCGTAACGGATAGAGCTGCTCGACGCGCAGGATCGCCACATCGTCGCGTTTCAGCTTTTCGCGTTCCTGAGCCAGTTCGTAGTAAATCTTGCCGCTGCACAACAAGATCCGCTTTGGCTTTTTCAAATTCGGGTGCTGATCGGGCAGAATCCGCTGGAATGTGCCCGTCGCCAAATCCTCCAGGGCGGACGCCGCTTCCGGCAATCGCAGCAGGCTCTTCGGGGTCATCACGATCAACGGCTTGCGAATCGGACGCAACACCTGCCGACGCAATACGTGGAAGATCTGGGCCGGTGTCGTCGGCTGCACAACCTGAATGTTGTCCTCGGCACACTGCGCCAGGAACCGTTCCAGGCGGGCGCTGGAGTGTTCCGGGCCCTGCCCTTCGTAACCATGCGGCAGCAACAAAACCAGGCTGCTGAGTCGTTTCCACTTCTCTTCGGCACTGACAATGAATTGATCGATGATCACCTGCGCGACATTCACGAAGTCGCCGAACTGGGCTTCCCACAGGATCAGGCCCGACGGGTAATCAAGACTATAGCCATATTCGTAGCCCATGACCCCGACTTCGGAGAGCGGACTATTGATGATATCGACCGGCGCCTGGTCGGGTGTCAGATGCTTCAGTCCACAGTAGATGTTCCCGTTCTCAACGTCGTGCCAGACGGCCTGACGATGGCTGAATGTACCACGACCGCAGTCCTGGCCACTCAGGCGAACGTGTGTCTTGTTGACGGCCAGACTCGCATAGGCGAGCAATTCGGCGGCACCCCAATTCAGAGGTTTCTTGCCCTCAGCCATTTCCACACGCGCATCCAGCACCATCGACTTCAGTCGCGGATGGACATGGAAATCAGCCGGGACTTCAACCATCTTCTTCATCAATGCGGACAACTGCGCCAACGGCACTCCCGTGTCGACATCGGGGACTTCCTTGTCGGAGCCGCCGCGATACCCCTGCCACTGGCCACCCAGCGTATCGGAATGTGGCTTGTAGTCGCTCGAGGTGCCTCGTTCCAGCTGCTTTTCCATGTCGCGGCGGGTTTCTTCGGCCACCCATTCCGCCTGATCCATGGTCACGCCACCGAGCGTCACCAGGTGGTCCAGGTAGGTCTCGCGCACGCCGTCGCGCTGATCGATCAGCTTATAGGTCAGCGGCTGAGTGAACCGCGGCTCGTCTTGTTCGTTATGCCCGTGGCGGCGATAGCAGTACATGTCGATGATGACATCGCGCTTGAACTCGCGGCGGAAGTCCATCGCTAGATTGACGACCTGGGCCACCGCCTCCGGATGCTCGCCATTCACATGGAAGATCGGAATCTGCAGCATCTTGCCGATATCAGTGCAATACTGGGTCGAACGGGCATCGTCCGGACCGGTCGTAAAGCCGATCTGATTGTTGATAATGATGTGCAGCGAGCCACCCGTTTCGTAGCCCTTCAACTGGCTCAGGTTGAGCGTCTCCTGAATGACACCTTCGCCCGCGAATGCGGCGTCACCATGGATCTGCAACGCCAGCACGCGTGAGTGACTCGCGTCACGGCCACGGCTCTGCTTGGCCCGGGTGCGTCCCAGCGCGACAGGGTTGACGAATTCCAGATGGCTGGGATTGAAGCACATCGAGAGATGCACCTTCTTCCCAGACATGGTGGTCCAGTCGCGGCTGTGTCCGAGGTGATACTTCACATCACCCCGTTGTTCGTACAAGTGCGGATCGAGATCGGCGACTTCGCGGAAGATCTGTGATTTGTCCTTGGCCAGAATATTGGCCAGCACATTCAAACGACCGCGGTGGGCCATGCCCATAACGATCTCTTCGACTCCCTGATCGCCCGCCTTTTCAATCGCCATGTCCAGCAACGGAATCAGGCTTTCGGCACCTTCCAGCGAAAAGGTCTTGGCCGACTTGAACTTGGTTCTTAAAAAATCTTCGAACGTGGAAGCGTCGGTCAAGCGGGTCAAAATGCGGAACTGGGCCGTGTGACTGAGCTGGATGCGGTTCTCGGTTTGCTCCATCCGATTCTGCAACCACTCACGTTCGGCAACGTTATCGATGTGCATGAACTGCACGCCGATGAAGCGGCAGTAGGTCGATTGCAGTCGCTTCAGCAGTTCGCCCAAAGTCAGATTGTCGGCACCGCCCATGCCGACGGTCGAATACCGGCGGTCCATGTCGGCGTCAGTAAACCCGAAGTGCTTGGGGTCCAGATGCTTCTCGTCGCGCCAGGTCTCGCTGGTGGTCGCTCGCTCGCCCAGGGGGTTAACCTTGGCAAACAGGTGGCCCCGCATGCGGTAGTTGCGGACCAGCTGCGTCACCTTTTCCTGGCGGATGGCCACTTCCATATCGTGCGCTGCGGTGCCGCCCTGGGCGCCCGCGTAACCGATACCGTTGGCCTGGCCATTGCGCGCTCCAAAGAGCGACGGCGGCGAGAAGGACGGACCGATCTGGGCAGTCGCCGTGGCGCGATCGCCATTCAGCATCTGGCCAAAATAGGTCTGCCATTCAGGCGCGACAGACTGCGGATTTCGAACATAGTTGGAATACAGGTCTTCAATGAAGGCCAGATTATCACAACCAGTGAGCATTGCTTCGTGCGACATGAGTGGCAGGGGGGGATGGTGGGCCGGACATCACATCGGGAACCGCGTCGCGCGAGGAACACCCCTCAGCAAGGCGCACGATCTCCGTAGCCGTGATGCTTTTTGACAACTCTATCTCAAAAAACGCAGAGTCCGGCAATTTTATCGGAGAACGCCGATCTTGCAAACTCGGAAACGCGCTGGATCGCCCATTCGCGGCAAACTTCGGAATCACACAAGTGCCGGGACGATCTCGGCCTGTTCAACGCAACACTTTCACCACAATAACGTTACACCCGAAATCAAAACTCGACGCAACACTCTGACAGGGTGTCATAGCCCAGGCAACATAGAAATTGTGACTTTTATGCAATGCGTAAGACGTTTTCGGCCCTGGTCAGCTCGACACGTCAGACGGACTACTCATCTTTTCGATTATACCCCCACCTGCAGTCGCTGCTGGTGCTGAGTCAGTGCGGCCTCAATAAAACTCGCAAACAACGGGTGTGGGGTCGGCGGCTTCGACTTGAACTCCGGGTGATATTGCACCGCCAGGAACCACGGATGGTCGGTGATTTCGACAATTTCCGCCAGGCCGCCATCCGGGCTGTAGCCCGTCGGACGCAGCCCCGCGGCTTCGAATTTCTGCCGATATGCCGGATTGAATTCATAGCGGTGGCGGTGACGCTCCGAAATCGTCGTGGCGTCATAAATCTGAGCCGCTCGTGAACCCGGAGCCAACAGGCACTCCTGGGCACCCAACCGCATGGAAGCCCCCTTGTGGGTCACCTTCTTCTGTTCGTCCAGCAGGCAGATTACAGGATGCTCGGTGTCGCTGCTGAATTCGGTGCTGTTGGCATCCTCCAACTCCAGGACGTTCCGTGCAAATTCGATCACGGCACACTGCATTCCCAGGCAGATCCCGAAGAACGGAATGTCATTCACCCGGGCATAGTTGATCGCTTCGATCTTCCCCTCAATCCCCCGCATCCCGAAACCACCGGGAACCAGGATGCCGTCCACACCGCTGAGCAGTGATTCGGGGGGAGTCTCCTGCAGATCCTCCGCTTCAATCCGCTTGACCAGCACGCGGGTCGAATGCGCCAGGCCCGCGTGATCCAGCGATTCGTAGATCGACTTGTACGCGTCCTTGTGCTGCATGTACTTGCCGACGACCGCGATCGTGACTTCGTGTTGAGGATTGCGGACCTTATTGAGCAACCCCGACCACTGACTGAGATCCAGCGGGCCCGCTTTCAGCGACAGTTTCTCGATAATTAACTCGTCCATGCCATGCTCAACGAGACCCAGCGGCACTTCGTAGATCGAGAATTCCTTATCGGGCTCTTCGATGACGGCACGCGTCTCGATATTGCAGAACAAGGCGATCTTCTCGGCATTCGACCGCCCCAGTTCCCGCTCCGTGCGAACCACCAGGATGTCGGGCTGAATCCCGATTTCGCGCAGTTGCTGAACGCTGTGCTGCGTCGGCTTCGTTTTTAATTCCCGCGCGGCCTTCAGATAGGGAGCCAGCGTGAGATGAATGAACAGGCAGTTCTGCTTTCCAATCTGCAGCGGAATCTGGCGAATGGCTTCCAGGAAGGGCAAGCCTTCGATATCGCCCACCGTTCCGCCCAGTTCCGTAATGACGACATCGACATCGTCCCCGCGCAGACTGAGCACACACTCTTTGATTTCGTCGGTGATGTGCGGTACGACTTGGACCGTATTGCCCAGGTAATCCCCGCGGCGCTCCTTGTTGATCACATTCAGGTAGATCCGGCCCGTCGTGCAGTTCGATGCTCGCGACAGCGGCCCGTTCGTAAAGCGCTCGTAATGCCCCAGATCCAGGTCGGTCTCAGAACCATCCTCGAGAACATAGACCTCACCGTGTTGATAAGGGCTCATCGTTCCCGGATCAACGTTGATATAAGGATCGAGTTTCTGCATCCGGACCCGCAAGCCGCGGCGTTCCAGAATCAATCCGATCGACGCGGCAGTCAGCCCCTTGCCCAGAGAACTGACCACGCCGCCTGTCACGAAAATGTGTTTGGTCATGTGTTATTTCAGCAAGATTTGAAAACAGGGGCCGTTCGATGCTCAGCGCGTACGATCCAGCACAGATTCTTCGTTCCCCTCGCCCTGGTACTCCGGGGAGAGAGGCTTGAGCGAGGAGCCACGCGCTCGATCAGGACATCAGACGTCAAACAAAACTTCACTGGGCAAGATCAGGTGTCTATGGCATCCCTGGAAATCCACCTCACAAAACCCCAGTACCAGGGGTTCAAAAGTGAGGGGAAATTGAAGTCGCTCACCTTCGCGTTTCACCGATTATTCACTTCGCCCACGCTGTCGCGCCACGAATGCAGCATAGTCTTCCGGCGTGTCGATTCCAACTGCGCGATGCTCAACAATTCCAACTTGGATCGAGGCGCCCGCTTCCAGTGCCCTAAGTTGTTCCAGTTTCTCTAGTTGTTCCAATCTCGAAGGAGGCAACCGAGTCAACTGCTGCAGAAATTCGCGACGATATGCATAGACTCCCATGTGTAATAACCAGGGAGAATCCCCCGCCAGCAACTCATCCGGGTCGCGATCTCGAGCAAACGGGATGGGACACCGGCTGAAATACAGCGCACGTCCATCCGCGGCACACACCACTTTGACGCACGAACTGGCCTCCCATTCCGCACGCGATCGGATGGGAGTCGCGAGAGTCGCCATCTCGGCCCCAGGATGATCCTGCAGCAACTGCACGAGCCGGTCGATATTCGCCGGATTCAACTCCGGCTCATCCCCTTGAATGTTGACCAGAATATCTGCCTCGGGGCACACGCGGCGGGCGATCTCGGCGATGCGATCTGTCCCGCTGGGGTGCTCGCCCGTCAGTTCGCAACGTGCCCCAAACCCCCGGGCCACATCCTGAATCTCTGGACTATCAGCGGCAATAATCAGGTCTGACAGCAACCGGGCTCCCCGGGCGGCTTCCCAGGTATACTGCAACAGCGGTCGCCCGGTCTCCTTCAGCAGCAACTTGCGCGGCAATCGCGTCGACTGTAATCGCGCCGGAATAATGCCGTATGTCACCACGCGAGCATCCCTTCAATGAGAGCCGTGATCGCTCCGCGACCATCACGCCCACGCCCCAGCCGGGTCAGGCCATCTTCAGAAGTCAGAAGGGAATCGAGCTTACCCCGGCGAACGCCTGTGCGTTCGCGGAACAGACTCACGACTAACGCGATTCAATCGGGGCATACCCACGCTCGGCCGGACCGGTGTAATTCGATGACGGCCGGATGATCTTATTGTCGACCCATTGCTCCAACACGTGAGCACACCAGCCCGAAACGCGGCTGACCGCAAAAATACAGGTAAACAGATCGCCAGGAATGCCCATGTAATACTGCAGACTGGCCGAATAGAAGTCGACATTGCACGGCTTATGAATCACCGCGTCAACTTGCTTCTCCACTTCCACCGACAGGTCGTACCACTTGGAATTGCCGGAATCCTGGCCCAGCTTCTCGGACAACGACTTCAAATGGCGGGCCCGGGGATCGGCAACCTGATAGACGGCATGACCGAAGCCCATGAAGACTTCTTTCTTCGCCCGCTTCTGCGCCACCCATTCGGCCACATGCGACACGTCGCCGATTTCCATCAACGTCTTCAGCACTTCGGTATTCGCCCCGCCGTGCAACGGCCCCTTCAACGCCCCGATCGCCCCGGTGATGACCGAGTACAAATCAGACAGGGTCGCGGCAATCACACGAGCAGCGAACGTACTGGCGTTAAAACCATGTTCTGCATGCAGAATCAGCACCAGATCCATCGCATGCGCTTCCGCAGCGGTCGGCACTTTGCCATTCATCATGTACAGAAAATTCGCCGCGTGGGACAGTTCCGGTCGCGGCGAAAGTGGCTCGAGGCCCTGGCGGATACGTTGGAACGAGGCGACGACCGATGCCGTCAGTCCGACCAGGCGCAGGGCTTTTTCCCAGTTCGCTTCTTTTGTATTCACTTCGCTCAGCGGATCGTAGGCCCCTTCGAGCGAAATGGCCGTACGCAGCGCGGCCATCGGATTCACATCCCTGGGCAGCGTCTTCAGAAAATCCAGGACAGCCGGGGTCACCTGGCGATGCTTGGCCAGCGACGCGCTCATGTCCTGCAGCTGCTGACGATTGGGGAGCTCGCCATTCAGCAACAGAAACACCACTTCTTCGAAACTGCTGCGTTCCGCCAGATCGTGAATGTTGTAACCGCGATAAATCAGCTTGCCGAGCTGACCATCGATGTCGCAAATGGCGCTATCTGCGGCGACGACACCCTTAAGTCCTTTGGCGGCGGCTGCCGGTTTTGCGGGGTCGTTGCCAGCGGTCTCTGCTGCTACGCTCGTCATGTGGTGTGATCCGTACGTGTGCGGTAGGACAATACAGGTCGGACGGAAACTCCCAACGCGTTCCCATCGAGGATGTTAGAGCGATTCGACTGGCGTGTGAGCCATCCCAGGACACCCTTCGCAACCGTGAGGGGTAAGCGTACTGGACTGACACGACGAACGACAAGCCAAGGCCGCGCGAATCGAGTCATCCTCTGAGCTGCGAAGGATCGCTCGATGCGCGCCGGTTTTTTGCCACCGACTTTCCAAAAAATCGCTTCTCGACAGTATATCACGCCTCAGGCTGACTTCAATCTTGCCGACTGCATCACAACTTTACCTTTTCGACATTCCAACCAGACTCTGCCGATTTACCGATCGACGAATGGGCAGTGATCCCTGCGGGCGCAGACATTCCTCTCTTAATCTGCGCCGGTCTGTAGCCTGACTCTCCGAGTCGGGTGCATTTCCGAATTGTCGCAGCACCCGACTCGGAGAGTCAGGCTACAGTTTTGTTGATCGCCTGCCTGCCGAGCAACTTCTTTGACCTCTTTGCCCTCTTTGATCCCTTCAACCGTAAGCTGCGCACTCTATTGCGCCTTGGCGCCTTTGCGTGAGATCCTCTCCAACCCACGCACATACAAAGTTCGCGCTTCTTTGACCTCTTTGAACGCGCGCTCCCTTCCTGGTTTGCGTGGGACGGGTCTCCCGGCCCGTCCGTCCCCTCACCCAGGTCTGACACCCACAAAACACGCGTGACTTCTTTGACTTCTTTGCCCTCTTTGATCCCTTCAACCATAAGCTGCGTACTCTTTACGCCTTGGCGCCTTTGCGTGAGATCCTCTCCAACCCACGCACATACAAAGTTCGC
>CAZQUW010000035.1:0-2117 GCA_964596215.1 uncultured Planctomicrobium sp. | reverse complement strand
GGGTCTCCCGGCCCGTCCGTCCCCTCACCCAGGTCTGACACCCACAAAACACGCGCGACTTCTTTGATTTCTTTGCCCCCTTTGATCCCTTTGATCCTAAGCTGCGCACTCTTACCCGTCTCTGGATGCGATTCACCAAACCAGACGCGCAGGAGTGCCCATCTTACGGCAATCGGGCACGCCCGCTTCTCGCGCACTCTTTGCGCCTTGGCGCCTTTGCGTGAGATCCTCTCCAACTCACGTACATAAAAACGCGCGTTTCTTTGATTTCTTTGCCCTCTTTGCTCCCTTAGCGCGGACTCATTTTTTCAGAACATCGGCGCCCCCGAACTGGCCGACAGCTCGAGTTCCCCGCGCCCCGGTTTTACCGCCTGCATTCCCCTCCGGATCTCAACTCGCCCGGCCCTCCGTTCTCGGCCCTTGCCGCTCATAATCCTTGGCAGGATCCTCTTCAACATCCTCGAGTCTCGATCATACAACGCGGCCTCCAGCGGACCAAATTGGCTCGGTCCAGGCGTGGCTCTGCTCCATTCCGGCTCGCTTCCGCCCCAGACGCAATTTACCGCCATGGAGCGTAGAAGATCGTGACCGCAAATGAACCGTCAGCAGGCCGCCCCCCCACGGCGATGATGCCCCCGCGCCACGGTTCCCGCAGTCGTCAATCGCGGTGGTACAACACCTGCCCGTGTGAGTCGCCCGTTAACAACGTCTTGCCGTCGGTACTGTAGAGCAGGCTGGTAACGCTGGTGGGATGTCGCAGTGCGGTGCCAGTTCGTCGGCCGGTGACGATGTCCCAGGTGATGACCTCACCGTCGACCATCCCGGCAGTCAAGCGTCTGACGTCCGGCGAGACCGCGGCGTTTTTCAGCCAGTGAGAAACTCCCTCCAGCCGCCGCACAAGGGCCCCCGTCTGCACGTTCCAGACACTCACCCCGTGGTACTGAGTCGCCGCGATGAACTCCCGGTCGCCGGCGAGCAACTTGACCGCGCTGATGGCCGCGGCATCGGCATGTCCTGGTCGCGGCGCCATCGAGACCGCATGGCTGCGCAGCAGTTGACCCGACTGCAGACTCCCGACCTGCTGCAGGATTGAAACCATCCCCGCCTGGCGCGCCCCAACAGGGCATCATTCGTTGCTGCGGCAGCGGCGAACGACCCCGGCGTTGTCCCGGGCTGGCGTTGAAGTCTGAGCCCCGGAAGGGGCGTCCGAGTTTAGCCTGGGGCGTCCAGCCCCAGGTGGTTGTGCAGGGAAAAATCCAAGCCCCGGAGGTGCGGCCGAAACGGTTGCCGATCGATGGCGGTCGCCCCTCTGGGGCTTGGCTTTGATGAGTTTTGCCAGTTCCTGGGGCTGACGCCGCCAGGCTTTATGCGGTCGCTCCTCCGGAGCTCAACTGGTAGCGAAACCTAAAAGTCGCACAATTCAAAAACGGGCCAACGAGTACGTCAGGCGGGCAAACCGGCAGGCCAGACCGTGCCTGACGCAAAGCCCCTTCCTCAGCACCAAAGGTGCGCGCCAGGCCAGCCCAGGGCAACGCCCTGGGTTTCAGTCACCCCTCGATCCTCAAGCCCTGAAGGGGCGCGCTAGACAGTGCCTCGCGCCGTAGCGCGCCCCTTCAGGGCTTTGACAATCCCAAAGATCCAAGACCCAGGGCGACGCTCCCGCTGGTCGCTGTGCCCTGGGCTGGCCTGGCGCGGCCCGTTGGGCCTGAATTCATTCGAATGAGACGCAGCCCCGGGCTGGCGTTGAAGTCTGAGCCCCGGAAGGGGCGTCCGAGTTTAGCCTGGGGCGTCCAGCCCCAGGTGGTTGTGCAGGGAAAAATCCAAGCCCCGGAGGTGCGGCCGAAACGGTTGCCGATCGATGGCGGTCGCCCCTCTGGGGCTTGGCTTTGATGAGTTTTGCCAGTTCCTGGGGCTGACGCCGCCAGTCTCTATGCGGTCGCTCCTCCGGAGCTCATCTGGAAGCGAAGCGTAACAGACGGGTAGGTCAGGCTGCAGGGGTTCGCCAGGGGCGCAACATTGGCTCTGGTGACTTTCACTACATCCGATCATGTGGTAAACATTATGCCAGAAGTCGCGTGTCAGCTAATCGAGCGACCCCTTCAAGCAGTCTCGTCAGC
>CAZQUW010000034.1:30104-35465 GCA_964596215.1 uncultured Planctomicrobium sp. | reverse complement strand
CTTTGCTCCCTTACTTTTCTGTAGCCTGACTCTCCGAGTCGGAGGCATTCCAGCGTCGAATGACCCGACTCAGAGAGTCAGGCTACAGATCTTTGCTCCCTTACCCCCGCATCCACTGTTTCGTCATTGGTCATTCATTCGACATTCGGATTTCGTCATTCGTCATTTTCCCACATCCCTTCTACCACCCGCTTTGCCGACCGGCCCAATTTCCATGTCGCCTGAACTTCAGCAATCTACGGGTTCTCCAGTGTTCGAATCCTTGCAACCACATCAGTGACCGGGAGTTCGGGAAGACTCCAGATGACATAGGCGCCCCCGAACTGGGGAGCAGGTCCCGCCGGTCCACGTGGTATGCCGTCGCACTCAGACCCCCTGACAAAACCGGTTGTGGGAAGTTCAGAACCGCAGTATTTCCAGCGATTCTGAACTCACGCAGAGGTTTTGTTCGCGTTGATAAGTAGCATGCGCCCGTACGATGGTCGCGTTAGAGCGTCCTGGGATCGCTGCACAACTGCTGCAGAAATGGACGGCGGAGGGCGGCCATCCTGCAGGTCGGCGTAGAGGTTCGCGCACACGACCTGAGTGCTGTAAGAACATTTGATCCTGGGATTGGGTGCCAAAGGCTCGATCAGTGCCGCGTGCCATTGAGCGCCAGGAGGGATTTCCCGCTGAACTGCCGGCCAGAAAACGCTGGCCCTTGGGCATCGTCGTTACTGGCTCAGTTGCTCGCGAAGGGCAATGCTGGAGGGTATTGACTCCGGGGCCGGCGTGGTGAGCGGCACCGCGCTCGCCGCCGGTTCTGCTGCGGATCATGACGGCCAGCACCGGCGACTCTCGAGATATGCCGCTCACTGTATTAATCCGGATTAATCCGGTTGTTACTTCTTTTCTCGCTTGGCTTCCCATTCCCGGCTTTGGGTCTTGCCGTCACGCACGGTTTCGCTCGTTCCCTTGATGGTGTCCCCGTCCAGTTTGCCCTTGTACTTGGTCACGATCTTCTGGCCGTTCCGTTCACGACTCAGTGAGAACGCCACTTCATTGTCCTTGAAAGTGGCATCGGCGATGGGGGTTTCCTCGTTGTTCCGCCGGATGATGGCCCCGGTCAGCTTGTCTCCGTCGAGCTTCAACTTGAGTGTTGTTTCGCGAGTCGTGTTGTTGAAGGTGAAGCTCCACTTCCAGGTTCCGGTGGGGTCGGCTTTGTCGGCGGCTGAAACGGTGCTGGCAAATGCCGACAGGGTCAACACGAGTGCTACACAGGCTGTTCGTTGCATTTCAAAACCTCAGAATGACAGGTGGCGATGGGATGAACGTCCACCTCGACACCGAGGCAGCACGTTCGCTCAGAGACTCAATGGAATTAGACGATTCGGGCCCATCGTCAGCGCTGCCTGGTAGATACCGTGATGAGACTGCTGACGGATCAAATCGTACTCTGGACCGGACTGCGAAGTTGCAGAACGCACTTCGCACCATTCAACATGGCATGATCACAAATTGTACCGCGGACTGGTGTACTGTCAAAGCTACGCAGCGCGCGGCCGCGATCGCTACGAGTGCTTGTCGTGGGCCACAGGACATTCTTCACTGGCATCGCCGGTGGCACCCAATCCCAAAACCAAAGGGTGTGAAGGCACTCGAGTTCAATTCGAGGACGGGATTTTGTACCGCAACGGGACCTTATGTTTTCATGACGACTTGCGCCGGGTTGATCGCTTGATATTTTCCCTTGTTGGCGGTGATCTCAAACGCCTGCGGGACCGATTCGATCCCGTCCAGGACGTGCGTAATGGTGGGTTTGAGGTTCACGCGCCCGGACGATACCAGCCGGACCGTGTGCGCCAGATGGGCACGCGTGCTGATATCGGGAAAAACATACCGCAGGCTGCGTTCACGCAGCAGGTCGATCGGCAGGGTAATCGGCTGACCGAACCATGATACGCCGACAATCTTGCCTCCCGAACGAACTGCGTTGATGGCGGTCAGCAATGTTTCGTGTCCCGCCAGCCCCTGCTTGGGACTTCCCCCGGCACATTCAAAGACCACGTCCGCACCGATGGTCCCGGTCAGTTCCAGGATCGTGGCCAGGACGTCGCACTTCTTGGCATTCAGGGCGTGATCCGCTCCCAGCTGTCGCGACAGTTCACAGGCTTCATCCCGCACATCGACCGTGATGATCATGCCGGCCCCGCTGATGCGGGCAATCTCCAGGCATTCGATCCCCATGCTTCCCTGGCCAAAGATGACGACGGTGTCACCGATTTGAATCTGCGCGGTCTCCACAGCGGCGACACTGTCGCTCAGCGATTGCAGACAGGCGGCTTCGCTGTCCGAGATATTGTCGGCCACTTTGACCAGCGAGATCTCCGGCAGCAATGCAATTTCGCTGAAGCAACCCGGTTGATCGAAGCCAATCACAGGGCCCTTCCGGCATTGATTGCCCCGTTCGGAATTGCAGAGGGAACAGTTCCCGCAGGGCAATTTCGCACTGGCGGCGACTCGGTCCCCGATTTGATATCCGGTCACCCCGGCACCCAGTTCGACGATGCGCGCACAGAACTCATGGCCGAATAATTGGATCGGGGCTTCGGTTTCCAGTCGATGCTTGACGCGATCATAGGCCAGCGTGGGGATGCCCATGGCCAGCTGGGCCTCGGTCACGCTGGGTTGTACGACCAACGGCTCTACGAGCACGTGCCCCGGCCGGCAGGCTGGTACGGGGATGTCATCGAGTCGCAGATCTTTGAAGCCGTAGAATCGCCAAGCCTTCATTTTTAAACGCTCTTTCTGGTCGCCATGCATCAATTCGAGGAGGACTGTACCATATCGCAACGGGCTCAGAACGGGGAATCAAATTCGGGAAAACTTTTGCAGGGTATGATAGCTCCCGACTGGAGGGGGAACGTTCTTCGCCGCTGTGTAACAGACTTCAGTGAGATAGAAATCGCCGCGTGAATCGAGCCAGATGGCATGCGGTGCAAAGAAGTCGCCCGCAGTATGGGGCTGTTCGCCACCACCAAAGCGGGCGAGCAATTCGCCCTGCGGATTAAAAATACTGACCCGGCCGCCGGTCGCTCCGGGATATGGGGCGACGGTTCCCGGCCACATGCCTGCGCGATAGCCCAGTTCCGCGACATACACGTTTCCGTCGACTGCAATATCCAGATCACATGGCCGGGCGATCCCCGTCCATTCTTCCAGAAATTGTCCTTCGGGCGAGAACAGTTGCAGGCGGTCGTTTTCGCGATCGGCCACAAATACCGTGCCGTTCGGATGCACGGCGATGCCGTGCGGAACGTGGAATTGTCCCGGCCCTGCGCCCGGTGAGCCCCAGGACGAGATCAACTCGCCGGAGGCCGTAAAGCGATGAATCCGGGCATTGCCATAGCCATCGGAAACGTACAGCTCGCCATTCGGCGCCACCGCCAGATTGGTCGGGTAATGGAAGGGAGGCCCTGCGTGCTGAATGGTTCGATAATCGACACTCGTGGCACCTGTGGCCGACGGCTGGCCGCGCGTGCCGAGCCGGAACAGTTGCTGGCCGTCAGGAGTGAACTTGGTCACGGTATGGCCCAGGTCGTCGACGCAATACACCATGTCGCCGGGATCAATAAAGATGCCGTGCGGGCGCACAAAGTAGTCACCGTCCCAGGACTCCAGAAACTTCCCGTCACGATCAAACACCGCGACCGGCCGGCCACTGCGATTAAACAGGTAGACCCGGTCTCGCGAATCAGTGGCGACCGACGAGACCTCCTGCAGGCCCCAATCGGCCGGCCATTGCGCCCAGTGGGAGTCTGCCTGAAACCGGAAATCTCCCGAGGAGACGACTTGTTGACTCGTCATAGTTGCTATCGATTTCTGAGCGCTGTAGGACCAACTTGTAAGAGTGCAAAATTCAGACTGCCAATAATCTCCGGGCTCACCTGGTTTTCAGATATTATCCTGACATTAAATCAGGATCTCCTTGACCACCCGCGCCGTCTGCACGCCGGTTAATTTCTCTTTCAATCCCTGCTGATTCACGTACAGTTCCTCATGCTGCAGGCCCAATAAGTGCAGGATCGTGGCATGCCAATCAGCGACACTCACCCGGTCCTCCACCGCCGCGAAACCGAACTCATCAGTGGCCCCGTACGTGGTGCCCCCTTTGATGCCACCTCCCGCCATCCACGAGCAGGCTGCGTTCTTGTTGTGATCCCGCCCCGCTTTTTTCTCGTCCTTATTCTTGGGAAGCTGAGCGATCGGCAGCCGGCCGAATTCTCCACCCCAGATGATCAGCGTGTCGTCCAGTAATCCACGTTGCTGCAGATCCTGCAGCAGGCCGGCAATCGGCAGATCGGTCCGATCACAGGCCGCCTGCATGTCCGTAGCCAGGCCGGTGTGGTTATCCCAGATCTGCGCGTTGATATACAGTTGGACGAACCGCACCCCGCGCTCCACCAGGCGCCGGGCAATCAGGCACCGTCGGCCATAAGAATCGGTGGGCTCACGGCCGATACCATAGAGCTCCTGCGTCGCCTGGGTTTCCTGTCCCAGGTCGAGCGCGTCGGTCGCCGACATCTGCATGCGGGCAGCCAGCTCATAGCTGGCAATGCGGGCTGCGAGGTTGGGCTGATTCGGGCGTTGCCGCTGATGCAGGCGATCCAGCCGCCCCAGCAAGTCACGCTGCAGCGAGACGATTTCCGGGGCATCGGCCACTTCCGGACGCAGATTCAGCACTGGCGAACCAGTTGCTCGAAACCGCGTCCCCTGGAAGAGCGGGGGCAGAAAGCCGGCGTTCCAGTTCTCGACACCGTTGATCGGCAAACCGAGGGGATCGTCCAGCACCACGTAGGCCGGCAAGTTCTGGCATTCACTCCCCAATCCATACACGACCCAACTCCCCAGCGTGGGATACCCTGACGGCATATGTCCGGTTTGAATCAGATAGAGGGCCGGTTCGTGCGTGATATTGGTTGTGTGCAGCGACCGGATCAGCGCCAGTTTGTCGACATGCTGCGCGATCTGTGGCAAGGCACTGGAGACCCACATCCCGCACTGGCCATGCTGGGCAAACCGAAACGGACTGCGCATCAAGGCGCCGGCGTCGGAAACATTCTCAACTTCACCGGCAATCTTGCTGAAGTAGGGTTCGCCGTGATGCTTGTCGAGTTCCGGCTTGGGATCAAACAGATCCATCTGGCTGGGGCCGCCATTCATAAAGAGATGAATGACCGACTTCGCCTGGGCGGGAAAATGAGGCGCCCGGGGCCGCAGATCCGGGGCGGCCGGAGGTCCCTCGGCAAACAGATCACGCCCCAGCAACTGCAGCAACGCGGCACCTTGCAGGCCCGACGCGGTGTGCTCGAAGAACGAGCG
>CAZQUW010000034.1:28162-30004 GCA_964596215.1 uncultured Planctomicrobium sp. | reverse complement strand
GGCCTCATCCGCTGGTTGCCCTGCACCGGTCAATTGTTTGGCCCATTGAACCGTCAACTGTTCCAGGACTTGCCGGCTTTCTAAAAGTTCGTCCGCACTGGGTGGCCGGCTGAGCGTGATCCAATAGGCATGCTCGATCTGGACCGCGGGATCGTCGCCGGCGGCTTTGCGGACGCGTGCCGCCAAGGCGGTTGCCAGCTGGCGGATGCCGGTGTCATTCAACAAATGGAGGGCCTGCGGCGCTACCAGCGATTCGGCGCGCGACAGACAGTTCGGATTCATCACGGGCAGATCAAAGCTCTCCAGCAGCGACACCAGCTCTTTCCGCAGCTGCTGCACATAGATGCTGCGCCGCCGGCCCGCAACAACCAGACCTCCGCCGCGTACCTGCACCGCCTCTGCCGGTCCTCCACCCTGCTCCACCAGTTGCTCTGAGATCAGCAGCAGCGAGTCGCGCAAGACTTCCGCTTCCATCCGCCGCAGCGGCATCCGCGACCACAGGCGGTTATCCGGATCCAACTCCAGGCTCTGTGGCGCGACGACAGATGACTGACGATAGACGCTGGAGGTCATCAAGGTGCGATGCATGGACTTCAGGCTCCAGCCGGTACGCTGAAACTCCAGGGCCAGCCAGTCGAGCAATTCGGGATGCGAGGGCTTGTCACCCGTCTTTCCGAAGTTGCCAACGCTGCGCACGATCCCCTGGCCGAAATGGTGCTTCCAGATGCGGTTGATCATGACCCGCGCGGTCAATGGGTGATCGGGCTGAGTCAGCCATCGGGCGAACGCCAGGCGCCGGCCAGTCGATGTGGCGTTGGGCCACGGGGGCTTGATTTCAAAGGGTTTGGCGGGATCACACAGGACCGCGGGGACGCCGGCCTGAACCAGGGTGCCGGCATTCTGATAGTCACCGCGGCGATAGATGTAAGTGGGGGACGGCGCACCGCGATCCCATAACGCCATAATCAGCGGCTCGGGAGTTCGTCGTGCTTCCTGCGCCTTGATTTGCTGATCAACCTCGGGCGATCTGGGCAGCGCCTGCAATGCCGCGATCGCCTGTTGCACCGCGGCATTGTGCTGTTGCCAGGCCTGTCGCTCCGCGGTGGACACGTACGGCAGGGTCCGCGCACCGAAGCGGGAATTCAAGCCGCCCAGTGAGCCCTGGTCGGGCTTCAACCAGTCGTGTTCATCCAGGGCTCCTTTGAAGAGGGCCACCAGGCGATAGTAGTCGCGCTGGGGAATCGGATCGAACTTGTGGGTATGGCAGCGGGCACACTTGAAGGTCATCCCCATGATGCCCGAACCGACGACATCCACCACATCGGCCATGACTTCCAGGCGGTCCGGAACATAGCCGGTCAGGTTAGCCCAGGTCGGATCGGGGGGCATACGCAAGAAGGCGGTCGCCACGATGTTGTCCGACATCTCGGGAGTAATCTCGGTCGCATGCTCCAGATCGGCCAGCTCATCGCCCGCTAATTGCTCCAGCAGGAACCGGTCATACGGTTTGTCACTGTTGAACGCCCGCACGACGTAATCGCGATAGCGGTACGCATAGGGGCGTGCCAGGTGTTGTTCGCGGCGGCCTTCGCAATCCGCATACCCCGCCACATCCAGCCAGTGGCGTCCCCAGCGTTCGCCGTAGCGTGGAGATGCCAGCAGCCGATCAATCACGTTCTGGTACGCCCGGGGACTCGTGTCGGCAACGAAGGCCGCGACGTCAGCCGGTTCGGGGGGCAGTCCAGTCAGATCGAACGTCGCCCGTCGAATCAGCGTCAGGCGGTCGGCTTCCGGGGCGAGTGTCAGGCCTTTCGCTTCCAGTTTCTGCAGCACAAACGCATC
>CAZQUW010000034.1:25884-28062 GCA_964596215.1 uncultured Planctomicrobium sp. | reverse complement strand
GGCAGGTCCGATGGCTGGTGGATTTCCTCCCCTGATCTTGGGGCGTATCGCGAGTTGCCGCAATACTAAAAATAGTATTCCAATTCCGGTTTTTGAGCGTCGGAACAAGGTGGCCTGCACGCTCTGTGTGAAGGCTGCTGTGTCAGAAGTCTTGCGCTTGCTGCTACCTGGATTTCGTAATCCGTTCCCACTTGGTCTGAAACGTGGGGCGATCAAACACCTCGGGATTGACGACGCCGCGGGGCCGCTTACCGGCGGCCAGATCGAGCTGCCCCTGGCAGGCTGCGCGGCCGATGTCGCGGAACAGTTCGTCGGTCCAGGCGATCGAATGGGGGGCCAGCAGGATGTTATCGAGGTTCGCCCAGCGAGTCGGCGCCGTCAGCGGTTCGCCAACGAAACAATCCAGGGCGGCTCCGGCGATCTGGCCCGTGGACAGGGCCGCGTACAACGCATCTTCTTCCACGATCCCTCCCCGAGCCGTGTTGATCAGGTAGGCGTGGGGTTGCATCAGGGCGAGTTCCCTCGCGGAGATCAGGTGGCGTGTCTTGTCATTCAGCGGGCAATGCAGCGAAACAAAATCGGACTGTGCCAGCAACTCGTCGAGCGACACCGCTTGCGCCCCCGCGTCCGCAATGGCCGCAGCCGGCACGAAGGGATCAAACACCAGGGGCGTCTGCATGCCGAAGCCCGCTAACAGTTTTACGACCGCCTGGCCGATGCCTCCGAAGCCGACGATCCCGAGTGTTCGCGCCCGCAGTTCGCGCCCCATGTAGCGGCTGCGTTCGTCCCAGCGCCCTTCACGCACCAGCTTGTCCTTGATGCGGACATGATGGACCAGCGCCAGCATCCAGCCCACGGTGGCCTCGGCAACCGAGTAATCGACAGCACCGGTTGTGATATAGAGGGCCACGTCTGCGGCCGTGCAGGCGGCCACATCCACGCTGTCGAAACCGACTCCGAACCGGCCGACACCCAGCAGGTCCTGGCTGGCAGACAGGCTGTGGGCCGTCACGCGGGGCGTCAGGACGATGACCCCGTTCGCCCCAGCCAACTGGTCCGGTTCGATTTCTGGCCGATGGTCGGCGAAACAGTGCAGGTCAATTCCCGGAGCCGATTTCAACAGATCGAGTCCGATATCGCGGTACTTCAACTGGCCGGAGGCATCGTAAAAATCGCCCGTCAAAGCCACGCGAAAACGTGATGGAGCACTCATTTCCAGGGATTTCCTTCCACAGTGGCGCAGCGTTCGTCAACAATGATGCGTTCCGGCTGGGGCCCGGCATAGACCCACAACATTTCCATCGTGCTTTGCGTATCGTTGATGAAGTAATGGACGCGACCGCGCGGCTGCAGGGCGGTTTCGCAGTCGCTCATCGAATATTTCCGGCCTTCGACCACACACGTCGCCTGGCCCGAAATAATGCAGATCGATTCATCAAAATCGTGAATGTGCGCCGGCAGGCGACCGGTCGGATGGAAGAGGGCATACCCGCCGCTCATTTCGATCCCGGGGACCAGTTTCGAATTGAACTGGTCAACGAACTCCGTGTTGGGACCCGCCGCAAAACGCTTGGCCGTCGCAAACCGATTGATCCGCTCGGCACCGCTGACACCTTGCGAATCGTCAGGCATCGATCGGCGCGAGAAGAATTTTTCAATCAGCGTGCGGCTGGGGGAACTCGTCGGCATCGAGACATGCAGCACGGCCGGTTCCGTGCTGGAAGGATTGCGCGCCGTGTGGGCCAGCCCCGGCGGGATGATGGCATTGTCGCGGTTCTTCAGGTGATAGGTCCGGCCTTCGACCTCCACGATCAAGGTGCCGCGCAGCAGCGTGATCGATTCCGTGAAGGTGTGCGAGTGATAAGGCAGCACGGCCCCCGGAGCGAACGTCACCAGTCCCGTCGTCAGATTCCGGGCCTGATTGTGGTTGCCGACCATGCAGTCGAATACGACTCCCCGGCTGATTTCGATCTGCGGCCCCGCGCCCACCTTGTTCATGACTTCCGGGCGATCGGGCCGCATCGTTTCCGGGGGCTTAACGAGCGGCGCCGGAGCCGCCGTGACGGGGGCCGTCGGAATCAATGAAGCCTGCAGCGGCCGATCGCGTCCGACGACCGCCAGGGAGGCTTTCAGCGATCTCAGCAGCAGGCCCGAATCGAGCCCCACTCCGATCATGCG
>CAZQUW010000034.1:18556-25784 GCA_964596215.1 uncultured Planctomicrobium sp. | reverse complement strand
GTGTGTTCGACAAAGCACTGGCCCCAGCAGGTCGCCCGCTCGGCCCCAATCCCGCGCAGCCCTTCTTCAGGATAGCGGGCCCACGAGATCGCCTCACGCAACTGGTCAGCCGACTCGACCCACGGGATCACCACGCCATCGGCCCCGATATCGAGTGCCCGCTTGATGGCCCCGCCATTGAGTTCGGCCAGGCGGACCAGCGCGACGGTGTCACTGCGAACGGTGGCTCGCAGGTGTTCGACGATTTCTTTCCAGTCGAGGTGCCCGTGTTCGGCGTCGATGACCACCCAGTCCAGCCCCAGCGCGACGGCCATTTCGGTGATGCTGGGGGACTCCAAGGTGACCCACAGCCCGAAGACGGCAGTATCGGCCGCCAGCTTGCGGCGGAGATTGCGGATGGCGGAGATTTTCATGAGAGCGCCTTGACTGACTGCTGCCATCTGATTATCACAGTGATAATCAGATGGCAATCAGAGATTTAATCGGACCGCACACAGGTGTCAAGTGACGATATCGGCATCATCTCCCGTGGCAGCCCACCAAAGCTTGCCCGGCGTCTGGGAATCGATCTCGATCCTGGTGCAGGACCGCGGCCTGCAGGTGGGCGATCAGTTGCCGTCCATTCGAGAACTGGCCGAACGCTTAGAGGTGAAACAGAGCGCGATCCGGGATGCCCTGTTGAAGGCGGAATCGCTCGGTTATGTCAAGATTTTGCCCCGTTCGGGGGCATTCCTGCGTGTGCCTGGACCGAACCTCACCAAGGCTGCGATGCCGCCGGAACCGGTTCCGGCAGAGGCTTTTCTGTCGGCTTTGACTTCGCACGAGCACAACCTGTTTCATTTGCTGGATGGGCGCCGGCTGATTGAAATTGAACTGGCGGGCCGTGCGGCCGAACGCCGTCGGCTGGAAGACTTGCTGCCCATTCGACGCGCCCTGGAAGCGATGCTGCAGTTGGCCGACGCCAATGCCCGCCAGGAGTACGTCGACTTGGATATTCGGTTCCACCTGGAAATTGCCCGGCTGTCGGGCAATTCCGTTTTGTTCGCCATTCAGCAGACGCTGATGGAACTGTTGCGCCCCCATTTGAACGAAGTGCCGCGCGATCTGCAGCGCAAGTCGATCACCGACCGGTCGCACATTGCCATCTACGAAGCGTTGGTTGCCGGGTCGGCCGAACGGGCCCGGGCCGAAATGCGCGAACATCTGAGCCTGGCCTACGACAGTATGTTGCGTGATATTCAGGCACCGCCCACGATGATGTAGCCCCCACGTAGCCTGATTCGCCAGAGTCGGGCGATCAACGACAATAGACCTTAAAGAACGAAACCGGTGAGCCGGGTGCCATCAGTCAACAGGCACTTAAGTCCGAGCGGAAAGGCATTTGCCTGATGTTGTTCAATTTTTAAGTTTGATCACGAGATCACCTGCCAGCGAAACCATTCGCCCGACTCTGGAGAGTCAGGCTACGAATCACGAGTCATCCCTATGCAGCGATTTGTACTGCCACTGACTGTTTCCCTGCTGGTCCTGTCGGGGACTCACCCGGCGTTTGCCGATGACGCCGGCCTCGAGTTTTTCGAGAAGAAGATCCGCCCGGTTCTGGTGGAACATTGCCAGCAGTGTCACGCGTCCGATTCAAAAAAGCTGGGGGGCGGGCTGTTGCTCGATCACCGCGAAGGGTTGCTGACCGGTGGTGATTCCGGTGCGGCAATCGAGGTCGGCAAGCCCGAGGACAGCTTGCTCATCAAGGCCATTCGGTACGATGATGATTCGTTGAAGATGCCTCCCCAGGGCAAGCTGCCGGCGGCGGTCATTGCCGACTTTGAAGCCTGGGTGAAGCTCGGCGCACCCGACCCGCGCGACAAACCCGCCGCTCCCAAGGCTGGCGATTCCTGGGCTGAAACCATGCGGCAACGCGCCGACTGGTGGAGTTTGAAGCCCGTGCAGAATCCACCGGTTCCGCAGCCTCAAGCTGCCAGCTGGTCTGCGAACCCCATCGACCGATTTTTGCTGGCCCGGTTGGAAGACGCCGGGCTCGTTCCGGCCGCACCTGCAGACCCGCGGACGCTGGCGCGGCGCGTCAGCCTGGTCCTGACCGGATTGCCTCCAACATCAGAACAGGTCGACTCGTTCGTGCAGCAGTGTGCCGCGACGGCGACTCCGCAACAGCCGGTGTCACCTGCCGCTTTGGAAAAACTGGTCGATGAGCTTCTCGATTCGCCTCATTTTGGCGAGCGATGGGCGCGACATTGGCTCGATATCGTGCATTTCACTGAAACTCATGGCAACGAATGGAACTATGAGGTCCACCATGCCTGGCGCTATCGTGATTATCTGATTCGGGCCTTCAATGCCGATGTTCCGTATGACCAGTTCGTGCGGGAGCATATTGCGGGCGACTTGCTGCCTCAACCCCGCATCAACGCCCAGGAGCAGTGCAACGAATCGATCATCGGTACCGGTTTCTACCGTTTTGGCGAGGTCAATCACGACGACTGCATCGGGTTGCGACAGATTGGCTACGACCTCGCCGACAATCAGATTGATACGCTGACGAAAACATTCCAGGCGACAACCGTGGCGTGTGCCCGCTGTCACAATCACAAGCTCGATGCCATCTCGATGCTCGATTACTACGGCCTGCTGGGGGTGATTCGCAGTTCGCGGCCGGCCAGTCACGCCATCGATTTGCCCGAGGTGAACGCACCGCAATTACAGCAGTTGCGCGCGGTCAAAACCGACCTGCGGCAGGAAGTCGCGGCGGTCTGGCTGCAGGATGTTCCACTGCTTACCCGTTACCTGGAAGCCGCCCAGGCTAAGCACGGTAAGTTGCCAACTGCCGAACAACTCGGGGCGGGCCTGGATTCCCAGCGGCTCGACAAATGGGTGGCCGTCCTGGCCGATGACAAGTTGCCCTTCGAGCATCCATTATCAGCGTGGAGAAATTTGACGATCGCAGTCACCGAACCCGCCAAGTTTGCCGGCGAATGGAGCAAGCTTGCCGAACAGATTGCCAGGGAAGACCGCGAACGCACGGCCTTCAATCAGCAGAACTATGTGACCTTCGCAGATTTTCGGGCTGATCAAGTCCCCGGCTGGCAGGTAGGAGGGCTGGGAGTCACCGGTCCCGCGGGGCGTAGCGGCGACTTTACGGTGCAGGCCGATGGTGATGCCCTGATACGATCGGTGCTTCCCGCGGGCCGCTTTTCGAACACGCTGTCGGACAAGCTGAATGGCACGCTCCGTTCGCCGGTCCTGCCGCTGGGCAAAGCTCGCATCAGTTTTCAAGTCATGGGGCAGCGCAGCAGTGCGGTGCGGCTGGTCTCGAACAACTGCCAGTTGAACTACGCCAACTATCGCGCGTTAAAAACGCCCGAACTGCAATGGGTGACATTCTCCCCCCCCGCGGATCGCGACAGCCTGCGAACGTATGCCGAACTGATGACGATGTTCGATAATCCCAAGTTCCCCGACCAGTTGAGCGCCCTGGGTGGCGATCCCGAGAACTACCGTCTCCCGTGGGACAAGGCCGCCGAGAATCCCCGTTCGTACTTCGGAATTACGCGCGTCGTATTGCATGATGTCGGTGAGGCTCCCAGGGCGGAAGTCAGCCATCTGCAGCGATTGCTCGCCGGCCCGCCGCCACAATCATTGGCCGAATTGTCGACTCGCTATGCGGCAGTTCTAGAGGCAGCGATCCGTGCCTGGGGTGAGGACAAAGCGACCGACGACGACGTGCGGTGGATCGATCCGCTGCTGCGTCGTGAGCTGCTCACCAACAAGATCACGCAGTCGCCGCGCAGCACGGAACTCGTCCAGCAGTATCGGAAGGCCGATTCAGAAATCGCGTTGCCACGTGTCATTGTCGGAATGGCTGATTGCGGACCGGGATTTGACCAGCCGGTCTTCATCCGCGGTGACTGCGAGCGACCCGCCGAAACGGCCGCACGACGCTACCTGGAGGTCTTATCGAAGCCGGACGACAGCTTTACGAAGGAAGGCAGCGGTCGCCTTGAGCTGGCAGATCGTATTGCCAGCCCCACGAATCCACTCACCGCTCGAGTCATGGTGAATCGCCTCTGGCATCATATTTTTGGAACCGGCCTGGTTCGTACCGTGGACGACTTCGGTCACGTGGGAGAACTCCCCTCGCATCCTGAGTTGCTGGATTATCTCGCCACACGGTTTGTCGAAGACGGCTGGTCGGTCAAACGTCTGCTGCGTGCATTGGTTCTGACGCGGACCTTTCAAATGAGCAATCATCCGTCGACCGCCGCCTTGGAAAATGATCCGCAGAACCGGCTGCTGCAGCATTATCCCGCGCGTCGCATGGAAGCCGAAGCGGTGCGAGATTCCATCCTGGCGACATCGGGACGCCTCGATCACAGCCTGTATGGCATGAGCGTCCAGCCGTTTCGCGAGAAAGAGTACGCTGACCGCCGGTTGTTCCCGGGGCCGCTGGATGGTCATGGACGGCGCAGCATCTATGTGAAAAACAATTTGATGGAAGCCCCCAAATTCCTGGCCGCATTCAATTTTCCCGGGGGCAAGGTGACGCAAGGGCGCCGCGATGTGACCAATGTTCCCGCGCAGGCGCTGGCGTTGCTGAATGATCCCTTCGTCCTGCAACAGGCAGATGTCTGGGCTCAGAAGCTGATCACGCGCGAGAACGATACGATCGGCGCACGCCTCGGAGCCATGTTCCAGACCGCACTGAATCGGTCGCCGACTCCGGAGGAACTCGCCCGGTTCGAGCAAACGGTGCAGCAGTTTGCGGAACTGCATCAGGTGCCAGCGGAAGCCATCTTGAAGAGCCAACCCGTGTGGAAGGAAATCTCGCACGTGTTGTTCAACGTGAATGAATTCATCTACATTCCATAAACTGCCGGCCAACGTAGGGTACGGCACCAGCAGTCACCCTCGTCGTGAGCCATGAACCGAGCTTCCCGTCAGGACTCTGTCTCGGCAGGAGTGGACGCTGACGGCGCTTCGGCCGGCGGCTGTGGTGCTGACTGTGGAATTGGCAGCTGGACCGTGACGGTTGTCCCGATGCCGAATTCCGAGGTCACCTCGATCGTACCGTGGTGAGCGGCCACGATCTCGGCGACGATGCTCAGACCGAGACCCGTGCCCTGCCCCTCCTGATGGGTGCGGGCCTGATCGGCGCGAAAGAAACGCTCAAACAGGCGAGGTTGATCGGCAGTGGGAATACCCACGCCGGTGTCCGAGACGACCAGCGTGGCCTGCGCTTCGCGGGAGTGTACGCTGACGAAGACTTCGCCCTGGGGACGATTGTATTGCAGGGCATTTGTGACCAGATTCGTTACCACTTGCGACAGCCGGGCTGCGTCGCCGATGGTGGGGGTCGTCAGGAGTTGCGATGACAGCCGCACTTGCTTCTCCTGCGCCAGCGGTCCCAGCATCTCCAGGGACTGCCGCACGACGTCGGCCAGGTCGAGCGGTTCCTGGCGCACTTCCAACCGGCCGGAGTCGGCGCGAGCGAGCAACAGCAGATCATCGACCAGCCGTTTCATCCGCCGGGCCGCTCGCACGCACGTTTCCAGGGCCGAGCAATACTCTTCGGAGCTGCGGGGGCGTGATAACGTGTGTTCGGCCTGCGACAGGATGACGGCGACCGGAGTTCGTAACTCATGCGAGGCATCGGCCGTAAATCGGATCTGGCGCTGAAAGGCCCCCTGCAGACGGTCCAGCATGGTGTTGAACACCGTTGAGAGGCGGACCAGTTCGGACGATGCATCGACCAGTTCCAGGCGCTGGTCCAGGCTCTTGGCGTTGATCTGTTCGGCCGCGTGGGTCAGCTGGTCGAGCGGTCTGACAATCCGCCGCGCCAGGAACCAGGCGCCGAGAGCTCCTGCGGCCAGGCTGATGGCCCCGAACAGTGCGACAATTACCAGCAGGCGATTCAGATGATCAAACTCACGGGACAGGGGGCGACCGACCATGATCAGTGTGCCGTCTTTCTCCCGCAGATAGACATCGAGGTGGATGCCGCGCGCCACGGAGTAGAAGGGGCGGTCGTGATGTCGCGGTGGTGGTGGGGGCAAAAACCGGGCGTGGGGTGGCAGGGGGTCGTTGCCCGCGATTTGACGTTGTTGCGAGTTCCAGATGGCAAAATAGGCATGATCCCGCGGCTCTGGACCGAAGCGATGCCGGAAGGCCGGGGGGATGGTCAGATTTGGTTTGGCGACGCCCGATTTCAGCTCGCGAGCCACGAGCTGCGCCGAAGACAACAGTTCCGATTCCGCTTGATGGTAGGTCCCTTGTCGCACCAGGGCATAGATCGAACCGCCGAAGCCCGCCACGACGACGGCGAGCAGCGATAGATACGACACCATCAGCTCGACGCGCAGTGAGCGGGGCGGCCGGGGTTTGAGCGGTTGCGGCACCGGCACCACGGCGGGTTCGGCAAGTCCAGCAGGATCATTCGCAGATGACATAGCCCTGTCCTCGACGTGTTTCTATCAGATCTGCACCCAGCTTCTTACGCAGGTTGGAAACATGCACGTCGAGCAGATTCGAAAGGCTGCTATCGGTCTCGTCAAACAAATGGTCATAGAGTTCCGTGCGACTGACCACCTTGCCGCGATGGATGGCCAGGTATTCCAGTAACGCATATTCGCGCGCGGTGAGACTGATATTCTGGTCCCCCTGTCGGACGCAACGGTCACTCAGATCAATCGTGAGTTCTCCCAGTTGAATCGAGGACTGTGGTTGTCCAGCCGCCCGGCGAATGAGCGCCCGCAATCGGGCCAGCAGTTCCAGACGCTCAAAGGGCTTGACCAGATAGTCGTCTGCGCCGATGTCGAGTCCCAGAACGCGATCGGACAAGGCGTCGCGAGCCGACAGGATCAATACGGGGGTGCGATGCGTTTCGCGCAGGGTTTCCAGCAGATCCCAGCCATCGATCTTCGGCAGCATGAGATCCAGCACGATCGCGTCGTAGTTCCACATGCGGGCTTTCGACAGACCGTCCTCACCATCGGCAGCAGAATCCACGGCATAGCCGTCCTCCTGGAGGATCTCCGTGAGGAGTCGCCGGAGGTCGGATTCGTCTTCGATGACAAGAATACGCATAAGCAAACCGTAAGCCATGTGTACTGTGGGCGGGGGCTCCCGACCCGTCCGACCAGCGGAACGACAAGCACCAGGGGCCATTTCCCGACAGATTATTATCGACTCGCATTAACCACGAGCTTCGCTGTTCAAT
>CAZQUW010000034.1:3447-18456 GCA_964596215.1 uncultured Planctomicrobium sp. | reverse complement strand
GGGAACAACTCGCGGTGGAGATTCCACGCGGATGTACCCCGGCAGGGCTTTGGTATTTCCGATCAACCCGCGTCGCGGCTTACCAGGGAATATTGGTGTCGCGGTTGTAGCTCGGATGTCCCGGGAAGTACCACGGGCGGCGATAGCTGTAGTAGGGGAATCGATAGTGGCCCGCTTCCTGATAGCGGTAGAAGCCGGGGCCGAAGTGATAGTAGTACGGGTCGCCGGGGAGTTGTCCCGGCAGGGCGGCAAAGTTGGGTGAACCGAAACCGCCACCGTAGCCACCGCCGTAGCCTGCTGCATATCCGGCGCCCTGCCCTCCGGCCGCATATCCATAACCTGCGTTGTGGCCGCCGATACCGGCACCAGTTCCGTAACTGACGCCGGGGTCAGCATAGGCCGGTCCACCCTGCGAACCGTCCACGACCGGATAGCCGCCGGTCGCCGGGTAGTGCCCGATGCCCCCATAGCCGCCGACGTAGCCAGGGCCTCCCATGGGCAGGGTGCCGCCGGCAAAGCCAGGTCTGCCAGCGCCTGTTCCCGAGGTATCGGGGCTGGTCGCTGAGTAGTAATAAGGTTGTCCAAACCGGCCGGTGGGACCGCCTGGGAAATGTCCACCGCCGGGGGCCGGCGTCGACGGATGGGCGTAAGGATGGTGATCCTTCGTGACGTCGCGGATGCTCCAGACGGGCGGGTGCTTCTTCCACGGGTCGGCATCGTGGATCTTGTGCGGACGCGGCTCCCGGTTGCGCTTATCGATGGATCGTTCTTCGATGTCATCCTGCAGAGCGTCCGCTTTATCGGCGGCAGTCGACGGGACCTTCGCGGGAGGCTCACTGGCGTCTTGCGCGAGGCTGGCCGAGATCGGCCACAAAGCACCCGCTGCCAGCAATGCGAATCCCCACTGGGGCAATCGAAAGAGCATAAGACCACCACTCTTCAACATCAAAAGGCCGTCGGTCACGAAGGAAGTTGACGCGGTACGAGGCACTCCGCAACTGCCGCGACCCTTTGGTCCGGCCCTGGTTTCGGGAGATACTTCTCCGTGTCTCACCGAGTTTAGCCCATGAATGGGAACCTGTTCCGCGGCAGTCCCGGTTCCCGCAGCGGAATCACCACAGTCAATTGCGGAAAATGCTTAAGATATGCAATGCGGCGGTCATAGCAGGAATCGAGAATCTGCAGAGAAACGGTATTCTCTGGCCGATACTAAATGTACGGGCTGGAGGTTCGCGCAAAGACTGCCGCGAGAATCGCTACAGGCCCTACAGCTTGTCTGGCTGGCAGAGTTGGTAGGCGGTTTCGAGCTGATACCGCGGACAGCCTCGCTGAACAGTGTGGCCCGCAGGAGACGTTGACCATGGCTGGTAATTTTGTAGCACTATTGGTGGCCGCGACAATCGGACAATTTCCCGCAGCGGGACCGATGCAGGGGCCCTATGGTGGCCAGTATCAGGGGCCGCCTCCGGGGGCGTACCAGGGTGGTCCAGCGGGCGGCGTTGGACCGGGCGTTTCACAGTATGGACCAGGCGCCGTGCTGGCGGCTCCGGATTCGACACAGGCGCTCAATACGGGTGACCCGTTCTATCCCTACGACTACGAACCCAACTGGACTCACGGGTACTATCAGGAAATCCCCGCCTACGGCGGATACCATTTCTTCCGGCCGTACAATTACAAGAACGTGATGCCGCAATCGCAGGTCTCGGCGGCCTGGGGCAACTCGGCCAATATGCCGTACTCGCACCAGTATTTTGACAAAGTCGCCGGTCACCCCACGGTATGGAATTCCGCCCCCCCTTCCAACTTGGCGCGGACTCCGCAAGAGCTTAACGCGCAACTGGCGAATATCGGCAAGACCCCCATCGCACGGCGAAAGCCGTCGGTCAATCCGCAGCAGATCGCACAGCAGCGGTCGCGTCGGAATGTGCTGCCCGCCGGTCATCGCGAGGACTGATTGGCCCCGCGGCGATTCCCGGGACGTCTGGCGTGTCTCGAGTTCCGTTGAGCACCACCTGCACACGTGCCCGGCAGAGTCATTGATTCTGTGCGGGGCGTGCCTGCGTGGTGCTCCTGCGTTGAGGTCAGGAATCTGACTGCGGTTTTGCTGCCAGGGATGTTTGAACTCACACGTCCGCGGCGGGAAACGCGTGGATGAAGTGTTCGATCTGCGGCACCTTGACGCCGTCGGGCCAGGTGAGAGCGACAACATCAAATCGGGCTCGATGGTCCAGCAACCGGCGTTGCTTCAACCAGACCAGGGCCAGCTTCGTCAGCTGCAGTTGCTTGCGGGATGTGACGGCTTCGGCAGGATGACCGGCGACGTGTGACGTCCGCGTCTTCACTTCCACGAAGACGATCCAGTCTCCGTCGCGGGCGATGATATCGATCTCACCCCAATGGTTACGGCAATTGCGGGCCAGGATGCGGTAACCCTGCCGGCGCAAATAGCGCACTGCGGCATTCTCGCCGCGATTCCCCAGCAGTTTGGCCAACCAGCCGCGCATGCTAAGTCCCGCAATGCCAAAGCAGCCCGGCAGTCACAAAACTACCAGGCTGCTCGAGATGTGTACGCTTTATCAATCTGCATTTCGCTCGACAACGCACTGCCGAATGGTGCTACTGGCTCTGCCAGTCCCCGCATAACGGCGAGTTCCTGATGTGCACTGGCAAAGCCAATGGTACACATTCGGAGAGCTCAAGGTGCCTGCGATCGAGTGAGAATGCGAATCTCAAATCGCCAATTACTTGGCGGCTGTCTTCTTGGTCGGTCGGCGTTCGACCAGGCGGGTCGACTTGCCGGTGCGTTCACGCAGGTAGTACAGCTTGGCGCGGCGGACGGTACCGTGTCGCACGACTTCCAGCTTCGCAATCTTGGGCGAATTGGTCGGGAAGGTGCGTTCGACGCCTTCACCGGCGACGATGCGGCGGACGGTAAAGGACTCGCGCATGCCGGAGCTGCGACGAGCGATGACCACGCCCTGGAAAATCTGGATGCGCTCTTTGTCGCCTTCCAAAATCCGGCTGTGGACGTCAACCGTGTCACCAATTTCAAAGCTCAACGGTTCTTTGCGAAGGCCTTTGTCTTCAACAGCCTTGATCAGCTTGTTAATCATCGTCTTCTCTCTTTGCAACCTGCGTTATCTGACGTCCAGCTTGATCTACGCGTGCCGATGACTGCCTATGGTCTGCGTCGAAAATCAACCTGATGTCAACCGTGTTGTACTAACAGCATTCCGGGTTAACAGTGGCGAACCTGCGATCAGGTCTGCCCATCCAATAAATCGTCTCGTCGATCCGCTGTCCGCTGCCGGCTGGTCGCTTCACGCCATTTGGCGATTTCCGCATGGTTGCCGCTCAACAGGACCTCCGGAACTGTCATTCCCTGGAACTCGCGGGGCCGCGTGTACTGGGGATACTCCAACAATCCCGATTCCGCGAAGGACTCGTATTTGCTGCTGGTTTCATCCCCGAGGACCCCGGGAACCAGCCGAATCACCGAATCAATCACGACCATCGCCGGCACTTCTCCACCGTTGCAGATGAAGTCTCCCGCTGAAATCTCCAGCGGTTGCAGGCCGTCGATAATCCGTTGGTCAAAACCTTCATACCGGCCGCACAGCAGCAATAATCGCTGATAGCCTGCCAGCTCTTCTACCACCCGTTGAGTCAGCCGCCGCCCTTGCGGGGTCAAGACGACCAGCCGCCCGGGTTCTGCTGCCTCCTGTTGCACAGCGGCAACGCAATCGAAGATCGGCTGACACATCAACAGCATTCCAGGACCACCGCCATACGGCTTGTCGTCCACAGAACGATGCTTTCCGGGCGCCCAATCTCGAAAGTTCCAGCGGTGGATTTCCACCAGCCGGTTATCCAAAGCCTGCTTCAGGAGTCCCTGCTGCAAGTAACTGTCGAACAACTCTGGGAAGAGTGTCAACACGTCGAACCGCATAGCAGAAATCCTGACAAGCCCAGAAATCACGAATGGCGGCCGGCACGCAATCCTGCCGCGTCCGCCTCATGATACCCGAGCTTCGAGCAAGTCGAGTAATTAACCTTCGCTACCTTCGGCAGCCGGTGCTTCGCCTTCGCCTTCCTCAGCAGCCTTGACGGGCAAGGGCTTCGGAGTTTGCAGGGCGGGAGCTTCCTTCGCGGTACCGAAACTGTTCGTCTTGACCTTCTTAATCAAGGCAGCAACGGCTTCCGACGGCTGTGCGCCAACGGAAATCCAGTATTGGATGCGTTCCAAGTTCATTTTGACCCGGGCCGCCTTATCGGCGACCATGGGATCGTACGTGCCGACTTCTTCAATCGGCGGGGCTTCACGGTGCTTGTGCTGCGGCATCACGCAAATGCGGAAAAACGGGCGATGCTTACGCCCCAACCGCTTCATTCGAATCCGAACTCCCACGCGACTCTCTCCTTGTCCAGCGATCTCTCACCAGTCAACTTATTTTTCCGGCGCGGCCACCAATGAGACTGACTCACCAGCACTCCCGCGATCAACCTACCTCATTGATGGACACTTCGCGGAATGGTCCCACGCGACCGCCAATGACAATATCTCAAGGTGTTTACACTATAGCTATCGTCCACAGTTTGCCATGTCGCGGGAAAAACAACCAGCGTCGGCAGACCGAAGTCGGACGAATTATCGGGATTTTGGCTGATTTCGCTACTCAATCTGACCGAATCTCGCCCATTTTGCGACGAATCTCGGATTTGTCAGCAACGAAGTCCTGTCCAGATTAGCGTTTGCGATTCTTTTTCTTCTGCTTTTCGGCTTCCTTACGCAATTTCTTTTTCTTCTCGGCATCCATCGGCTTCGGCTTGCTGCGGGCTTTTCCCATCCCGGGCATTTCTGCACCAGGATTGAACATTCCCGAGTTAGCCATGGCCTGCATCTGACGCATCTGGCCCATCTTGTCGAGGCCTGCCATGCCCTGCATCATATTGGCCATGGCGCCGAAGTCCTTCAGCAGCCGGTTGACCTCAGCGGCATCCACACCGGCACCCCGGGCAATCCGGCGGCGGCGGCTGATGTCGATTTTTTCGGGATTCTGACGCTCATCGTGCGTCATCGAGCTGATGATGCCTTCGATTCGCGTGATGTCCTTATCGGCACCCGACAGGTCAGGGAGGTTCCCCAACATTCCGCTCATGCCGGGAATGTACTGCAGGATGCTCTTGAAGGACCCCAGCTTCTTGATTTGCTTCATCGAGTCCAGGAAGGAGTTCAGCGTGAACTTGCCACGCATTAACTCGTCCTGGGCCTTGGTCATCGTGTCCTGGTCGAAGACCCGCTGTGCCTTTTCGGCCAGCGTCTGCATGTCTCCACCACCCAGGATGCGGCTCGCCATGCGTTCGGGATGGAACGGTTCGAGTTTGTCGAGCTGCTCGCCCACCCCCATGAACTTGATCGGTACGCCAGTGACTTGCTTGACCGACAGAGCCGCACCGCCGCGGGCGTCGCCGTCGAGCTTGGTCATGATGATGCCGTCGAGCTCCAGGGCTTCATTAAAAGCCCGAGCACTGTTGACGGCATCCTGGCCGGTCATCGCATCGCAGACAAATAGGATCTGCTGCGGCTCGACCTTGCGGTCAATGTTCCGCAATTCTTCCATCAATTCGGGGTCGACGTGCAGTCGGCCGGCCGTATCGAGAATGACGACATTGGCACCAGCTGCCTTGGCCGCTTTGACACCGTTCTGGCAAACAGTGACCGGATTCCCATTGGGGGCTTCGGCATGGACTGGCACTTCGAGTTGTGCGCCGATGGTTTTCAGTTGTTCGATGGCTGCGGGGCGCTGCAGGTCGGCCGCCACGAGGAACGGCTTTTTGCCCTGTTCCTTGAGCATCCGGGCCAGCTTGCCGGCCGTGGTCGTCTTGCCGCTGCCCTGCAGGCCGCACAGCATGATGATCGACAAGCCGTCGCGACGCAGTTTCAGCTCGTGATCTACCGGGCCCATCAGGTTGATGAGCTCCTGATAGACGATACCCAGGATCATTTCCTGCGGACTGAGCGATTCCAGGACCTTCTGGCCAATCGCTTCCTCGGTGATTTTGTCGACGAACTGCTGGGCGACGTCATAATTGACGTCGGCTTCCAGCAAAGCCTGCCGAACCGCCTTCAGCCCTTCACGGATGCTGGCCTCAGTCAGTTTTCCGCTTCCGCGAAAAAACGACAGGGCTCCGGTCAGACTAGAAGTAATCCCTTCGAACATGATCCAGCCACTCTAGGGGGCACACGACCCAAGTTTCAGTTGCGTTGCGGAAGTGCGTCACAACTTATTATCTATCAGAATGTTGCGCGACATTTTGTCTCGATTAGAGAGTTGTGTCTGCGCACTACTGCAGCCCCGAAAACCGGGGAAACGTGGCATTGTACGAGAACACTTGACGGTACGCAATCATTTTAGAAGAAAATAGCGCACCGCGGTCCGAACAGGCTCGACTTCCAGACGGGGTTAAGCGTCGGTTGGAGCTTGCAGTACGACCCGTGATTCCGCATCGGGAATCCCCAGTGTCAGCAACTTCTGAACGACGTACTGCCGTCGTTCCAGATCCAGTTTGGGGAGTTGCCCGGACAGGCCGCTGGAATTCACCGGCACCACGGCGGTTCCGTTCGATGGTTCGATCATGATTTTTGCGGACGTGTCGCGCAAACAGCTGGCCAGCCGCAGAACTTGCTCTTCACCATCCGAGTTCAATTGCGGCGAATGCGTGAGGAAGCGGTGTTCGCGAATGACCAGATCGCGGGCGGCAGGCGCATTCACAACCGGCTGTGCCTGGCGAGTGGGCTGCCAGGTCAGGCGGGGGGCTGCGGGGGCGCTCAGGTCCGACACCTGCCGTTCTGGCGTGGCGCAACCGGCTACCAGCAAAGTCATTAGGCTGGCGATTGATACTCGGAAACGAATCATACGTACTGCGAACTCCGGCCCGAGGGAGCTGTTTCAGGCGGTCTGACCAGATGGGAATCCGGCACCCGAAAACGGCGACCGCCCTGCGGGCTGGCGCCTCAGTCCCGACACCTCACACCCCAACGAACATCTTCGATTGGGTGTATGAGCTATCGGTCAGAGCTGGAGAGTGAGATCAGATGAGGCACTATCTTCCCCCCAATTTTGCCAACCCTTCGCATCTCAAGGAAGTTCCGCAGAGTGCCGCGGGTCTGCCTGCGGCTGAATGGGCAATCGGGGCGTTGACCGCGGAAGTCTGGAATCGGCGGTCAGGCAACCCACTTCCCGCGCCAGGCACGGAGTAAAACGATCAGCGTTGCGAGCGGTGATAGACCCGCTGCGATAACAAGACATCCCAGCCAGCGATTGTCGTGGCGATCGACGTCGGCGAATCCAGCGCCCTGGAGCATGCCGCCCATGGCCAGGATAGCCATGGGCACGGTGAGCAATGACAGGGCGGCCAGCGATACGCCAATGATTTCGCGAACGCTGCGCATCTGGCTGCCTATTTCTTCTTGCCTTTCAGCAGACCGTGTACGACCTTATTCACGTCGGCATAAGTGAAGGCTTCTTCGTCGGTCTTCAGGTTTTCGGCAGACTCGCTGTCGAAGCGTTTGACGAGTTTTCCGTCCCGTCCATAGACGTAGACTGCGGGAATCGAAGAGAGTTCGATTTTCTCGAACAATTCGTCCGAGGGCACATTCAACAAGATATTGTCGAAGCCCGCCTCCTGCTCCTGCAGGAACTTCAGGACACGTTCACGATAGTACTCCGGCGGCTTGTTCTTGCTGCCGGCGTAATCGGTCGAGACCGACATGCAGACGACGTCTTTCCCATGAGTCTTGTGCAGCTTCACGAGGTTGGGAAATTCTTTCATGCACGGATCGCAGGACGTCGACCAGACGTCCATGACGACGATCTTTCCCTTATGTTTTTTGACGATTTCCTGGGTTTCTTCCCAGTTCATGATCTTCAACGAAACGGCACTCGTTTTGGGGCCCTCCGCCGGGACCGTCCGCACGGCGGCCAGGCTGAGCAGGCAAATTCCGAATCCCACGCAAAGTGCTGATCGATAGCGCAACATGGTTGTGTTCCTGTGTTGATCCGCTGGAGAAAGACCGTCCTGCAATGTGGTGTAACAGAGCGCGCTAGCGGAGGGCAAGCGCAACGCGAATCCCAGCCCGCAGCGCCAGCGAGTGGATCCATTATCGAGTTTAAATGAGTCATCCACTGGCTGGCGCTGCGGCCGTGACTCGTTCCTGCGCCGCTTATTCCGGCTGCCTGCCAGCGATGATTTCGGCGACGTGCATGACCTTCAGGGGCTTCTTGTCTCGACGCAACAACCCTTCGAGGTGCATCAGGCACGACATGTCCATGGCTGTCAGGACTTGCGTTCCGTTACGTTCGTGATCATGGATGCGATCCTGGCCCATCATGCAGGAAATGGCTTCTTCTGCGACCGCGAATGTCCCCCCGAATCCGCAACATTCATCAGGACGTGTGAGTTGCGTGAATTCAATCCCCTGCAGAGTTTGCAGCAACTGGCGGGCCTTGCTGTGCGACGGCCCGACGACCTCGCTGGAACTGCCCAGTCGCAACTCGCGGAGTCCGTGACAACTTTGATGCAGTCCGACTTTGTAGGGAAAACTGCCGGTCAGTCCTTCGACCTTCAATACGTCCACCAGGAATTCGCACAGTTCGAACGTCTTGTCCCGAACGGCGTGATATTCGGCCTCACGCCCGTGGAAGAACTCGGCATAGTGTTTGCGCACCATCGCGACGCAACTTCCCGACGGGCAAACTACGTAATCGTAAGGCTTAAACAGCTGAATGAAACGCTCGGCCAGTGATTTGGCGTCAGCGGTGCAACCGGTGTTGGCCATCGGCTGGCCGCAGCAGGTCTGGCCCTCCGGATATTCGATCTCAAGTCCGTATTTTTCCAGAACTTCGACCGTAGCCATGCCCACTTGCGGGTAAAACTGATCGATGTAACACGGGATAAACAACCCCACTCGCGGCATTCCAAACCCCTTTTGCGACAAGATGCTGTTCGAGACCTCCTATTCTAGCGGTCCGGCCCGCACAGGGTCGAGGCAGCGACGTTCCAGCGCGGGGCGAGACGTAGGCCCGCAGGTGCCGGTCAGAGTCAATTTGGCAAGCTTTGGTCACTCGGGGGTCTCGCGCTACGCACGCTGCCGAATTGCTGATCGGTAGTCGGATTCCCGGCAATTCACGACCGCGGGCCTGTTACGATGTGTATTTCACGCGGCATTCTTCAGGCAGTTAAGTGTTTAGCAGCCTGTGGTTACCGACCGCTTACGGGCAGCTAGTCAGCGTCCCGCGACCACTGCCGCGGTTGCTGTAAATCCTGGGAAATATTCCTCATGGCCTGTAACCAATCGCGCTGGGGACCAGTATCATTTCGTGGTGACAATCTGTCCCGGCAATTCCCTGAATTGATCGACACCTTCCGAACTCAAGGAGCATTTCGTGATTCATCGATGCATCCGTGCCGCTGTGGTGGCCTGGTGTGCCGTAGCCCTGCTCTGCAGCGGTGCCGCGGTCGCCCCCCTGGCGGCCCAGGAAAAGCAGCCGCAGGCCAAGGGACAGCCCTTCCTGGTGGTCAGTGTGGCGAGTTTTGAACGGTTGATGGAAGACGCCGATTTCATGTTCGCGTCGGCTGGCCGTCCCGAATTGTCAGAAATGATCGGCGGAGCCCTGTCGAATGTGCGCGATCTGAAAGGCCTCAATCGCGATTCCTCGGCCGGAATGCTGCTGTTTCTGGATGGGTTGACGCCGGTGCCAATCGGCTTCGTGCCGGTCAAAGACATTGACGAGATGATGAAGACCCTCACTGTCGGGCCCGTCACAACCAATAAGATCGAAGACGGTCTGTACGAGATCCGTGGCCCGAATCAGTCCCTGTTTGCCAAGATCAGCGGAGACTATGCATTTGTCGCGCGCACCCAGGAGAATCTCGAACGGGATTTGTCGGATCCGGTCCAGTACACGCGTCGCCTGTCGGCCAGTTACGATGTTGCGGTCTCGTTGAACCTGCGTGCCATTCCGAAATCCAGCCGTGAACTACTGCTCGATTTCCTACGGGCCAGCACCGAAGCCAGTCTGCAGCAGCGCGATGAGGAGCCCGATTCCGCCTACCGCATTCGCAAGGCGGCCGGCATGGTGAATCTCGAGAATACCGAGATGTTTCTGACGCAGGCAGAGGAAGCAACGCTGGGCTTCAATGTGTCCTCAGCGGACAAGGCGGCCTTCCTGGAGCTGATCATTACGGCGGATCCGAAAAGCGAGTACGCCAAGGTCTTGAATGAACTGGGGACATCACGCAGCCGGTTCACACCGTTGTTGAAGACTTCTGCTCCGCTGACGGCCTCGGCTGCCCTGATGGTCGATAAGAACGGTCGCAAGTTCCTGAAGGAATTGATGACGGTCGCGGAACTGGAATTGATTGGCAAACTGGACAAGCCCGCTCCGAACGACGAGACCAAAGTCAGCCCGATTTCGGAATTGTTCAAATCAGTGCAGGCATCGGTTTCCGACGGCAAGCTAGACTTTGTTGCGCAATTTGTGGGTGACCCCCCGGGACCGTTCACGTTTGCCGGTGGCGTGCAGATCGCCGAGTCCGAGAAGTTCAATGTCGGTCTGACGGAAATCTTCGAGCGGTTGAAGGGGAAATCGGAGTTTGAAAGTGTGGAGACGAATGTTCTCGAGCATCGCGGGGTGATTCTGCACCGCTTGCAGGGCAAGAACATTCCCGACAACGCCAACCGCTTATTCGGTAAAGATCACGGACTGTATGTCGGGTCGGGGAACGGCATCCTGTGGTTTGCGATTGGTGCCGAAAATGGCCTGCCGGCATTGAAGGCGATGATTGACACCGTGACTGATGCTCCTGCCGATGACAATCCCGTCATGCCGGCACAGTTTGTCATGCACGTTTCAAGCTGGCTGGCGCTGATGGAGCGGCCTGACGGCACCGCGAATCCCGTCGTCGAACTGATGCGGGACGCGTTTGCCCAGGGGGGCGGAACGATTCGCGCAGATCTCAAGCCGATTCAGGATGGCATGCAGATCCGGTTGAATGCCGACGAAGGCTTCATCCGGCTGGTGGGAAAAGCCATTGCGAAGCGGATTGATCAGCGATAGTTGAAGTGTTCGGCTCGCCAACTGAGAACCCCTGACAAAACCGGTTGTGGGAAGTTCAGAACCGCGGTATTTCAGGCGATTTGGAACTGACGCAGAGGTTTTGTTAGCGTTTTTTAAGTGTTTCGCAGCAACGAATGACACGACCGGACTTCTTTCGAGAGGTTCGGTCGTTTTCGTTGCGCGGAACCTGTTATACTCCTGCGATTCCGTTTCCTTCCCTTTTTGCGGTCGCGTGGTGTATTCATGTTGTCCATCGAGGACCTGACGCAGCGGACATGCCGGTTGGTAACTCTGGGCTGCAAAGTCAATCAATATGAAACCCAGCTGGTAAAAGAGGCCCTGGAACAGAACGGCTTTCGCGAAGCGGCCGAGGACGAAGCGGCCGATCTGTGTGTCGTCAACACCTGCACGGTGACGGCAGAAGGGGATGCCAAGGGACGGCAGCTGATCCGGCAACTGGCCCAGCGCAATCCCGGAACGCAAACGCTGGTCATGGGGTGTTTTGCGACACGTGATCCCGAGGCGGTGCGACATCTGCCGGGTGTCTTCGAAGTTGTGACCGACAAACGCGAATTGCCCGACGTGTTGCAGCGGATCGGATTGCAGCACGTGCCGAGCGGCATCAGCCGATTTGATGGGCATCGCCGGGCATTTGTCAAAGTTCAAGATGGCTGCGTGCTGCGCTGCACATACTGCATTATTCCGTCGGTCCGTCCGGGGCTGCGGAGTCGTCCGGCACAAGATATTGAGGACGAAGTTCGGCGGTTGATTGACGGTGGATTCCAGGAAATTGTGCTCTGCGGCATCCACCTGGGGCACTACGGAGTCGATGCCACGCGCGGCCGTTCGGGGTTGCTGCCATTTCGGTTGCGGCACCTGATTCAACGTCTCGATCAGATTCCCGGCACGTGGCGTTTGCGGCTGTCGAGCATTGAAGCCGGCGAAGTGGGTGACGATTTCATTGCCGCCGCCGCCGACTGCGAACATCTCTGTCCCCATTTTCATCCTGCTCTACAAAGTGGTTCGAACACGGTGCTGGCCCGCATGCGGCGGCGTTATCGAGTCGAATCGTTTCTGGATAAAATCGACAATTTCCGCCGGCGGTTCGATCAGCCCGCCTTTTCCACCGATGTCATTGTCGGCTTTCCGGGGGAAACCGATACGGAATTTCAAGAAACGCTGCAGACCTGCGAAGCCGCAGGGTTTTCCAAGATTCATGCCTTCCCCTTCAGTGCGCGAAAGGGGACACCGGCGGCGGATTTCCCCGATCAGGTCGTGCCGGAAGTGAAGAAAGAACGCATGGAACGACTGGCGGAGCTAGAACGGCGGCTCGCCGGCAGATATCATGACAGTCTCCTCGGGCGGACATTGTCGGTGATGGTCGAAGGTGAAGTTCGTCCCGGTTGGATGCGTGGAACAAGTTGTCGGTATGCGCCTGTGGAAGTTCCCGGAACGCCAGCTGATCTGGCGCGACTGGTTCCGGCCACGGTCACCTCTGCCACCTCTGAAGGTCTGATCGGCGTACGTCACGAGGCCAGCGTATGTTGTTGAGCGAATTCAAACCCGCGTACTTCGAACTCAGCGAAGAGGGCGATGTCGTGATCGGGCGGTTTCATGTGCCGCGGCTCACGGAAGATCAGAACGTCGAGCAACTGGGGCAGGATCTGTTTGCGCTCGTCGAGCAATTCGACAAACGCAAGGTTGTGATCAGCCTGCAAAGCGTCGAGTACCTGACGAGTTCCGTATTGGGCAAGCTGATCACGTTGCATCGCAAGCTGCACCGCAAGCAGGGGAAGCTGATCCTTTGCGATCTGCAGACGGAAGTCAAAGAGGTCATGCGGTTGAGTCGTCTGATTGACTATTTCGCGACTGCCGAGACCGTGGCCAACGCCCTGCACGATTTGAAGTCTGACTCGTCCGCGCGATCGGATAAAACGACCGTCTTTACCCCGGGCGACAAGAGCCAGCCGGCAGTGTAGAATCGGGCCGGCAGACTGTCGTGGTGAAGATTTCCCGACGAGCGTTGTCGCCTGACTCTCCAGAGTCGGGCGTATGTCGACTCGACCAGCGAAGCGGGTCAGGCTGTGCCTGATATGTGTTCGCATCGCTCTTCGCCGTCCTGTGTTATGTGATCGTCAATGCTTGCTCGTACGTCAGACTCAGTCTGATCTACCATTTTGGAGTCATCCCGTCTCGTGACATTGCTGGTGAATATTGAAGGGATTGATGGCTCGGGCAAAGGAACGCAGGCCGCCCGGCTGCAGGCCCGGTTGTTGGCTCACGGCTGCCGCACTCAACTGGTGAGTTTCCCGCGGTACCGTGAAACCCATTTCGGCCATAAGGTGGCCGACTTTCTCAACGGGCGTTTCGGACAGCTCAATGAAGTCAATCCGTTTCTCGCTTCGTTGTTGTACGCCGGCGACCGGTTTGAATCGAAGCGCTGGCTGGCCGAGGCGATTGGCAATCACGATGTCGTGATCTTCGACCGGTATGTGCCGTCGAATATGGCACACCAGGCGTCCAAGCTGGATGGTGCCGAACGGACCGAGCTGATTGCCTGGATTGAGCAGCTGGAATTCGGGATTTACGAATTACCGCGGCCGCACCTCTGTATTTTATTGGACATTCCACCGCAGGTGGCCCAGCAGTTGATTGCCCGTAAGGCCCCCCGGGACTACACCGAACAGGCCGCCGATCTGCAGGAATCCGACGCCACACACCTCACGCGGACCCGCGAGGTGTATCTCGAGCTGGCCCATACGCGTCCCGCGTGGCATCGCATTTCCTGCGTGCACGGCGAGCAACTGCGAACTGCCGACGAGATCGAAGCCGAGATCTGGGAGTTGGTCCAACCCCAGTTGCCGGTGTCCGCTGTTTGATATCGCTGAATCGCGCTGCACTTGCGATACTGATCAGAATCTATTGGAATAAATCATCGTATTTCGAGCCGGTAGAATGCTCATTATAGCTCGCTTTGGAATACCATGACCTACCCACCGCTCGATCGCGAAGAATACATCGAACAGACCTATTTCTTCAGGGTCTATCGGGAACGTCTGGAGCAGAACGTGGCCACGCAGGACATTCTGCTCGGCATCCACGAAGAGATCCTGTCGACGACCCGGTTGCCGATGGCGATTGATTTTCTGCGTGGTGAGATCCTGTTGAACGGCCGGCTCAGCGAAGCCATGGAACGTTTGCCCCATTACTTCGCTCCGTTTCAGGCGTATGTCTTCAGCCGCGCAGAGGAAGACAAATCCAAGTTCGATCAATACACGGCCCTGCTGATTCTGGAGCGTGAGGCTGATTATCGGGCGAATGGCGCCACGCGTGCGGGGCTGTTCATTTATCAGTTCGAATGCCTGAGCCGTAACCGACTGGGATATGACAAAGGTCTGCAGGCGATGCTGCATGACCCGTTGTATGATGAGGCCTGGCGGGCCTGGATTCAGCGCTGTCGGCGGCAGTTGGGGAGCGTCGATTTTGCCGATCTGATCTACTTCGCTTCGGAACAATGTCTCATTGATCAACAGCGACAATTGAACGACCCGGGACTGGAATCCAGGACGCCGCTGTTATTCGGTCCCAAGGAGGGGCGGATTGCCCGAGCCAATCAGGGCAAAGACCCGCTCTATATGTTCGCGGCCTTTCAGCGTCAATTAGGTTATCCCGCCGTTCCCCGTCCGCCGCGTTCGTCGCGGGACGATCAACTGAGTCCGGCATCACTTAACGCGCGCCTGGTGCTGCTCGAAAAGCGCGTCGCACTGCTGGATGCCGAAGTGCGGGGAGACCTGAAACTGGATCAGTTTTACGCCAAGAAGAACGAACTCCCCAAGTTTCCCGACGACCCGAACGATCTGGATGTTGCGTCGCCAGAACCGCATGA